>CAXUJE010000001.1:0-51619 GCA_964251035.1 uncultured Acetobacteraceae bacterium
TTCCGTGCCCGCCCAGACCTTGCCCGCCATCGAGGACCCGTCTTGGTACAAGGACGCGATCATCTACCAGCTCCATCTCAAATCGTTCTTTGACGCCAACAACGACGGCGTCGGCGATTTCCGCGGCTTGCTGGAAAAGCTCGATTACGTCGCGGAGCTGGGCGTGACCGCGATCTGGATGCTGCCGTTCTATCCCTCGCCCCGGCGCGACGACGGCTACGACATCGCGGACTACCAAGGCGTACACGCGGATTACGGCAACCTGGATGACGTGCGGCGGTTCATCGAGGCGGCACACAGCCGTGGGCTGCGGGTCATCACCGAGCTGGTGATCAACCACACCTCCGACCAGCACCCGTGGTTCCAGGCGGCCCGCCTGGCGCCGCCGGGCAGCCCGGAGCGCGAGCGCTACGTCTGGTCCGACAGCGACGAGAGGTACGCAGGCACCCGTATCATCTTCATCGACAGCGAGACCAGCAACTGGACCTGGGACCCGGTGGCCGGCGCGTACTACTGGCACCGGTTCTACTCTCACCAGCCCGACCTCAACTTCGACAACCCGGCCGTGCTGGAGGACGTGTTCTCCATCATGCGGTTCTGGCTGGATCTCGGCATCGACGGCCTGCGCCTCGACGCGGTGCCTTACCTGGTCGAGCGCGAGGGGACCAACAACGAGAACCTGGCTGAGACCCACGCGGTCCTCAAGCAAATCCGCGCCGAGCTGGACCGCTACGCGCCGGGCCGCATGCTGCTGGCCGAGGCCAACCAGTGGCCGGAAGACGCCCAGCAGTACTTCGGCGAGGGCGACGAGTGCCACATGTCGTTCCACTTCCCGCTGATGCCGCGCATGTACATGGCCATCGCGCGGGAGGACCGCTTTCCGATCACCGACATCATGCGGCAGACCCCGGAAATCCCCGCCAACTGCCAATGGGCGGTGTTCCTGCGCAACCACGACGAGCTGACGCTTGAGATGGTGACCTCGGGCGAGCGCGACTACCTGTGGAACACCTACGCCGCCGACCGCCGCGCCCGCATCAACCTTGGCATCCGCCGCCGCCTGGCGCCGCTGCTGGAACACGACCGGCGCCGCATCGAGCTGATGAACGGCCTTCTGCTGTCCATGCCCGGCACGCCCGTCATCTACTACGGCGACGAGAGCGGCAGGGGCGACAACATCTCCCTGGGCGCCCGGGCCGGCGGGCGCACGCCGATGCAGTGGTCGATGGACCGCAACGGCGGCTTCTCCCGCGCCGACCCGGCGCAGCTCGTGCTGCCGCCGATCATGGACGCCAACTCCGGCTTCCAGGCGGTGAACGTCGAGGCGCAGGCTGCCAACCCGCACTCCTTGCTGAACTGGACCCGCCGCATGTTGGCGGTCCGCCGCCGGCACCGGGCGTTCGGCCGCGGCACGCAGCGCTTCCTTTATCCCAACAACCGCAAGATCCTCGCCTACTTGCGCGAATGGACGGCGGAGGACGGGCACACCGAGACCATCCTATGCGTCAGCAACCTGTCGCGCACCGCCCAGGCGGTTGAACTGGACCTGTCGGCTTTTGCCGGGCGGGTGCCGGTCGACATCGTCGGCGGCTCTGTGTTCCCGCCGGTCGGGCAGCTCACCTACCTGCTCACCCTGCCACCCTACGGCTTCTTCTGGTTCCTTTTGGCCGCCGACGCGCAGTTGCCGTCCTGGCACGCGGCCCCGCCGGAACCGCTACCGGAGTACGCTACCTTGGTCATGCGCGCCGGCCTCGCCGACATCCTCAACATCCAGGGCCGTGCCGTGCTGGAACGGGAGGCCCTGCCAGCCTACCTGCCCAAGCGCCGTTGGTTCGCCTCCAAGACCGAGCGGCTGGAGGGCGTGCGCCTGGCCTATGCCGCGCCGATGCCCGGCACCGGCGGCAGCATCATGTTCGCCGAAGTCGAGGCCGCCCTGCCCGGCCGCGCCGAGCGTTACGTGCTGCCGCTCGGCGTCGCATGGGAGGACGAGACATCCGGGGCGCTGGCGCAGCAGCTTGCGCTGACCCGGGTGCGCCGGGGCGCGCGGGTCGGCTACTTGACTGACGCTTTTGCCTTGGACGCCTTGACGCGCGGCATGATCGCCGGCCTGCGAGACAGCGCCGTGGTGCCGCTCGATAACGGCGAGCTGCGTTTCGTCCCGTCTTCGTTGATGGCGGACCTCGCCCTCGCCGATGACGCCGAGATCCGCCGCCTGTCGGCGGAGCAGTCCAACTCCTCCCTCATCGTCGGCGATGCGCTGGTGCTGAAGCTGGTGCGCCGCGTGCTGGCCGGGGTGCATCCGGAGGCGGAGATGACCGGCTACCTGACCGAACGCGGCTTCGGCAACACGGCGCCGCTGTTCGGCGAGGTCGTGCGCGTCGGTGCCGATGGCACGCCGCACACCGTGGGCCTCGCCCAAGGCTTCGTCCGCAACCAGGGCGACGGCTGGACCTACACGCTCGACTACCTCGCCCGCGTGGTCGAGGAGGCGGCGCTGGTCGGGCCGGCGATGGGCGGGCGGGACGCGGAGGCCGAGGCCACCGACATCTTCGCCGCTTACGAGGTGTTCGCCCGCAACATCGGCACCCGGCTCGGCGAGCTGCACGCAGCACTGTCGCAGCCGACGGAACGGCCCGAGTTCCGTCCGGAGCCGGTCGATGACGCGATCCTCGCCGGATGGGCCGCTGGCGCCGTCGAGCAGATCGAGAGCGCGGTAGGGATGCTGCGTGACGTGAACGAATGGCCGGACGCGACCGCCGCCCATCAGGCCGCAACCCTGCTGGAGCATGCGGAGGCGCTGTCCCAAGCCGCCGGCCGCCTGGCGCAGCAGGGCCGGGGCGCGCTGAACACCCGGGTGCACGGCGACTTCCACCTGGGGCAGGTGCTGGTCGTGCAAGGCGACGCCTACATCATCGACTTCGAGGGGGAGCCGGCGCGCGCAATGGAGCAGCGCCGGGCCAAGTCGTGCCCGTTGCGGGACGTGGCGGGGCTGCTGCGCTCCTTCGACTACGCCGCTGCCGCGGCGGCGCCCGGTCGGGTGGCAGCGTCGGAAACGGCCACGGAGCGGCGCCAGGCTATCCTGCAGCAGTTCCGGGAGCGTGCCTCCGCGTCGTTCCTGGAAGCTTACGGCGCCGTGCTCGCCGCCGCCGAGCCGCGCTGGGTGCCGCCTGAGGCGGAGCCGTCGCTGCTCGACCTGTTCCTGCTCGAAAAGGCTGCGTACGAAATCAAGTACGAAGCGGCGAACCGCCCGACCTGGATCGGCATCCCCCTGGGCGGCCTGTACCGGATCGCCGAGCGGCTGCTTTCCTTGGAGTCGGCGGCATGAGCATGCCGGATGCGGGCGCGGTCGAGGCGATCGTCCAGGGCCGGCATGGCGATCCCTTCGCGGTGCTCGGCCCGCATGACAGCGCGGGGGGGTGCAGCATCCGGGCGTTCCTGCCGGGCGCCAGCGGCGCTGCGGTGATTGATCGCGTGGGCGGCCAAGTCCTCGGCACTCTCCAGCGCCTCCACCCTGACGGGTTCTGGGCCGGCACCATCCCGGAGCGCGTGTCCTACGACCTGCGGTTCGATACGCTGCTCGGCCCGTACCGGACAGCCGACGCCTACGCCTTCCCGCCGACGCTCGGGCCGCTCGACCTGCATCTGCTGGGCGAGGGCCGGCACCGGGAACTCGGCCATGTCCTCGGCGCGCACCCGGCGGAGATGGGCGGCGTCGCCGGCGTGCGCTTCGCCGTTTGGGCGCCGAATGCGAGCCGCGTCTCGGTGGTGGGCGACTTCAACTTCTGGGACGGCCGCCGCCATCCGATGCGCCGGCATGTCGGCGCCGGCGTCTGGGACCTGTTCGTCCCGGGCATCGGGGCCGGGGCGGTCTACAAGTACGAGCTGCTTGGCCCAGGCGGCGAGATGCTGCCGCAAAAGGCCGACCCGGTCGCCTGGGCGGCCGAGCTTCCGCCCCGGACCGGCTCGATCGTCGCGACGGCTGCGGAGTGGCGCTGGACTGACGCGGCCTGGATGCAGCGCCGGGCAGCGGCGCAATCCCCGGCCGCACCGATCTCGACCTATGAGGTCCACGCCGCCTCTTGGCTGCCTGCGGCGCTTGAGGGCGGCGCCGGATGGGCGGCGCTGGCCGACCGCCTGGCCCCATACTGCGCCGGCATGGGCTTCACCCACATCGAGCTGCTGCCGATCATGGAGCACCCGTTCGGCGGCTCCTGGGGCTACCAGCCGCTCGGCCAGTTCGCGCCAAGCTCCCGCCTGGGTCCGCCCGAGGCCTTCGCCAGCTTCGTGGACCGCTGCCACCTGATGGGCATCGGGGTCATCCTGGACTGGGTGCCGGCGCATTTCCCGACCGACCCGCACGGCCTTGCCCGCTTCGACGGCACGCCGCTCTACGAGCACGGCGACCCGCGCGAGGGCTTCCACCAGGACTGGAACACCTACATCTTCAACCTCGGCCGCAACGAGGTGCGCGGCTTCCTGATCGCCAGCGCGCTGTTCTGGCTGGAGCACTACCATGCGGACGGGCTGCGCGTGGATGCCGTCGCCTCCATGCTGTACCGCGACTACAGCCGCAATCCCGGCGAATGGGTGCCGAACAAGTATGGCGGGCGGGAGAACCTGGAATCGGTGGCATTCCTGCAGGAACTCAGCCGTGCCGTCAACGAGCGCTGCCCCGGCGCACTGCTGATCGCCGAGGAAAGCACCGCCTGGCCCGGCGTCACCCGGCGGGCCGACGAGGGCGGCCTCGGCTTTGACTTCAAGTGGAACATGGGCTGGATGCATGACACCCTGCACTACATGCAGGAAGATCCGATCAACCGCCGCTACCACCACGACGAGATCACCTTCGGCTTGGTCTATGCCTTCTCCGAGCGCTTCACCCTGCCGCTGTCGCATGACGAGGTCGTCTATGGCAAAGGCTCGCTCATCCGGAAGATGCCCGGCGACCCCTGGCAGAAGTTCGCCAACCTGCGCGCCTACTTCGCCTTCATGTGGACCTACCCCGGCAAGAAGCTGCTGTTCATGGGCGGCGAGTTCGCCCAGGACCGGGAATGGAACCACGACACCGGCCTGGACTGGGACCTGCTGGACCACGCGCCGAACGCCGGGATGCAGGCGCTGCTGCGTGACCTGAACGGAGCCTATCGCCGTATGCCCGCGCTGCACCAGGGCGACTGCGATCCCAGCGGCTTCCAATGGGTCGTGGTAGGCGACAGCGCCAATTCGGTGTTCGCCTACCTCCGGCTGCCGACCGATGGCGGCCCGGCGGCGCTGGTCATCTGCAACTTCACCCCGGTGCCGCGGCACGAGTACCGCGTCGGCGTGCCGCACGGGGGCGCGTGGAAGGAGGTGCTGAATACCGACGCATCGGGCTACGGCGGATCGAACGTTGGCAACGGCGGCGCGTTACAAGCTGATCCCGTGCCGTCGCATGGGCACCCCGCTTCGCTTTCCCTGACACTGCCGCCCTTGGCAACGCTTATCCTGCAGGCATGATCCATGCACCACACCCACCCCCTCCCGTTCGGCGCGACGCTGCTTCCGGACGGCCGAACCCGCTTCCGGCTGTGGGCGCCGTCGAGCAAGGCGGTCTCCCTCGACATCGACGGGCAGGCCCCGCAGCCGATGCGGGCCTCGGAAGGGGGCTGGCACGAGGCGACGCCTACGGCGCCGCCGGGCACGCGATACCGGTATCGCTTGGCAGACGGCCTGGCCGTCCCGGACCCGGCGTCCCGGCTGCAGGCGCCGGACGTGCACGACCCGAGCGTCGTCGTCGATCCCAACAGCTACGATTGGCGCAACACCGGCTGGCAGGGCCGGCCCTGGCATGAGGCAGTGGTATACGAGGCGCATGCCGGTGCCATGGGGGGCTTCTCCGGCATCCGGCAGCGCCTGCCGGAGCTGCAAAAGCTCGGCGTCACCGCCATCGAGATCATGCCGATCGCCGACTTCCCGGGCGGCCGCAACTGGGGCTACGACGGCGTGCTCCCCTTCGCGCCGGACACCGCCTACGGGACCCCGGCCGAGCTGAAGGCGCTGATCGACGACGCGCACGGCCTTGGGCTAATGGTGATGCTCGACGTGGTGTACAACCATTTCGGGCCCGACGGCGCTTACCTGCACGCCTACGCGAAGCCGTTCTTCCGCGAGGACATCAGCACGCCCTGGGGTGCGGCCATCGACTTCCGGCGGCCGGAGGTCTGCGACTACTTCACCCAGAACGCGCTGTATTGGCTGATGGAGTATCGGTTCGACGGCCTGCGCTTCGACGCGGTGCACGCCATCTCCGAGGAAAGCTTCCTGCGCGACCTCGCCCACACGATCCGGGCAACAGTCGAGCCAGGCCGGCAGGTGCACCTGGTGTTGGAGCACGAGAACAACCGCGCGGCCCTGCTGCGCGCCAGTCCCAAGGCGGAGGGCTTCGACGCGCAATGGGCAGATGACTTCCACCACTGCATGCACGTCCTGCTGACCGGGGAAAGCGAAGGCTACTACGAGGATTTCCAGGACGCGACCTCGCTCCTGGCGGACTGCCTGGCCAACGGCTTCGCCTACCAGGGCCAGATTTCCCCGCATCTTGGACGTCCGCGCGGCGAGCCGAGCGGGCACCTGCCGACGACGGCCTTCGTCGTGTGCCTGCAGAACCATGACCAGATCGGCAACCGCGCGATGGGTGACCGGCTGACGACCTTGGCCGACCCGCAGGCCCTGCGCTCCGCCACCGCGCTGCTGCTGTTGTGCCCGTTCGTGCCCATGCTGTTCATGGGCGAGGAGTACGCCGCCCGCAACCCGTTCCTGTTCTTCACCAGCCACAACGATGACCTCGCCAAGCTGGTGCGGGAAGGGCGGCGCGCCGAGTTCAAGCATTTCGCGGCCTTCCAGGACGAGGCGCGGCGCGCGGCGATCCCAGACCCCAACGCGCCCTCGACCTTCGACGCCTCGGTGGCCGACAAGGCCGATCCCGCCATGTTCGCCTTCGTGCAGGAGCTGCTCGCGCTGCGGCACAAGCATGTCGTGCCAGGAATCCCAGGCTGCCGCAGCCTGAAGGTGGAGGTGCTGGGCACAGGCGCCGTGCAGGCCGAATGGCGGCTGGGAACCGGCCAGCGCCTGGCGATCACCCTGAACCTTGGATACGAAGCGGCGTCGTCCGGGGTGCCGGCGGCCGGCGCCGTGTTCGCCCATCCGCCCGGCACGGAACCCGCCGCGATGCCGCCCGGCAGCATCGTCGTGCAGGTCACGTCGGGATGAGCGACGACCCGCTGCTCCGCCTTGCCGAGCACGCCGGCGTCGCGCCGCGCTGGAAGGACGTGCATGGCGACTGGCACGACGTCGCGCCGCAGACGCTGCACGCCGTGCTCGCGGCGCTCGGCTTGCCGTCCGAAACGGCATCCGACCTGGAGGCAAGCCTCGCTGCCGTCGATAAAGGCTCCTCGACCCTGCCGCCCCTGGTGACGGCAGAGGCCGGGCAGCCCGTCGCGCTTACCGTGGCACCGGCCCCTTTCCGACTGGTTCTGGAGGACGGGACGTTGCGCGAGGGCGCGGCCGAGGACCACGGCGGCGCCGTGCTGCCGGCAGTCGACGCGCCCGGGTATCACCGGCTGACCCTGGGCGCACAGGAAACGGTGCTGGCGGTGGCGCCGCGACGCTGTTTCGGCATCGAGGACGCGGCCCCAGGTGCCCGGCCTTGGGTCTTGGCGGCGCAGCTTTATGCGCTGCGCCGTCCTGGGGACGCCGGCCTTGGAGACTTCGGCGCGCTGCAGGATCTGATCGGCCCCGCCGCCGCGCATGGGGCCGCCGGTGTCGCCATCAGTCCGGTCCATGCGCAGTTCTCCGCCGATCCCGACCGCTTCAGCCCCTATTCGCCGTCCAGCCGCATGCTGCTGAACGTGCTGCACACAAGGCTCGACGTGCCGCCGGACGCCGAGACCCGGCGGCTTGAGACGGCCGACTTCGTCGATTGGCCCGTTGCCGCGCGCAAGCGCCTTGCCGCCCTTCGCGCCCTGTTCGATGCGGCCTCCCCCGCAACCCTGGCCGAGTTGGCGGCCTACCGCGCCCAGCAAGGCGACACGCTGGAAACCCATGCCAGGTTCGAGGCGCTGCACGCCCACCATTTCCACGCCGACCCGGCCCGTTGGCACTGGCGGGACTGGCCCGAGCAATACCGCAAGCCCGACAACCCGGCCGTCGCCGAGTTTGCCGCCGCCCATGCGACAGAGGTCGCTTTCCATGCCTTCATGCAGTGGCAAGCCAACCTCAGCATGGCGGCGGCGCAGCAGACTGCGCGCGACGCCGGCATGCCGATCGGCCTGGTGGCCGACCTCGCGGTTGGCGCCGATTCCGGCGGCAGCCATTGCTGGAGCCGGCAGGCGGAAACCCTGCTCGGCCTTTCGGTCGGGGCGCCGCCGGACCTGCTCAGCCCCCAGGGCCAGAGTTGGGGCCTGGCGGCGTTCTCGCCACGCGGCCTCGTGTTGAACGGGTTCGGCGCCTACCTGGAAATGCTGCGCAGCACGATGCGGCACGCCGGCGGGGTCCGCATCGACCATGCGCTGGGCCTCGCCCGGCTTTGGGTGGTGCCGGACGGCGGCTCGGCGGCGGACGGCGCCTACATCTCGTTCCCCATCGACGACATGCTGCGGCTGATCGCGCTTGAGTCGCACCGTCATCGCGCCATCGTGCTGGCCGAAGACCTCGGCACCATCCCGGACGGGTTCCAGGACCGGCTTGAGAAGGCGGGCATGCTCGGCATGCGCGTCCTGTGGTTCGAAAAGCACCATGACCGGTTCACCTCGCCGCGTATCTGGACCAAAGGCGCCACGGCGATGACCAGCACGCATGACCTGCCGACCGTGGCGGGCTGGTGGGCCGGGCACGACCTGAATGTGCGGGGCCAGCTCGGGCTGCTGGGCGACGAGGCGAACCAGCAGCACGAGCAGCACCTGCGCGCGCGCGACCGTGCGGCGCTGTGGGACACCATGCTCGACAGCGGCGCGGCGGAGGCGGACCTGCCGGCTCCGGACCAGTCGGACCGGATCGCCGACGCCGCCGCGCGCCATATCGGCGGCGCTGCCTGCGGCCTGGCGGTGCTGCCGCTTGAGGATGCCCTCGCTTTGACCGAGCAGCCGAACCTGCCGGGCACGCTCGACGAGCACCCGAACTGGCGCCGCCGCCTTCCCGGCCCGGCGAGCGCCTTGCTTGACACCCCCGCGGTGACCACCCGGCTTGCCGGGCTTGCCGATGCCAGAAAGCCCAAATGAAGCCCCTTTCCGCCACCGCCCGCCTGCAATTCCACCGCGACTTCACCCTGGATCACGCGACGGCCCTGGTGCCGTACTATGCCCGGCTGGGCATCAGCCACCTGTATGCGTCCCCGCTGCTGACGGCGCGCGCCGGATCGACCCATGGCTACGACATCGTGGACCACAACACGATCAACCCGGAGCTGGGCGGGGAGGAGGCGCTGCGCCGGCTCGTATCGGCGCTGCGCGCGCAGGGGATGGGGCTGATCCTCGACATCGTGCCGAACCACATGGGCGTCGGCGGCAACGACAATGCCTGGTGGCTCGACGTGCTGGAATGGGGCCGCGCCAGTCCCTACGCGGACTACTTCGACATCGACTGGGACCCGCCC
The DNA here is from genome assembly GCA_964251035.1 of uncultured Acetobacteraceae bacterium. GTDB lineage: Bacteria > Pseudomonadota > Alphaproteobacteria > Acetobacterales > Acetobacteraceae > CAHJXG01. The sequence continues at coordinate 9,629 of CAXUJE010000001.1, forward strand.
GACCCGTCGCTGCGCGGCCGCATGCTGGCGCCGTTCCTCGGCAGTTCCTATGGCGAATGCCTGGAGCGCGGGGAACTGGTGCTGCGCTTCGACGACCGCGACGGCCGCCTGTTCGTCGGCTATTACGACCATCGCTTCCCGGTCAGTCCGCGCGATTACGCCGCCGTCCTGCTGACCGAGGGCGGCCCGCTGGAACCGGTTGCGCGGGCGTTTGCCGACCTCGGCACTGGCGGCCGGGAGGCCACCCGGAAGCAGGCCGAAGCCGCCCGGCACGAGTTGTTGGAGCCGGTGTACCGCGCGGGGATTGAGGAATGCCTGCGGTCCTATACGATTGACACACCCAGTGGGCTGGACCGCCTGCACCGCCTGTTGGAACGCCAGCACTACCGCTTGGCCTGGTGGCGGGCGGCGGCCGACGAGATCAACTGGCGCCGGTTCTTCGACGTGAACGGCCTGGCGGGCGTACGGGTCGAGCAGCCGGAGGTGTTCGAGGCTACGCACCGCACCGTGTTCCGCCTGTATGCCGAGGGCCTGATCGACGGCGTGCGCATCGACCACGTCGATGGCCTGGCCAGCCCGCGCGATTATTGCCGCAAGCTGCGCCGCCGTTTGCAGACCGTTGCCCTTTCCCGCCCGGCCGAGCTTCGGGACGAGCCTGTCGTGCTGTGGATCGAGAAGATCCTGGCACCGCACGAACGCCTGGCGAGCGATTGGCTGACCGACGGCACGACCGGCTACGATTTCATGAACGATGCCGCCGCGGTCCTGCACGATCCCCAGGGCGAGGAGCCGCTCACGACGCTGTGGACCGGCCTGACCGGGCGGCCCGGCGCGTTCGATCACGAGGCGATGCCCGCACGCCGCCAGATCCTGCGGGAAAACCTGAGCAGCGAGTTGTTCGTCACCGCGTCGGCGCTGCACCGGGTGGCCCGGCGCAACCTGACGACCCGGGACTACACCCTGACCGCCATCCGCAACACGCTGACGGAACTGCTGGTGCACTTCCACGTGTATCGCATCTACGCCGGCCCGGGCGGCATCACGCCCACGGACCAGCGTGTCATGGACTGGGCCATGGCCGGGGCGCGCCGCACGGTGCGCGTCGCCGACCGGCCCTTGCTGGAACTGGTGGGCGAGTGGCTGTCCGGCGCCGGCCTGCGCAACGTGCCCGCAGGCACGCAGCGGCAGGAACGGCTCCGAGCAATGGTGAAGTTCCAGCAGCTCTCGGCGCCGACCGCGGCGAAGTCGGTGGAGGACACGGCGTTCTACCGCTACGGCCGCCTGCTGTCCCGCAACGAGGTGGGCAGCGAGCCGTCGCAGTGGTGCCTCAGCCCCGCGGCGTTCCATGCGGCCAACAAGGACCGGCAGAAGCGCGTCCCGCTTGCCCTGCTGGCCACGGCCACGCATGACCACAAGCGCGGCGAGGACACCCGCGCCCGGCTTGCCGTGTTCAGTGAAGTCCCGGTCGAATGGGAGGCAGCACTGCAACGCTGGACGCGGCTCAACGCCCCCCTCAAGCGCGACCTCGACGGCCCGGCGCCGGATGCCGCCGACGAGATCATGCTTTACCAGACCTTGATTGCCGCCTGGCCGCTCGACCTGGCCCCGGACGACACCGAAGGGTTGGCCAAGTTCGAGGACCGGGTGGCTGGCTGGCAGGAAAAGGCGCTGCGCGAGGCGAAGCGCCGTACGAGTTGGACCGTGCCGGACACCGATTACGAGGGGGCATGCCGCACTTTCCTGGCGGGCCTGCTCGACGCTGGGCGCAGCGTGAACATGGCCGGGGAACTCGCAAGTTTTGCCGCCCGCCTCGCGCCCTGGGGTGCGATCAACAGCCTGACGCAGACGCTGCTGCGGCTGACCAGCCCAGGCATCCCGGACCTGTATCAAGGGACCGAGTTCTGGGATTTCAGCCTGGTCGATCCCGACAACCGGCGTCCGGTCGATTTCGCGGCGCGGCAGGCAGCCCTGGAAGCGGCGGAGGGTCCGGCTTCGCTGCTGTCGTCCTGGCGTGACGGCCGGGTGAAGCAGGCCGTCATTGCCCGCACGCTCGCGTTGCGCGCCCGCTCGCCAGGCCTGTTCACGGAGGGCAGCTACGTCCCGCTTCGCTTGGACGGGCCGTTCGCCGACCATGCCCTGGCGTTCGCACGCGTGCATGAGGGCCGTTCGGCCATCGTGATTGGCACCCGGCTGTCGATGGCCGTCGACCCATCGGCCGACAAGCCGCTCGTGGATGCTGGCAATTGGCGGGAAACTGCTGTTTTATTGCCGCGAAGCCTGGTTGACCGGAAGCTTGTGCATATTTTAGACGGAGAGGTGGAAACCATGAGCACAACGCGCCTGTCTCTGGCCGGGACTTTAAGTCGGCTGCCAGTTGCTTTGATGGAGCTGAGGTGAACCGCCTCGTTGTCGTCAGCAACCGTGTCCCCGCGCCGGCGGCAGCGGGCGCGCAGGCCGGCGGCCTTGCCGTTGCGCTCGAAGCGTTGATGGAGCGGCGAGGCGGCGTGTGGTTCGGCTGGAGCGGCAACATCTCGGACGCTCCCGGGCCGGTTCGTCTGGCGGAATCGGGCCGCGTCAAATATGCGACCGTTGACCTCACGGCCGAGGAGCACGAGCGCTACTACAACGAGTTCTCCAACAGCACGCTCTGGCCGTTGCTGCACTCGATGCCGGAACTTATGACGTTCGACCGGCGCAACGCGCAGATTTACCGCCAGGTGAACGAGCGGCTGGCGGAGGCGCTGCAGCCCATGCTGCGGGCAGACGACCTCATCTGGATCCATGACTATCACTTGATGGGAATGCCCCAGGCCCTGCGCTCAAGAGGGGTACGGGCGCCCATCGGATTTTTCCTGCATATCCCGTTCCCGTCCGCCGACATGCTGGCCAGCGTGCCGGAGGCTGGCGCCCTGCTCCGCGACCTGCTCGCGGCAGACCTGCTCGGCTTCCAGACTGCAAACGACGTCGAGAACTTCGCCGAGGTCGCCTGCCGCATCGGCGACGCGCTGCGGATGCCAAACGGCTGGCTGAACGTTGGTGGCCGCCGGGTTCGCCTGGGTGTGTTCCCGGTCGAGATTGAGGCGCACGACTTCGCTGCGATTGCCGAAGACGCCTGGCGCGCGGCGCCAACGGAACGGCTGCGCCGGAGCCTGGGCGGCCAGCGGCTGGTGCTCGGGGTTGACCGCATGGACCCGACGAAGGGGCTGCTGCAGCGGGTCGCCGGGTATCGGCGCTTGCTGGAAACCCGGCCTGAGTTGCGGCGCCGCGTGACATTCCTGCAAATCGCTGCGGAGTCCCGCAAAGACGTGATCGCCTACCGGGACCTGCGCAGCGCGATCGAGCGGGAAGCCGGCAGCGTCAACAGCGAGTTCAGCGAACCCGACTGGATGCCGCTCCGCCTCGTGGCCCGCGCCGGCGCCCGCAGCACCGTCGCCGGCTACATGCGAGAAGCGCGGGTCGGCCTGGTGACGCCTTTGCGGGACGGGATGAACCTGGTCGCCAAGGAATACATCGCGGCCCAAGACCCGCAGGACCCTGGCGTGCTGATCCTGTCCCGCTTCGCGGGCGCTGCGAGGCAGCTTGGCTCGGCGCTGATCGTCAATCCGCATGACGCCGATGAGGTCGCGGACGCTTTGGACACGGCGTTGAACATGAGCCTCGCCGACCGCCAGGCGCGTTGGCAGGAAAGCTGGGCGGCGATCCAGGGCGCCTCCGCGCTGGCCTGGGGCCGCTCCTTCGTCGGCGCATTGCTGCGCACCGCCGCCGGACCTTTCAACAGCGCGCGCGGCGTTCCGTCTGGCAACCCCGGCGAGGGGGGCATTCTGGCGATTGCCGACCCGTTGGGAATGATCGCGCGCCCTATGGGCAGCAGGGATGTTGACTTGGGCGAAAGCTCATCCGCCTTGCATCCGCGTCGGATGTCGTAACGTCCTCACAAATTTTCGTGACAAACACGTTAATATGATTTCCATTTCGGTAAGATATCGTTACAGTGCCTCTCAAGGTCGGGGAGATGCAGCATGTCAGAGCTATTGACGACACCAGCACAGGTGTCAGCGGCGGTTCGGGAACTTGATGGCCTTGCCAATCTTCTTGGCCTACCGAATCAGGAACGTTGCGGTATCCTGGGCTTGACCGGTTCTGCCTATCGGCTGTGGTATAGCGGTTCCATGCGGACAGAGATCTTGATCACTGCGGAACTGGTGCGCCGCCTCGGCTACGCATTGCCGCTCATGCGACGCATGGCTGCGCATACGCCAGCCGGCGCCATGGCGCGCAGCCAGAACCGGCCGCGCGCCATGCAGGACGAAAGCTTGGCCTGATCAGGCTGCGGTCAGGACGATTCGGCCGGTCACTGTCCCGTCGCGTAGCCGGTGCAGGGCGGTGGTCGCGCTGGACTGCGGAACCGAGGTGATGGGCAGCGGCGTGATGCCGCCGTTTTGCGCCAACGCCACAAGCTCCCGCAACTCCTTCGGATTGCCGACATAGCTCCCTTGGATCGTCAACGCCCGCATCGCCATCAACGGCAACGGTAGCGTCATTTCTCCGCCGAACAGTCCGACCTGGATCAGCTTGCCGCCTTTCCGCAGGATCTGGAACGCAACCGCCGCCGTCGCCGTGCCGTTCACCAGGTCAATGATCGCCATAACCGGCCCGCCGCAGGCTTCGAGGATGCGCTTTGCTGTGCCCGGCGCGCTTGCATCCACCACTGACGTGGCACCTGCTTCTGTCGCCGACTTCAGCTTTTCCGCGCTCAGGTCCACCGCCACGATCGTCTTATGTCCCAAGGCTTTTAAGATTTCGATCGCGTTCAAGCCCAGCCCGCCGGCGCCGACCAGCACGATCGGCTCGGTCGGCGGCATCGGTAGCACCTTGCGCACGGCGGAGTACACCGTGACGCCGGAGCAGGCGTAGGTGGCCGCAACCGCCGGGTCGAGCGTGCCAGGATCGATCAGGTGGCGTGGGTGCGGCGCCACGAGGTGCGTGCCGTAGCCGCCGTTCTGGTAAACGCCTAGGCTGCGGCTGGCGACCGTGCACATGTTGTCTTCCTCCGCCCGGCAGCGGTCGCATTGGCCGCAGCCCAGCCAAGGGTACACGATCCGCACGTCGCCCACGGCCACGCCGGCCGCATCCGGGCCGAGCTTCGCGACCCGGCCCACGATTTCATGCCCCATCGCCAGCGGCAGCATCACACCGCGGTCCTTAAGCGACATCTGCTTGCCACCGCCTATGTCATAGTAGCCTTCCCAGATGTGCAGGTCGGAGTGGCACACCCCGCAATGCGTGACCTCCATCAAAACCTCGGTGCCCTGCGGCTCCGGCGTCGGCAGTTCCAGTTCCTGCAGGTCCGCCCCGTTCTCGACCACCGCCCATGCCCGCATCGTCGCCTCCCGTTTGCTTATCCGCCCATCGGACCCCCGCGCCGCACGCCGGTCAAGCGGTGTCGCGCGTTCCGTGCAAGGCCTCTGGATTGATGACGCGAATCGGCGCGCCGTCGAGAAAGGCCAGGATGTTCTGCACGCTCTCGCCGTAGAACTGGGCGAAGGTATCCTGCGTCCCATAGCCCAAATGCGGCGTCAGCACGGTGTTCGGCGCCGTCCGCAGCGGGTGCATAGGCGACAGCGGCTCCTGCGCAAACACATCGAGCGCCGCGCGGATACGCCCAGCGTGCAGAGCTTCCAGCAGCGCCGCCTCCTCGACCAGCGGGCCGCGCGACGTGTTGACCAGGACCGCGCCGGGCTTCATGCGCGCGAGGTCCGCCGCCCCGATCAGGCCACGCGACCGGGCCGACAGCACGACGTGCAGGCTGACGACATCCGACTGCGCCAGCAGCTCGGCTTTACTGACGAGCCGCGCTCCGCCGGCCCGGGCGGCGCTCTTGGTCAGGTTCGGGCTCCAGGCGACCACATCCATGCCGAGCGCCCGCCCGTAGCCGCCGACGCGCGCGCCGATCTTTCCGAGGCCGATGATGCCCAAGGTGCGCCCCTCCAGCACCGGGCCGATGCCGACACCCTCCTGGAACCGCCCGGCCCGGATCGCCGCATCGCCCGCCGGGATGAACCGCGCGGCGGCCAGCATCAGGCCCAAGGCAAGCTCCGCCGTGCCGATGGAGGAGCGTTCGCCGCCGGTGTTGCACACCAGGATGCCCGCCGCGGTGCAGGCGTCGAGTGCCAAGGTCTGCGACCGGCCGCCGGTGAGCGCGATCAGCCGCAGCTTGGGCAGCCGGGCGATCAGCCCGGCGCCGAGTTCTGTGCGCTCGCGCATCGGGACCAGGATCTCGAAATCCGTCAGAGCTTCTGCCGTCGCGTCCTCGCCCGCGAACGACTCGGCGAAGACCGTGACCTCTGCCCTGGCCTCGACCGCCGACCAGTCCGCGGCGCTGCGCGCGACGCCCTGCCAGTCATCCATGATCGCGACGCGCATCGACAGGCCTCCTCCGTTGGGATCAGCGGCGCCGGGGATCAAGGGCGTCCCGCAAGCCGTCGCCGACCAGGTTGAACGCCAGCACCGCCAGGAAGATGGCCGCTCCCGGGAACACCGCGAGCCAGGGCGCCTGGGTCAGGAAGCGCTGCGCCGAGTTCAACATGCTGCCCCAGCTCGGCGCCGGCGGCTGCTGGCCGAGGCCGAGGAAGGACAGGCTGGCCTCCGCGATGATCGCCAGCGCAATTGCCAGCGTCGCCTGCACCAGTACGGGCGGGATGATGTTGGGCGCGACATGGCGCAGCGCCACGCGCCAGGGCGGGTTGCCGACGGCGCGGGCGGCCTCGACATAATCGTAAGTCATCGTGTCCATCGTGGCGCTGCGGGCGACGCGGGCGAACACCGGCGCCGCGGTCACGCCGATGGCGACCATGGCGTTGGTCAGCGCCGGGCCGAGGAACGCCGCGAGCGCGATGGCCAGGATCAGGAACGGGCACGCCAGCATCGCATCCACCACCCGGCCGATCACCGCATCGACCCGCCCGCCGGCGAACCCGGCCAGCAGGCCCACCGGCACCCCGACCCCGGCGGCGATCAGCACGGAGACGACGCCGGCCAGCAGCGACGCCCGCGCGCCGAACACCACGCGGGACAGCACGTCGCGCCCGTTCTCGTCGGTGCCCATCCAGTGCTGCATCGACGGCGCCTTGCGGATGGCGGTCCAACTGGTGGCGACGGGATCGAACGGCGCGACCAGCGGCGCGGCCACGGCAACCACGACGAAAAGGGCGATGACGGCGAAGCCCAGCACCGCCGCCGGACGCCCACGGAACCGGCGCAGGGCCAGGGCTGTCGGGCTTGTCCTCATGCGTCGCGCAGCCGCGGGTTGATGACGACGTAGAGCACGTCGGCCAGCAGGTTCAGCAGGATATACAGGCATGCCGTGACCAGCACGACGCCTTGGACGACCGGGTAGTCCCGGTTGAACACCGCATCCACGACCAGCTTGCCGAAGCCCGGGATGCTGAACACCTGCTCGGTCAGCACCGCGCCGGACAGCAGCGTGCCGAGTTCGAGCGCCCCCAAGGTCACGACCGGCACCAATGCGTTGCGGAAGGCATGGCGCAGCACGACGGTCCACTCGTTCAGGCCCTTGGCCCGCGCCGTCCGCACGAAGTCCTGGTCAAGCGTCGTCAGCATGGCGCTGCGGGTGTGGCGCATCAGGATGGCGGCGATGGCGTTGCCCAGCACGAAGGCCGGCATGACCGTGGTGGCCAGCGACTGCCGCCAATCCTCGGTCAGCGGCACGTAGCCGGAAGGCGGCAACCAGCCGAGCTTCACGGAGATCAGCAGGATCAGCATGATGCCGAGCCAGAAGTTCGGCGTGGACAGCCCGGCCAGCCCGATGAGGTTCGCCACGTAGTCCCACCCGGTGTTGCGCTTCACCGCGGACAGGATGCCCGCCGGCACGCCGATGAGGAGCGCGATCAGGAACGCCATCGCGGCGAGCTGCAACGTCACCGGCAGCTTGGTCAGCACCAGAGACGCCACCGGCTGGCGGATGCGCCAACTGAACCCCAGGTCGCCACGCAGGACGTTGCCGATCCAGTGGAAGTACTGCACCGGCAGCGAGCGGTCGAGCCACAGCTCGCTGCGGATTTGCGCGAGCACGGCGGGATCGCCCCGCTCCTCGCCCGCCAGCACGACGGCTGGGTCGCCGGGCATGAGCTGCTGGAGCGCGAACACCAGGATGCTGACCAAGAGGATGGTGGGCAGGACTTGCAGCAGCCGGCCGCCGAGATGGCTGCGCATGGCTACTTCGCCAACCCGACGCCTTGCAGCCGGATCAGGCCATCCGGCACCGGGCGGAACCCGGTCAACCGTGCCGACATGCCGACCACGTTCTTGGGATTGTTCAGGTACACGATGGGCAAGTCCTTGCTGATCTGCTCAAGGGCCTGGTCATAGAGCACGCGCCGCCCGGCCGCGTCTTGCACGACCCGGGCCTGGTCTAGCAGCGCATCCACCTTCGGGTTGGCATACTTGCCGTCGTTCTGTCCGCCGCCGCTGTGTAAGAAGCTGAAAAGGTTGCCGTCCGGATCGACCCGACCGGACCACATGAGCGCGAACGCCTCGAACTCGCCTCGCTGGGCCGCGGCCAAGGCGGAGGCAAACTCGGACGCCGTGATCTTCACGTCGAACCCGGCCTCAGCCGCCATCGCCTGGATGATCTCGCCCGCCTGCCGTTGGTCCGGGTTGTTCGGCACCGTCAACGCGATTGGCACCGGCAGCGCCGCCCCGGCCTCCTTCAGCAATGCTTTGGCCCGCGCCACGTCCCGTTCCCGCGGCTGCACGGCCTCGTCGTAATAGGGGCTGCTGGGCGACACGCCCTGCGACACCGGGGTGTAAAGGCCGTTATAGACGACCTGATTGATCGTCGCCTTGTCCAGCGACAGCTCGAACGCCTGCCGCACCCGGGCGTCGCCGCCGAGCGGGGTCTTGGCGCGCGGGCCGTTGGCCAGGTTGATGGTGATGCCCGAGTAGCCGAGGTTGTCTGACGTGACCAGGCGCAGCCGCGGGTTGCTGCGCACCGCGTCCGCGTCGGTCGGCAGGATTTGCTCCGACAGCTCGATGCTGCCCGCTTGCAGGTTCGCCAGGCGGATCGAGCTGTCGGGGATTGGCAGGTAGATCACCCGGTCCAGCTTGATCGACGCCGCATCCCAGTACTCAGGAAACCGCTCCAGCACGATGCGGTCCTGCGGCACCCGCTCCACGAAACGGAACGGCCCGGCGCAGACCGGCTTCAAGCCGAAATCCTTGCCCGCCGCTTCGGCCGCCTTGGGCGATACGATCATGCCGGCGCGGTCCGTCAGCTGCGACACGAACGGCGACGACGCGGTCTTCAGCACGATGCGGACGGTCAGCGGGTCCACGACCTCGACCCGGTCCATCACGTTGATCTCGCTGCGGCGGAAGCTGCCCTGCATGGTGAGGTGGCGCTCCAGCGAGTACTTGACCGAAGCCGCGTCGAGTTTCTCGCCGTCATGGAACACGACGCCGGGCCGCAGCTTGACGAGCAGGTCCGTCGGGTCCGTCCAGGCGTAGGACAGCGCCAGTTGCGGCACGATTTCCAGCTTTTCGTTGATGTCGAACAGCTTGTCGCACAGCCCGGCGAACGCGATGCGACCGACGTAAGTACGCGCCAAGGTGGGGTCTAGGATGTCTGGGTCCTCGCGCAGCGCGATGCGCAGCGTTTGGGCATGTGCGGCGCTCGACAGCACCATACCTAGACAAAGGGCTGCAAGCACTGATTTGCGCATGGTCAACTCTCCTCTACCGTGCACCCATGCCGGGCGCGGCGAGTGCTGGCAAGCGGCATATGCCAGGCTACGTCGAGCCAATCTCAAGAAGGCTGTGCAAACCATGCGCCATCACCGGATCGCCTCCATCCCCGCCGACGGCATCGGGCCGGAAGTCGTCGCCGCCGGGCTGGAAGCGCTGGAAACGGTGGCCGCCCGCGATGGCGGGTTCCAGTTGCAGGTCGATGCCTTGGATTGGGGGTCGGAGCGCTACCGCCGCACCGGCGCGCTGATGCCGGCGGACGGGCTGGAGCGTCTGCGCGGCGTGGACGCCATCCTGTTCGGCGCCGTGGGCGCGCCCGACATCCCGGACCACGTGACGCTCTGGGGCCTGCGCCTGCCGATCTGCCAAGGGTTCGACCAATATGCCAACGTCCGCCCCACCCGCATCCTGCCCGGCGTCACCAGCCCGCTGCGCGGCGTCGGGCCGGGCGACCTCGATTGGCTGATCGTGCGGGAGAACAGCGAGGGCGAGTACGCCGGCCATGGCGGACGTGCCCACCGCGGCCACCCGGAAGAGGTCGCGACCGAAACCGCCATCTTCACCCGGCGCGGCGTCGAGCGGATCATGCGCTTCGCCTTCGACGCCGCGCAGAAGCGCCCGCGCAAGCATCTGACCGTCGTCACCAAGTCGAACGCCCAGCGTCACGGCATGGTGTTCTGGGATGAGATCGCCGCCCTGGTCGCCGCGGACTACCCGGACGTGGCCTGGGACAAGGAACTGGTGGACGCCATGACCACCCGCATGGTGCGCCGGCCCGGCAGCATCGACACGGTGGTGGCGACCAACCTGCACGCCGACATCCTGTCGGACCTCGCGGCGGCGCTGGCTGGGTCGCTCGGCATCGCGCCGACCGGCAACGTCGATCCGGAGCGCCGCTACCCCAGCATGTTCGAGCCGATCCACGGCAGCGCCTTCGACATCACCGGCAAGGGCATCGCCAACCCTGTCGCCACCTTCTGGACCGCGTCGATGATGCTGGACCACCTGGGCGAGGCATCCGCCGCCGCGCTGCTGATGCGCGCGGTCGAGCAGGTCTGCGCGGCGGGGATCACAACGCCCGACCTCGGGGGCCGCGCCACCACCGCCGAGGTGACGCATGCCGTGTGCGAGGCGATCCGCGGCGCGAACGCCTAGCGCCAGCCGAGCAGCGCCTGCTCCAGCCGTCCCAGCGCCCAGGCCACCAGCAGGCCGAGCAGCGACAGCACCACGATGCCGGCCAGCAGGTTGTCGGTGTCATACAGGTTGCCGGCCTGCAGCACGAAGGCGCCGATGCCGCGCTCCGCCCCGATCATCTCGGCGGCGACGAGCAGGATGATGGCGATGCTGGTCGTGACGCGGAAGCCGCTCAGTATGGCGGGCAGCGCCCCGGGGAACACGATCTTGCGCAGGATCGCGGCCCGGGACAGCCCGAAGGCCTGGCCCATCCGCACCAGGTTGCGGCTGACGGCATCGACGCCGGTGGCGGTGTTGATCACAGTCGGGAAGAACACGCCGAAGGCCAGCGTCGCGAGCTTCGACCCCTCGCCGATGCCGAACCAGATGATGAACAGCGGCACCAGCGCGATCTTCGGGATGGGGAACAGCGCCGACACCACCGCCATGCCGGGGCTGCGCAGCCAGCTCGACAGGCCCACCGCGAAGCCGAGCGCCACGCCGCACACCGTCCCCAGCGTCCAGCCGATGGCCAGCCGCTGCAGCGACGCGCCCAAATGCAGCCAAAGCTCGCCGCTGGCCGCGAGCTGATATAGCGCACGCACGATGCTCACGGGCGGCGGCAGGAACTGCGTGGCGATCAGCCCGGCGCTGGCCCCCGCCTGCCAAAGCGCCAGGATGCCCAGCAGGGTCGCCGCCGCGGCGCCCGGCACGGCGCGCGGCGCGAAGCCGCGGGCGCGGAACGGCACCGGGCCGGCGATGTCGCGTCCCGTTGCAACCGGGCTGATGATGGTGTCAGGCATCGACGCGCTCCCGCTCGGCCGCCGCCGCGTCGCCGCGGACCATGTCCCAAAGCTCCCGCTCGACCGCCAGCAGGTCAGGGTCCGTCACGTCCCGCCCGGCGATGGGCCGGTCGATCTCCACCACCGCCCTCACCCGGCCAGGCCGGCGGGACAGCACGGCAATGCGGTGGCCCAGCCGCACCGCCTCGTTCAGGTTGTGGGTCACATAGACCGTCGTGGTGCCCGCCCGCTCGATCAGCCCGGCGAACTCGTCCAGCAGCAGCGCCCGGGTCTGCGCGTCGAGCGCCGAGAGCGGCTCATCCATCAGCAGGCACGCGGGCCGCACCGCCAGCGCCCGGGCGATGCCGACGCGCTGCCGCATCCCGCCGGAAAGCTGCCGTGGCCAGGCGCGGGCGAACTCGGACAGGCCGGTCAGCGCCAGCACCTCCGCTACCCGCGCCTCCCGCTCGCGACGTGGAAGCCGCCCTTCCAGCACCAGCGATACGTTCCCGGCGACGCTGCGCCAGGGCAGCAAGGCGAAGTCCTGGAACACGGGGGTGAGCGGGTTCAGGCAGTCCGCCGCGACGTGTCCCTCCATCCGCACGGTGCCGGCCGTGGGCGCGATCAGGCCGCCCATGATGCCCAGCAGCGTGCTCTTGCCGCAGCCCGATGGCCCGATCAGCACCAGCACCCGGCCGGCCGCAGCCACCAGGTCGATCCCATCCAGCACCGGCAAGGCGTCATACCGATGGCCGACGCCGCAGACCGACAGCCGCAAGCTGGAGCCGTTCATGGCGTGGGGAGCGCGTCGATGAACCGCGTGTCGATCACGTCCGCCGGCTCGATCTGGCCCTTGACCAGGCCTTGCCCGGTGAACCAGCGGAGCTGCGCCGCCACGTCCCCCACGTCGAGACGGGCGTCCTCGTCGTAGTAGCCGACACCCTCCTCGATCTTCCGCGGCCCATCGGGGTCCCCGGCATAGACGTATTTCTGGATCGACGGCACCAGCGCCGCGGTCTTGGCGTCCCGCACCGGCTTGCCCGCCGCGTCCAACCGCAGGAAGCCGTCTCGATAGTCGGCAACCCCGCGCTGATATGCGCGGGCGAAGCGGCGCAGCGTGTCGGGCCGCTTCTCCACCATCTGGCTCGGTGCGAACACGGCAGTGATCTGGTACGGCACCAGGTCGCCGGCCCAGCCGATGATGCGCGCCTCCCCCGAGGCGTCCAGCGGCCGGGCCATCGAGGCAATCGCCATCGTCGCGTCCACCTGCCCGGTCCGCACCGCCGCCACCATGTTGCCGACCTGCTGCAACGGGCGCAGCGTCAGGCTCTTGAGCGCGAAGCCTTCCCGCTCCGCGATCCGCCCGGCCATGTAGTGGAACGACGAGCCGAACTGCGTGATGCCGAAGCTGTGCCCGGCCAATTGCGCCGCCGAGGTCAGCCCGGCGTCATACGCCTTGCGCGATGCGAGGATCGCCGTCCCCTCATAGCCCGGCTGCTCATGAAGCCCGCCGCCGATCACCTTCAAGGTGCCCCGCCCGGCCAGACTGAAGAACCCCCCGGTCAGCGCGGTGATCCCCACGTCGATGTCGCCCGACACCGCCGCCGCGGCGATGGGCTGCGCCGCCTCGAAGAAGCGGAAGCTGGCGTCCAGGCCCTCGTCGCGGAAATAGCCGCGCTCCATGGCGATGTAGAGCGGCGCCGGGGACAGCGTGTGCAGCAGGCCGATGCGCAGCACCTCAGCCGCCCGCGCCGACGCCGCGGTCCACAGCAGGCTTGCTGCGAAGCAGAGCAGGGCTGATCGGCGCATCCGGGTTCCTTCATAGTCGCGCGCCACCCATGCCACACCGGGGCCGGGTTGCACAGGAAGGGGGGGCCGCCCATACCCTGGACATGGCCCCTCCCTTGCTGCTGCTCCAGAACATCCGCTTGTCGCTCGGCACCGCGCCTCTGCTGGACGGCGCCGAGCTTGGGGTGGGCGCAGGCGAGCGCATCTGCTTGGTCGGGCGCAACGGATCGGGCAAGTCAACTTTGCTCAAGGTCGCCGCCGGGCTGCTGCAGCCGGACGCCGGCACCCACTTCCTGCAGCCCGGCACCACTGTGCGCTATCTGCCGCAGGAGCCGGACCTGTCGGGCTTCGCCACCACGCTCGACTACGTGGAGGCCGGCATGGGGCCGGGCGACGACCTGCACCGGGCGCGCACCCTGCTGGACCAGCTCGGCATGACCGGCGCGGAGGACCCGGCGCACCTGTCGGGCGGCGAGAAGCGGCGCTGCGCCTTGGCCCGCACGCTGGCGCCCTCCCCCGACCTGCTGCTGCTGGACGAGCCGACCAACCACCTGGACTTGCCGGCTATCGAGTGGCTGGAGCAGGAGTTGGCCGGCCTGCGCGCCGGGCTGGTGCTGATCAGCCACGACCGGCGCATGCTGGAGAAGCTGTCCCGCAGCATCGTCTGGCTCGACGGCGGCATCACCCGGCGCATCGACCGCGGCTTCGCCCATTTCGAGGCCTGGCGCGACGAGGTGGAGGAACAGGCGGAGCGCGACCAGCACAAGCTCGGCCGGCAGATCGCCCGCGAGGAGGACTGGCTGCGCTACGGCGTCACCGCCCGGCGCAAGCGCAACGTGCGCCGGCTGGGCGAACTGGGCGCGCTCAGGCAGAAGCGGCGGGAGATGGGCGGCGGCGACACGGCGCTCCGCCTGGTCGCGACCGAGGCCGACCTGTCGGGCAAGCTGGTCGCGGTCGCCGAGCACGTCGGCAAGGCGTTCGACGGCACGCCCGTTGTGCGCGACCTGACGCTCCGGGTGCTGCGTGGCGACCGGCTGGGCATCATCGGCCCCAACGGCGCCGGCAAGACGACATTATTGAAGCTGCTGACCGGGGTGGAGCCGCCGGACAACGGCGAGGTGAAGCTCGGCACCAACCTGGCGGAGGTGACGCTCGACCAGCAGCGCGCCAGCCTCGATCCGGGCACGACGCTGGCGGACACGCTGACCGCGGGCGGCGGCGACACCGTGGTGGTGGGCGGCGAGCGCCGGCACGTGATCGGCTACATGAAGGATTTCCTGTTCAAGCCGGAGCAGGCCCGCACCCCGGTCGGCGTGCTGTCGGGCGGCGAGCGCGGGCGCCTGATGCTCGCCTGCGCCATGGCCCGGCCCTCCAACCTGCTGGTGCTGGACGAGCCGACCAACGACCTGGACCTGGAAACGCTCGACCTGCTGCAGGAGATGCTGTCGGAGTATCCCGGCACCGTGCTGCTGGTCAGCCACGACCGCGACTTCCTCGACCGCGTGGTGACCAGCACCTTGGCGGCGGAGGGAAGCGGCCGGTGGGTCGAGTATGCCGGCGGCTACAGCGACATGCTGGCCCAGCGCGGCCAGCCGGAGGCGGGAACGCCGGAGCGCCGGAGCAGCAATCCCAAGCCGGCACCGTCCCGGCCCTCGATCAGCCGGAAGATGACGTTCAAGGACAAGCACGCGCTCGAAGCGCTGCCCCGGCAGATCGCGGCGACGGAGGCCGAGATTGCGCGCCTGCAAAAGCGGCTTGCCGACCCCGACCTGTACCGCCGCGACCCCGCCGCTTTCCGCACCGCAACCGAGGCGCTGGCCCACGCGCAGGCCAGTCTTGCGGAGCTTGAGGAACGCTGGCTCGCTTTGGAGTTGCTGCGGGAGGAACTGGAAGCGTAGGCTCCGGCACATGACCCGGATTGTTCTGCTGCTGTCCTTGCTGATCCTGTCCGGCTGCGGCTTGGCCGCGGCGCCGTGCCGGGTGACCTCGGCGGTGCTGAAGATCGTGCCGGTCGTGGGCCACGTCGCGGCGGCGCCGACCGATGCGTGCGCCGACATCATCGACTGATGAGCATTTTGGGCGCGAGAACGGCCGTCCAACACTCTTCATCAAACATCAGCGAGCCATCGCGGCTCCGCTGTTGCACCGGGCAAATAGCCCGCTAATTGCCGTTGCTGCATCTTGGAAGGTCTCCGCCATGGCGCAGGTCACGATCTATGGCCGCAAAGGCTTGTTGGAAAGGGACCGGGCGGCGCTGTCCGAAGCGGTCCATTCGTCCGTCATGCAGGCGTTCGAATATCCAGTCGAAAAAAGGTTCCACCGCTTCATCGCTTTGGACGAAGCCGACTTCGTTTACCCGTCTGACCGCTCTGCGCGCTACACGATCATCGAGTTCAGCATCTTCGAAGGCCGCTCGGTCGAAGCCAAGAAGCTTCTGATCCGGCTGCTTTACCAGAACATACCCAGGCTCACGAGCATCAGCCCTCAAGACCTCGAATTCACCATCTTTGAAACGCCCCGCCATGCCTGGGGCATCAGGGGATTGCCGGGCGACGAAATTGGCTTGAATTACAAGGTCGAGGTCTGAGTCCTTGCACGGGAGGCGTCTTGCGGCTTCCGTCCGACAACTTTCAAATTGACCTGACCGCGAAGATCAACCACGCCCCTTTGGACCCTGGCTTCAAGCCCCGCCCACACCCACCTGCCGGCACATGGAGAGCAGCGGGCAGGTCGGGCATCTCGGCCGCGGTCCGGTGCAGACGTGCTTGCCAAAGGGCACCAAGCGCTCGTTGATCTCGATCCAGTATTGTTGCGGCAGTTTGCTGGCAAGGGCTGCCATGGTGCGCTCAGGCGTCGGCGCGGCGACGTAGCCCCAGCGGTTGGTGACCCGGTGGACGTGGATGTCCACGCAGATGGCAGGCTTGTTGAAGCCGACCGCCAAGGTGAGCGCCGCCACCTTCGGACCGACGCCGCGGAACGCGGTCAGACCCTCGGACGTGTCCGGCACCTTGCCGCCATGGCGCTCCATGATGGCGCGGGACAAGGCGAGGATGTCGCGCGCCTTCGGCTCCGGGAACGTGGCCCCGCGGAGCAGGGCAACCAGTTCGGCTTCGTCCAGCGCCGCCATCGCCGCGGGCGTGCGGGCGCGGGCGAAGAGGCGACGGCAAACAGGGATCGTGGTCTCGTCCAGCGTGCGGGCGCTGATCAGGCTGGCAACGAGCTGTTCGTACGGGGCGTGATAGCCCTCGTCCCGGAGCTGGAACATCGCCGCCTTGGGCAGGCGGGCGCAGGCTGCGCGCAAGCGGCGGAATGCCTCATGGACATCGAAGGGTTCCTTGCTTCCGGTTACGGCGTCTGGAAGCGAAGAGGCGGGATGATCAGGCAAAGTAGCTTCCCACGGCTTCGGCGTCGATCCTGTCGGTCATTCCCGTCCTTCCCCCCATCGCGGCATCGGGCACATAAGCGCCGGGCAGGGCGCGGGTTGCAGCGGAGACGGCCTGTCCCTTGCAGTCCTTTTGAGTTCCTTGTGCCGTCGGTTGGAGGCCGGCAAGCCCTCGACACCCCGCGTCGTCCGCATCACGATCTGCATTGCATCGTCGGCGCAACATCCCGCTTCCGCGGTTGCGCTTGCATAGCAGGGCACCATCGACGCAGGAGCACCCATGCACCCGGACACCAAGGCGCGGCTGATGCTGGCCAGCACCGCAACCCTGACCACGCAGCTCTTCAAGCGCGGGCTGCGCAACGCCTTCATGCAGGGCGTCCGCCGGCTGGGTCCGGCCGGCCCCAACATGGTCGGCCCCGCCATGACGCTCCGCTACATCCCGGCGCGCGAGGATCTCGATCACCTCGGCGTGTTCGCCGACCCCGAGCACCCACAGCGCAAAGCGGTGGAGACCGCCCGGCCCGGCTGCGTCCTGGTGCAGGACTGCCGCGGCGATGCGCGGGCGGCGTGCGGCGGGGAAATCCTGATGACCCGGCTCCAGGTGCGCGGCGCCGCCGGCATGGTCACCGATGGGGGCTTACGCGACAGTGGCCCGATCGGCGCGATGCCGGTGCCGGTGTTCTGCGCCGGGGCGTCGGCGCCGCTGAACCTCGTGCTGCACCACGCCGTCGAGATCGACGCGCCCATCGGTTGCGGCGGCGTCGCGGTCTATCCCGGCGACATCATCGTGGGCGACGCGGACGGCGTGGTGGTGCTGCCGGCCGGCATCGCGGACGAGGTCGCCGAGCAGGCGGCCGAGCAGGAGTGGGTGGAGCGCTTCGTCCTGGAGCGCATCGCCGCCGGCGCCCCGCTTCCCGGCACCTACCCACCCAATGCCGAGACGGCGGCCGCCTACGCTGCGTGGCGCGCCCGGCAGGGCTGAGCGCGCGCCCCCTCGACTCCGGGCGCGCTTGCCTCAATAAGGGCGCACCACGAGAGGATAAGAGATGGATCGAGTTGACGTTGCGGGCCTGCGGGTTGCGGCCGAGCTGCATGGCTTCATCGCCGAGGCGCTGCCGGGCACCGGCGTCGAGGCCGACGCGTTCTGGACCGGCTTTGCCGCCCTGCTGCGCGACCTGGCGCCACGCAATGCCGAGCTGCTCGCCCGGCGCGACGAGCTGCAACGTCAAATCGACGAGTGGCACCTGTCCCAATCCGGCAAGCCGCATGACGCCGCGGCGTACCAGGATTTCCTCCGCGGCATCGGCTACTTGCTGCCGGAGCCTTCGCCGTTCGAGGTCGGCACGGAGAACGTGGACGCCGAGATCGCCGGCATCGCCGGGCCGCAGCTCGTCGTGCCGGTGATGAACGCCCGCTATGCGCTGAACGCCGCCAACGCGCGTTGGGGCAGCCTGTATGACGCGCTGTACGGCACGGACGCGCTGCCGGAAAGCAATGGGGCGGAGCGCGGCCAGAGCTACAACAAGGTGCGTGGCGCTCTCGTGGTGAAGCGGGCAAAGGAGGTGCTGGACTTCGCGGCGCCGCTGGCCGGAGCCTCCCACGCGGATGCGACCGGCTACGCCGTCAAGGACGGCGCGTTGCAGGTCGCGACCGGGCACGGTGCCACCGGGCTTGCCACGCCGGAGACGTTCGCAGGCTACCGCGGCGAACCCACGGCCCCCAGCGCGATCCTGCTGCGGAACAACGGCCTGCACATCGAGATCAGCATCGACCGCAGCCATCTGATCGGCCAAGACGACCCGGCAGGCGTCGCCGACGTGCTGCTGGAATCGGCCCTCACCACGATCCAGGACTGCGAGGACAGCGTCGCCGCCGTCGATGCGGCCGACAAGGTCGTGGTGTATCGCAACTGGCTCGGCCTGATGCAGGGCACGCTGTCGGCGTCCCTGGAAAAGAACGGCAGGCAGATCGTGCGCCGACTGAACCCGGACCGCGAGTATACGGCGCCGAAGGGCGGCGCCTTGGTCCTGCCCGGCCGCAGCACCATGCTGATCCGCAACGTCGGCCACCACATGTACACGGACGCCGTGCTGACCGCGGACGGCGCCGAAATCCCCGAGGGGATGCTCGACGCAGCCGTCACCTCGCTGATCGCCATGCACGATCTGCGCGCCACCGGCCCGGTCCGCAACAGCCGCGCGGGATCGGTCTATATCGTCAAGCCGAAGATGCACGGGCCGGAGGAGGTCGCCTTCGCCGGCGAGATTTTTGCAAACGTCGAGGCCATGCTGGGCCTCGCCCCCGACACCCTGAAGATGGGTATCATGGACGAGGAACGGCGCACCAGCGCCAACCTCGCCGCCTGCATCTATGCCGCCCGGGACCGGGTGGCGTTCATCAACACCGGCTTCCTCGACCGCACCGGGGACGAAATCCACACCTCGATGGAAGCGGGCGCCATGATCCGCAAGAACGAGATGAAGGGCACCGCCTGGATCAAGGCCTACGAGGACCGCAACGTCGATGTCGGCTTGGCCTGCGGCTTGCGCGGCCGGGCGCAGATTGGCAAGGGCATGTGGGCGGCGCCGGACCGCATGGCGGACATGCTGGAGCAGAAGATCGGCCATCCCCACGCCGGCGCCAACACCGCCTGGGTCCCCTCCCCCACCGCGGCCACCCTGCACGCGCTGCATTATCACCAGGTGGACGTGGCCGCCCGGCAGGCGGAGCTGGCCGGCCACCCGCGCGGCACGCTTGTGGACCTGCTGACCATCCCTGTGGCCGACCGTCCCAACTGGGCGCCGGACGACGTGCAGCAGGAGCTGGACAACAACGCCCAGGGCATCCTCGGATACGTCGTCCGCTGGATCGAACAAGGCGTTGGCTGCTCCAAGGTGCCGGACATCCACGACGTGGGCCTCATGGAGGACCGCGCGACGCTGCGCATCTCCAGCCAGCACATCGCCAACTGGCTGCACCACGGCATCGTGACGGAAGCGCAAGTGACAGAAACCTTGCGCCGCATGGCCGGGGTGGTGGACCGGCAGAACGCCGGCGACGCCGCGTATCGCCCGATGGCGGCCAATCTCAACGGCCCGGCGTTCCAAGCGGCATGCGACTTGGTGTTCAAGGGCCGCGTGCAGCCGAACGGCTACACCGAGTTCATCCTGCATGCCCGGCGGCGAGAGGCAAAGGCGGCCTGAGACCGGCACGATCACGATGACGGGAACCCGGGGCGGCTCCGGACGTTGCACGGCGTAACAAGTTATGTTGCATACAGGAGCCGGGCCATGAGCCTCATCGTGATCGTCGTCGTCCTCGTCGTGCTGTTCGGAGGTGGCGGGTTCTACGGCTATAACCGCGGCTATTATGGCGGGCGCGGTTATGGTGGCGGCTTGGGACTGCTGCTGCTGTTGCTGATCCTGTTCCTGCTGTTCGGGCAGGGTCGCTACTATTAGCTAAACTTCGGCCGCTGGCTCCGGTTGCGCGCTGATGCGGGACACCCGGCGGCCGTCCATCTCCATCACCTCGAACCGCCAGCCACCGAACACGATTCGGTCGCCGATCTGCGGCAGGCGGCGTAGCAGCGCCAGCAACAGTCCGGCAAGGGTATGATAGCTGCCCTCCGCCGGCAGGTCCGGCAACTCCAGCCTTGACTTGATCTCATCGACCGGCATGGCGCCGTCCAGCAGCATGGCGCCGGCCGCCGCGGCCTCCCCCTCCCCCAGCACGGTGGTCGGGTCGGCGGGCTCCCCCACAATGGCCTGCAGCACGTCGGACGCGGTCACCAGACCTTCGAAGCTGCCATACTCGTCCATTACCAGCGCAAGGCCGAGCGGCTCGCCTTTCAACCGTTCCAACGCATCGAGCGCGGTCACCGCGTCCGGGATCACCATGGGCTTACGCAGGGTCGCGGCGACCGACACCTCGCCGCCGTCCAGCAGGCGGTCGAGGATGTCCTTCGCCTGCACGACGCCCACCACGTTGTCGATGGACCCGTCGCACACCACGAACCGGCTATGAGGCGTGGCCTTCAGCGTCGCCGCGATGTCCTGCGGCGAGTCGGTGCGGTCGATCCACGCCAGCTCGGTCCGCGGCGTCATGATCGCGCGCACCGGCTTGTCCGCCAGGCGGAGCAGGCGCTCGATCATCTCGTGCTCCTCGGTCTCCAGCACGCCCTCCTCGGCGCCTTCGGCCAGCAGCGCCTTCAGCTCCTCCTCCGTCACCGCCTGGCGCTCGTCCGGAGGGGCGCCAAACAGCCGCAACACCAGGCCGGACGATTTGCCGAGCACCCAGACAACCGGCCCGACGATGCGCGACAGCCGTGCCAGCGGGGAGGCCACGGCCGCCGCCACCTGCTCCGGCCGCCGCAGCGCCAGTTGCTTGGGCACCAGCTCGCCCAGGACGAGGGTCAAGTAGGTCGTCAGCACCACGACGATCGCGAGCGACAAGCTGGCGGCGAACGGCGCGAGTTGGGGAATGCCCAGGAGCCAAGCCTCCAACCGGGCGGTGATCCGCGCACCGCCGAACACCCCGGCCAGCACGCTGACCAGCGTGATGCCGACCTGCACCGTGGGCAGGAAGCGCTGCGGGTCCTCCGACAGCAGCCGCGCCGTGGCGGCGCCGGCCACGCCCTGCCGTTCCAGCACCATCAGCCGGGCGCGGCGGACCGAGACCAGAGCCAGCTCGCTCATGGCAAACACACCGTTGAGCAAGACCAGCAAAAGCACGACGAGGAGTTCGAGACTGATTCCCATGCCGTCCAGCATAGGCCGCTGCAGGGAGAAAGGTCAGGGCCTGCCTTGTTTCGGACACGATATAGCCTGATGGTGGCCGCACTGGCGTCGTAGCAACTCGGTGCCATAGCAAACAGGTCCTGCCGTCCGGATGCCCCGTCATGCCTGATCGCTCCCCTCTGCTGCCCATGGTCTCGATCCACGTGCCGATCTGCAACGA
This sequence comes from uncultured Acetobacteraceae bacterium, assembly GCA_964251035.1. Classification (GTDB taxonomy): domain Bacteria; phylum Pseudomonadota; class Alphaproteobacteria; order Acetobacterales; family Acetobacteraceae; genus CAHJXG01. The sequence goes on from CAXUJE010000001.1 coordinate 31,475, forward strand.
GCCGCCGGACCGCGTTCGCAGCGCCCTGGCGTCGCTCGCCGAGCTTGACTACCCGGCGTACGAGGTGCTGGTCGTGGACCACAACACCCGCGATCCCGAGATGTGGGAGGCAGTGGCGAAGGAGTGCGCCCGCCGCGGCGCCCGGTTCCGTTTCTTCCATCTGGGGCGCTGGCCAAGCGGCCGGGCCGGGGCGCTGAACTTCGCCCGCGTGCAGGCCACCGACCGGGCGGAGGTCGTGGCCGTGCTCGAACCCGATGCGTTGGTGGCGCGCAACTGGCTCCAGGACGCCGTGCCGGAGTTCGCCGACCCAAGGGTGGGCGTCGTGCGGTCCCCCACCCTCCTGCGCAAGACGGCATTGGACGGCGTCGGCGGTTGGGCGGAGTGGACCGTTACCGAGGACGCGGCGCTCGACCTCGCCTTGTCGCAGGCGCGCTGGCTTTCGGCCGAGCCGGCACCTCACGCCGATCGCGGGCCGGCCGACTTCGCGGATGCTCGCCAGCGCACCGCCCGGCAGGCCTACGGCGCGGCGCAGATCGGTCGCCGGCACTGGCTGCTCTTGTCGCTGTTCGACCGCACGCTGACCTGGCCGCAGCGCCGGCGCGTGATCGCGGGTTGGCTGCCGTGGGCAGGCGACGCGCTCGGCTTGCTGCTTTTGCTGGCCAACCTGGCGCTGTCGTTCGGTCTCCTCACGGCGTCTGGGCGGATCGGGACCCTGCGGGTACTGTGCGCCTCCCTGGCAATCGGCCTGCTCGCGGGCAAGGCGGCCCGCCTGCGCGGCGGCCGGACCGGCACGGCTCTCACGCAACTGGCGTTGAGCCACACGGCCGCCCGGGCGTTCTGGAGCGCCCTGCTGGGCAGAGGCGTTCCCTGTCAAGGGCCGACCGAACCGAGGCTCGCGCCTGCCAGGACAGGCAGCTTGCTGCCAGAGGAGCTTGTCCTGCTGTTGGCAGCCTGGGTCGCCCTGGCCGGGGTCGCGGCCGTACGTAACGGGACCTGGCAGGCCGTCCTTTGGTGCGCCGCGCTGCTCGTGCAGTCCGTACCCTACCTCGCCGCGGTCTCCCTGACTTGGCGGCCCTTGCTGGCGGCGCGGCGGCGCGAGGTGCGACGCCCGGGCCTCGGCAGAGTTGCGCGATCCGGAAGCGGCGATTAAGCCGCAGGGGGCCACCGCCCCCTACCATCCTGGAGCCTGCCATGACCCGGCCGTTGCCGCCGTTTGCCATCATGCTGGGGTTAGCCGGCCTGCTGCCCTTCGTGCTGTGCAGCCTGGGCGCCCTCAGCCTGTCGAGCGACGGCTCGACCCGCTCGCTGCTCGCCTTGGTGGCGTACGGCGCGACCATCCTGGCCTTCCTGGGCGGGGTGCATTGGGGTTTTGCACTTGATGCCAGCGGCGCCGCGTCCGAACGGGTGCAGCGCGCCCGGTTCGGCCTGGGCGTCGTGCCGTCATTGATCGGCTGGGCGGCGATGCTGGTGACGTTCATCGGCCTGCCCACCACGGGGCTGCTGGTGCTGACGGCCGGGTTCGTTGCGACCACCGTGGTAGAGGGGCAGGCCGCGCGGCGCGGCTTGATGCCGCAGCGCTACATGTGGCTGCGTTGGGGGCTGTCGGTGGTGGTCGTCGTCTGCCTGGTGTCCGTCAGCCTGATCCGGGCGTTCGGTGGCCGGGTGGTGCTGTAACCAGCCCTCGCGACGGCTGGGCGCCCGGACTTTGCGGATTGGACATCACTCAACCGTTGCCATGTGATACGTTGTGAATCCGTATTGTCGTCCGCGAGGTGCGAATGAAGGTATTCTGGGACCCGGCGCAACTCCTGCACGCCCCGCGTTTCTTCCTGCAGCGCGGCGTCGTCCGCGCCAACTTCGAGGTGCCGGCCCGGGCCGAGGCGCTGCTGGACGGCTGCCGGGCGCTTGGCCTGCCTTTTGATGTGCCTACGCCGCCGGAGCGCGCGGCGCTGGAGGCGGTACACGCGCCCGCCTACCTGGATTTCCTGCGCGACGCCCCGGCCGATTGGGACCGCCTGCTCGATCATGGGCCGGAGCTGGTGCCCAACGTCCATCCGTCCCCGGAAATGCTGGCCAACGGCGCGCAGCCAAGTCCAATGGTCGTGGGCCAGCTCGGTTGGTTCACTGCCGACACGTCCTGTCCCATCGCCGCGGAGACCTGGCCCGCTGCCGTCGCGGCGGCGGCGTGCGCCGTCGCGGCGGCGGATACTGCGGCGGAAGGCGATACAGCCTACGCCCTGACGCGCCCGCCGGGGCACCACGCCTACCCGGCCCGGGCCGGCGGGCATTGCTACCTCAACAATGCCGCCATCGCGGCGCAGCGCTTGCGGGACCAGGGTGCTGCGCGCGTCGCGGTGCTGGACATCGACAGCCATCACGGCAACGGCACGCAGGGCGTGTTCTGGGACCGCGGCGACGTGCTGTTCGTATCCGTGCACGGCGACCCCCACGGTTATTACCCCTTTTATGTCGGCCATGCCGGGGAGCGCGGCGCCGGGCCTGGCGCCGGGTGCAACCTGAACCTGCCGCTGCCGGCCGGGACCGCGGATGCGGGCTGGCTCGATGCGCTGGACGCCGGGCTTGCGGCGATCCGGCGGTTCCGCGCCGACGCGCTCGTGCTCAGCCTGGGGTTCGACCCGTCGAAGGACGAGCCGCTGGGCTACCTGCACGTCACCGAGGATGGTTTCGCCCAGGCCGCACGCCGCACCGCGGCGCTGCGCCTGCCGGCAGCGATCATCCAGGAAGGCGGCTACAACACCGCGCTCCTCGGCACGCTGCTGCAAACGTTCCTCTCGGCCTACGGCGCGTGAGCCTCGCCCGCATCCGCAGCTTCGCCTTCAGCGGCATCGAGGCGGTCCCGGTCGAGGTCCAGGTGCAGATCTCCTCCGGCCTCCCCGCCTTCCTGGTGGTGGGCCTGCCCGACAAGGCTGTGGGCGAAGCGCGGGAGCGGGTGCGCGCGGCGCTGACCGCCATGGGCCTGTCGCTGCCGCCCAAGCGCGTGCTGATCAACCTGGCCCCGGCGGACCTGTTGAAGGAGGGCAGCCACTTCGACCTGCCCATCGCGCTTGGCGTGCTGGCTGCCATGGAGGTGCTGCCACGGGACGAGGTGGCGGGCTACGCGGCGCTCGGCGAGCTCTCGCTCGACGGTGCCATCCACGCGGTCGCAGGCGTGCTGCCGGCCGCGATGTCGGCGTCGGCCCGCGACCTCGGGCTGATCTGCCCGGCGTCGCAGGGCGGGGAGGCCGCTTGGGCCGGCCGCATCGAGATCCTGGCAGCACCCGACCTGCTGTCGGTGATCAACCATTTCCGCGGCAGCCAAGTGCTGTCGCCGCCCGAACCCGCCGGCACGCAGCCGGGCGAGGCCGGGCCGGACCTGGCCGAGGTGCGCGGCATGGAGACGGCCAAGCGCGCCCTGGAGATCGCCGCCGCCGGCGGGCACAACATGATGCTGATCGGCCCGCCCGGCGCCGGCAAGTCCATGCTGGCCGCCCGGATGCCCTGGCTGCTGCCCGACCTGCGCCCGGTCGATGCGCTGGAGGTCAGCATGATCCACAGCGTGGCCGGATTGCTGGAGGGCGGGCGGCTCGTCATGCGCCCGCCCTACCGCGAGCCGCACCATGGCGCGTCGCAGGCGGCGCTCACCGGCGGCGGCCAGCGCGCCAAGCCCGGCGAGGTCAGCCTGGCGCACCGCGGCGTGCTGTTTTTGGATGAGCTGCCGGAGTTTCCCCGCCCGGCGCTGGAAGCTTTGCGTCAGCCGTTGGAGAGCGGGCGCACCACCGTGGCCCGCGTCCATGCCCACGTCACCTACCCCGCGCGGTTCCAGCTCATCGCCGCGATGAACCCGTGCCGCTGCGGCTACCTCGGCGACGCCGCCCGCGCCTGCAGCCGCGCGCCGCGCTGCGGGGAGGACTACCTGTCCCGCATCAGCGGCCCGCTGCTGGACCGCATCGACGTCACCATCCACGTGCAGCCAGTCCCGCCAACCGAGCTGTCCCGCGCCCCGCCCGGGGAGCCGAGCGCCGCCGTGGCCAGCCGCGTCGCCGCGGCTCGCGCGGCGCAAACCGCCCGTTACGGCGCCGACGGGCCGGCGAGCAATGCCGAGGCCGAACTGGGCGCCATCGAACTGCAACCGGAAGCCCGGCAGTTGGCGGAGGGCGTCGCCGACAAGCTCCGCCTTTCCGCCCGCGGCTTCACCCGGGTACTGCGCGTGGCGCGCACCATTGCCGACCTGGCCGGCACGGCCCAGGTGCGCCGGGCCGACGTGGCGGAGGCGCTGGCCTATCGCGCCCGCGTCCCTGGCCGCCCGGGTTAGCCCTCGCTGCGGAAAGCGTCGGCGATGCGGCGCACCCGGCCGGCGCCATCGACCAGCAGCACGTCGAACCGCACGCCGGCACGGCCCCAGCCGGGGTTCTCGGCCAGGGCGATCTCGCCCGCGGCCAGCAGCCGGGCGCGCTGACGCGGCCCCAGGGCGGCGGCAGCCGAGAGCAGGTCCGGCCGCGCCTTCACCTCGATGAAGGCCAGCAGCCCGTCGCGCTCGGCGACCACGTCGATCTCTCCGGCGGCGGTGCGCAGGCGCCGGGCCAGCACGGCCCAGCCATCGCGCTCAAGCGCCGCGCAGGCCGCCTGCTCGGCCGTGACGCCGCGTGCCTGCGCTGCCCGGCCGCGGGCGGCGCGGCTGCCAGGGGCCCCGCCCGTCACCCGTTGCGGTACGTCCGGGTGGTGTCCAGGCCGGCGAACTCCGCCACCAGCGTGTAGCCGACGCCCAGCAGGACGGGACCGACGAAGATGCCCAGCAGCCCGAACGCCAGGGCGCCGCCCAGCACGCCCAGGATGGTCAGCAGAAACGGCAGTTCCGCTCCGCGTGAGATGAAGTAAGGGCGGATGACATTGTCCGACCCACTGATGGCGAACAGCCCATAGGTGCCGAGGAAGATGCCCCAGCCGGTATGCCCGGTGCTGAGCAGCCAAAGCGTCGCCGGAATCCACACCACCGGCGCGCCGATGGGCAGCACCGACAGGAACCCGGCCGTGGCGCCCAACAGCAGCGGGCGCGGCACGCCCGACAGCCAAAGCCCGAACGCCGTCAGCAACCCTTGCACGACCGCGGTGCCCAGGATGCCGTACACGGTCCCCCGCACGGTCAGCCCGGTCACCGCCACCAGCCGCGCCGCGTGGACGCCCGCGATCCGATGCACGATCCGCTCAAGATAGACGCCCAGGCTGTCGCCCGACGCCCAAAAGAAGAACGCGATCACCAACGCGATGATGAATTGCAGCAAGCCCCCCGCGATGCCGAGCAGGACGTTCAGCCCGTTCTCCGCGATCATGCCGAAATAGGGCTTGAAGAAGCTGACCATGACGCCGAGGTCGGCCGCCCACACGTTCCAGTACTCCGCCAAGGTCGCGCCGACGATCGGAACCCCGCCCAGCCATCCGGGCGCGCCGGGCAGGCCGCCGCTGAGCGCGGTTTCGATCGAGCTGCGGAGCTGGTTCACGTCGTCCGCGCCGGCGGGCGCGGGCCGCCCCCGCGGCACGCCGCTCACGCCGGCCGTGAGGAGCCCCCTGATCCCGGCCGCCCAGCCGCGGCTCGCGCGCAGGTGGGTCCGCACCCAGGTGAACACCGGCCAGGTGGTATAGACCAGGATCGCCGCCCAGAGGATCGCCGACAGGAACGGGTGCAGCACCAGGACGCAGCCGACCGCGACGCCGACAAGCAAAAGCCCCATCAGCAGGCGTTCCGCCACCAAGTCCGTGGGCTGCTTCATGCCCGGCGGTATCGGCTGCCCATCCCCGGAAAGCAACTGGGGAAAGCAACTGGTTGTTCTGGGCCGGGCCGATGGTTAGCCTGCCGCGAAACAGGAGGACCACCATGCCGCGCTTGGCCGCCAATCTCTCGATGATGTTCAACGAGGCGCCCTTCCTTGAGCGGTTCGACGCCGCCGCGAAGGCCGGGTTCAAGGCCGTCGAGTTCCTGTTCCCTTACGACCACCCGGCCGCCGAGATCCGCCGGCGGCTGGACGGCGCCGGCTTGCAGCAGGTGCTGTTCAACATGCCGCCGGGCGACTGGGCGGGCGGCGAGCGCGGCATCGCCTGCCTGCCGGGCCGCGGGGCGGAGTTCCGCGACGGGTTGAAAACCGCCCTGGACTACGCCGGCGCGCTCGGCTGCGGCATGGTCCACTGCATGGCAGGGATCGTGCCCGCCGGGGTGGCGCGCGGCACCGCGGCGGCGCTGTACGCCGCAAACCTCGCCTGGGCGGCTGAACAGGCGGCGCTGCAGGGGGTGAAGATCGTGATCGAACCCATCAACCACCGCGACATGCCCGGCTTTTTCCTGAACACCATGGGACAGGGCGCCGACATCGTGGCGGCGCTTGGCTTCGACCGGGTGGGGCTGCAATTCGACATCTATCACTGCCAGGTGACAGAGGGCGACGTGACCAAGCGCATGGAGGCGCTGCTGCCCAGCATCGCCCACATGCAGTTGGCCGACGTTCCCGGACGTCACGAACCCGGCACCGGCGAGATCGGCTGGGAGTACGTCCTCGGCCGCATCGATGCGCTGGGATACGCGGGATGGGTCGGTTGCGAGTATCGGCCAGCGGGCGACACGGTGGCGGGGCTGGCGTGGCGCAAGCGCTATAACGTCTGAATTTTAGAGGGCAATGCACGATTTAGGCGGCATATCTCACTTTATTTCTGCGAAGTTGATTGTAAGATAACGACGAATCAACTTCTGGCTGTTATGAGAGTCGCTTCCGGAAGGGTGGTTGCGGTATCTGCCCTTGCCCGGTTGGAGGTGAGCATGCGGTTTGCAGAAATAGGGCAGCAGCTTCGGGCGTACCGGCTTGAGTCCGGCTTGCGGGCGGAGGAAATCGCGGCGCGGCTGGGCGTGTCCCGCGCGGCGCTCTACCGCTACGAGAAGGGCGAGGTCATCAAACTCGACACGGTGCAGCGCCTGGCGGAACTGCTGAAAGTCTCCCCCTTGTCCCTGCTGGGTATCGGGGTCGAGTACTACAGCCGCTCCGTGGGCTACTTCGAACGCATCCGGCAGATCGAGGAGTCGGCCGACCAGGTGCTGCAAGCCTATGGCGCGTGCCTGTATCTCATCACCTCGGACGCCTTCGACGCGGCCATCGCCGATGGCCTGAGCGAAGCCGCCAACCAGCCCGGCACCGAGACTGCGGCGTTCCGCACCAACGCCGACCAGGTTCTCGGCATCCTCGCCGCACGGAAGCGGATCTACGCGCAGCGCCGCCCGGGGATCATCGCGATCCTGTCCCCGCAGGCGATCCAGAGCTTCCTCAGCCTGGGCGTGCTCGGCAGCCTCAAGCTGTCGGACGCGCTGCGGGCGCGCTGCCGCCGGGTCGCCATGGCGGAGGTGCAGAACATCGCCGACCTGATGGAAACCGAGCCGATGGGGCTGCAATTCGGCTTGCTCGCCTCCAGCGAGACGGCGAGCGGGTTCAGCATCTTCCGCACGCGCGACCGCGCTACCCTGGCCGCCAACCCGTTCCATGCCGACGGCCTGCCGTCGGCGCAGACCGGGGTCGCCATGATCACCGGCGCCGATGAGGCCATCGCCGCCCACCAGCGCGTCGCCGAGGCCATGTGGCGGGATGCCGTGAAAGGCCCCGCTGCCGCGGCGCGCCTGCGGGAGCTGCTCGCGAGCCGGGATTAGCGCGGGCTTTATCGACGCGGGTGGTTCCAATGGCGTCCGTGCCGATCTAGGGTCGGTCATGGCCACCATCCCCCCCCACCCCGACATGCAGATCGTCTCGAACGAGACTGCGTGGAAGGGGCGATTCTCTGTCGAGCTGGTCAAGTTCCGCCAGCGCCGGTTCGACGGCGCGATGTCCGGGGTACGCAGTTGGGAGCTGCTGTGCCGCGGCCGTGCCGCGGCCGTGCTGCCTTATGATCCCGTGACCGACCAGGTGGCGCTGATCGAGCAGTTCCGCCTGCCTGCGCTCGTCGCTGGCCTGGAGCCGGTGATGGTCGAAATCCCCGCCGGCCTTTGCGACGGCGCCGAGGACCCGGCCGCAACCGCGGCGCGGGAAGCGCGGGAGGAAACGGGCCTCCCAGTCGATCTGCTGGAACGCATAGGGGATTTCCTGCTCACCCCCGGCGCCTCCGACGAGCGTTGCACCATGTTCGCCGGCCGCCTCCACGCGCCGGAGGCGGGGCCGGACGGCATCATCGGCCAGGGCGGCCTGGATGCTGAACAAGAGGACATCCGCGTCCGCCTGCATCCCGCCGCGGACGCCATCGAGGCCGCGTCCGCCGGGCGCTATGCCAACTCTGTCACCGCCATCGCCTTGCTCTGGCTTGCGGTGAAGCGGGATTGGCTGCGGACGCGGTGGGCCGGACGGTGACGCTGCGCCCGCCTGCCGGAAGGGACGCCTGAGCATGGACCCGCTCGTCACCACGGAATGGCTGGCAGGCCAGCTCGGCTCCGCAGACCTCGTCGTGTTCGACGCGACGAAGTTTCTGCCGGGCGAGGGCAAGGACGGCGCCGTGGAGTTCGCCCGCGCCCACATCCCCGGCGCCCGCTTCTTCGACATCGACGCCATCGCCGACCCCGACACGACGCTGCCGCACATGGTGCCGTCGTCCGGCCGGTTCGAACGGCTCATGGGCGAACTCGGGGTGTCGGACGCGAGCCGGGTGGTGTTCTATGACCAGAAGGGCATCGCGTCCTCGCCGCGCGGCTGGTGGATGATGGGGCTGTTCGGCCATGACCAGGCCTTCGTGCTGGATGGCGGGCTGCCGAAATGGCAGCGGGAAGGCCGACCGATCGAGGCCGGCCCGCCGAGGCCGCCCGTGCCTGCCACGTTCGGGGCGAGCCTTCGTGCGGCCCGCCTGCGCGGGATCGGCGACATGCTGGCAGGCGCCGATGACTTGGTGCTGGACGCACGGCCGGCCGGGCGCTTCGCCGGCTCCGCCCCGGAGCCGCGGGCGGGGCTGCCCAGCGGCCACATCCCGGGCAGCCGCAACGTGCCGTCCGCGAGCCTGCTGCATCCGGACGGCACCATGCTCGACCCGGCTGCCCTGCGCGCCGCCTTTGCCGCCGTGGGCGCAGACAGCGCGCGCTCCGTCGTCACGAGCTGCGGCTCGGGGATCACCGCGACCATATTGAGCCTCGGGCTGCTGCGCGCCGGGCTGCCGCAGGGCGCGGTGTATGACGGCTCCTGGACCGAATGGGCCGGGCGGCCCGACACCATGAAAGAAACCGATTGATGCCCGACGACCAAGCCCCCCGCAGCCGTCCACAGGCGCTGGCAACCCGCCTGTCCCATGCCGGACGTGCCGGCACGCGGGTGCGCGGCTTCGTGAACCCGCCGCTGCTGCGCGGCTCCACCATGCTGTACCCGAATTGCCAGGAGCGGCAGGCCGCCAACGCGACCCGGCTGGACCAGGCGCTGAACTACGGCGTGATGGGCAACCCCACGCACCACGCGCTGGAGGACGTGATCGCGGAGATCGAGGGCGGCACGCGCTGCCAGATCGTCTCCTCCGGCCTCGCCGCGGTGACGACGCCGCTGCTGGCCTACCTGAAAGCCGGCAACCACTGCCTGGTGCCCGACAGCGTTTATGGCCCGACCCGGGTGTTCTGCGACGGCATGCTGGCCCGGCTGGGGATCGAGACGACCTACTACCGCGCGGACATCGACGCGGCGGGGATCGCCGCGCTGATGCGCCCGAATACCGCGGTGCTTTACCTCGAAAGCCCCGGCAGCCACACCTTCGAGGTGCAGGACGTGCCCGCGCTTTCCCAGGCCGCCCACGCCCGCGGCACCAAGGTGCTGATGGACAACACCTGGGGCATCCACTTCTTCCAGCCGTTCCAGCACGGCGTGGACGTGTCGATCCAGGCGCTCACCAAGTACGTCGTCGGCCATTCGGACGTGCTGCTGGGCGGCGTGACCACGGCCACCGACGAGGACTGGGAGCGGGTGCGCATGACCGCCTTGGCGCTCGGTCAGTATGCCAGTCCCGACGACTGCTGGCTGGCGCTCCGCGGCGTGCGGACCATGGGCGTGCGGCTGCAGCACCAGATGCGGTCCGGCCTCGCCGTTGCCGAGTGGTTTGCCGGGCGTCCGGAAGTGGCGGGGGTGCTGCACCCTGCCCTGCCTGGCGCCCCGGGCCATGATCTGTGGAAACGCGACTTCACCGGCGCGTGCAGCCTGTTCGGCGTGGTGTTCCAGCCGGAATTCAGCACGGCCGCGGCCTGCGCCATGATCGACAGCCTGGAGCTGTTCGGCATCGGCGCAAGCTGGGGCGGCTTTGAAAGCCTGGTGCTGCCGACCACGGGCCACGTCGTGCGCACCGCCGGCGCCTGGGACTACGACGGCCCGCTGGTGCGGTTCCACATCGGGCTGGAGGACGCCGGCGACCTGATCGCCGACCTCGGCCGCGGCATGGCCGTGCTGCGGTCGCACCCCGGATAATGACGGTGCTGGATGAAATCCGCTTCGACTCCGCGGGCCTCGTGGCGGCGGTGGCGCAGCAGCACGACACCGGCGAGGTGCTGATGCTGGCCTGGATGAACCGCGACGCGGTGGCGGAGACGCTGGCGACCGGTCGCGTCTGCTACTGGAGCCGCAGCCGCGGCGCGCTGTGGCGCAAGGGCGAGACCTCCGGGCAGACGCAACGCCTGGTCGAGCTGCGGGTCGATTGCGATGGCGACTCGCTGCTGCTGCGGGTGGACCAGCACGGTGTTGCCTGCCACACCGGGCACCGGTCCTGCTTCTACCGCGCGGCGCAGGGCGACGCTCTGGTCGAAACCACGGCGGTGCTGGTCGCGCCCGCGGATCTCTATGGCTGAACCGGCTCGGCCCGCAGGACGGCGGCGACGGGCAGCGGGCCATAAAGGTGCGGGAAGGCATCGCGGCCGGGTTCGCTGACTTCCCAACGCAGGTCGCCGAGCATCGCCGGGTCAATGTGCAGCAGCACCAGGCCGGTCCGCCCGGCGAAGTGCCGGCCCAGGACGTACTCAAGCTGCGCGGACGTGCATAGGTGCAGGAAGCCGTCCTCTGCCAGCATGGGCGGCGCATGCAGGCCGGACTGCTGGGCCTCCGCCCAGGCTTCCGCCGCAGTGACGTGCAGCAAGTTCATCGGTGCCTCCATCCCGTCCGGTTGCGCCGGCTCGGGTGCTCTCCTATGCAGTCCGGCATGGTTCCTGGCAACCCGCGATGCCGCTGATCTATCTCGTCGCCGGAGAGGCCAGCGGCGACGTGCTGGGCGCCCGCCTGATGGCCGCCATCCGCGCCCAGCGCCCCGGCGCCGAGTTCGCCGGCATCGGCGGCCCCCGGATGGCCGAGCAGGGCCTCGACAGCCTGTATCCCCTGGCTGACCTCGCGGTGATGGGCATCATTGAGGTGCTGCCCCGCGTGCGCCTGCTGCGCCGCCGCTTGGGGGAGACGCTTGCCGACATCGCGCGCCTCAAGCCGGACGTGATCGTCACCATCGACAGCCCCGGCTTCACCCACCGCATCCTGGCGGCCGCGGCGAAGCTTGGCACCCCGCGCGTGCACTACGTGGCGCCGCAGGTCTGGGCCTGGCGCGCGCACCGGGTGCGGCGTTACCCGGGCCTGTGGGACAAGCTGCTCTGCCTCCTGCCGTTCGAGCCGGCCTGGTTCGCGCAGCACGACCTTCCCGCCACCTTCGTCGGCCACCCCGTGCTGGAGTCCGGCGCCGGTCAGGGCGACGGCACCCGGTTCCGGCAGGCGCACGGCTTGGACCCGCGGCAGCCGGTGCTGATCCTGATGCCCGGCAGCCGCCGGTCGGAAGCGCCACGCCTGCTCCCGGTGTTCGGCGCCACGCTGAAGCGCCTGGCGCTGCACGAGCCGGCGCTGCGCCCGGTGCTCCCGGTCTCGCCCGCCGTCGCCGACGTCGTGCGCCGCGCCGCCGCAAGCTGGCCGGTCCAGCCGCTGGTCGTCACCGAGCTGGCCGACAAGCACGACGCCTACGCCGCCGCCTCGGCCGCGCTCACCAAGTCCGGCACCTCGACGCTCGAGCTGGCGCTGGCCGGGGTGCCGATGGCCGTGACCTACCGGGTCAACCCGATGTCCGCCGCCATGGCCCGGCGCATGATCCGCGTGCCCCACGTCGCGATGCTCAACCTGCTGGCCGGCCGCCCCGTCGTGCCGGAGCTGCTGCAGCAGGACTGCACGGCCGAGACGCTGGGCCGACACGCGCTCGACCTGCTGCGGGGCGGCCCGGCGGCGACGGCGCAGCGCGATGCCTTCCCCAGCATCCTGGACAGCCTGCGCCCTCCCGAAGGCATGCCGTCAGAGGCCGCCGCCCGCGAGGTGCTGGAGGTCATGGATCAGGCCGGACGCCAGCGCCCGGCGGCGTGACGCCTCCATGCTTTCGGCCACGTCCAGCGCCGCCGACAGCGCGCGGCGCCCGGCGGCGGCGTCGACCACCACCGGCGCGCCGTCGAGACATGCGGCGACGAAGGCCTCATGCTCCGCCGCCATGGCGTCGCCCTCCGTCCAGTTGACCTCTTCCCGCCGGTAGCCGCCGGTGCCGGGCAAGGGCAGGCCGCGCTCCCGACCGATCATCACCAGCTTGCGCGCCACGAAGTCCGCCGAAAGGTAGCCCTCCTGCGAGAACAGCCGCATCTTCCGCTCGGTCTTAAGCGAAATCCGGCTCGCGGTGATCGTGGCGACGCAGCCGTTCTCGAACCGCACCCGGGCGTTGGCGATGTCCTCAAGCGGGCTGGATACCGCGGCGCCCACCGCGTCCACGCTGCTGATCGGGCTGTCCACCAAGGCGAGCACGAGGTCGAGGTCGTGGATCATCAGGTCGAGGATCACCGACACGTCGGTGCCGCGCGGCTTGTAGGGGGCGATCCGCGCGGCCTCGATATACAGCGGCCGGGCAATCCGGGCCGAGATGGCGCGGTGTTCCGCCGAGTAGCGCAGCAGGTGGCCGACTTGCAGCACCAGCTTGCGGTTCCGGCCCTGTGCCGCCAAAGCGTCGGCCTGCGCCAGCGTCTCGGCAATCGGCTTCTCGATCAGCACATGCCGCCCTGCCTCCAATGCCTGCGTCGCCAGCTCGAAATGCGCTTCCGCCGGGGCCGCCACGATCACGGCGTCGCTGGCCGACAGCAGCTCGGCCCATGGCATCGCCGCGGCACCCCCGGCCTCCCGCCCGACTGCGGCGGCGCGGGCGTGGTCCGGGTCGAACAGACCTGCCAGCACGGCGCGGGAGCTTTTCGCGACCTTCAGCGCATGGAACCGCCCGAAGTGCCCGGCGCCGGCGATGCCGATGCGCAGTGGATGCTGGATCATGCCCCGCTGTAGCAGTCCCGGCCCCCTGCGGCCAAGGCGCAGGCTTGCGTCCGCCAGGGGACCTCGGCATACCCGGGGCCTTCGCAGCCGAGGACCCACGCCCGCCATGATGTACTTCAGCCGCCTCAAGATCGCGCTGATCCTCGGCGTCTGCGTCCTGGGCGCGCTGCTCTGCCTGCCCAACCTGCTGCCGGCGCCGGCAAGCTGGATGCCATGGCAGCAGGTGCATCTAGGCCTCGACTTGCGCGGCGGCAGCTACCTGCTGCTGGAGGTCGACATGGCCGCGGTCGTGCGCGAGCGGCTGGACAGCATGGCGGACGGCGCGCGCACGGCGCTGCGCGGCAAGGTGACGGGCTTCCAACCGCCGCAGCCGCAGCCGGCGCAGAACCGCGTGCTGATCCGCATCAACCCCGGCCTGCAGCAGGAGGAGGCGGTGCGCCTGCTGCGGGAAGCTGCAACGTCTGCCGGGCCAGCCGAGTACGACGTGACGGCTCAGGACAACGAGGTCGCGTTGTCCCTGTCGCCCGCGGCGCTCCGGGACCGCGCCAACTCCGCCGTGCTGCAATCCATCGAGATCATCCGCCGCCGCATCGACGAGACCGGCGTGCTCGATCCCGTCATCACCCGGCAGGGCGCCGACCGCATCGTCGTGCAGTTGCCTGGCGTCGAGGACCCGAACCGCATCAAGGAGCTGCTCGGCCGCACCGCGCGCATGACGTTCCGTTTGCTGGACGAGACGGCGAACCTCGGCGCGGCGCCCCCGCCCGGCGTGGACTTCCTGCCGATGGAGGGCCAGCCCAACGTCAAGGAGCCTGTGCGCCGCCGGGTCGAGGTGGATGGGGCCAGCCTGACCGACGCGCGCCCGGGCCAGGACACCCAGAACGGCCGCTGGGTGGTGAACTTCACCTTCGACAGCGTCGGCGCCCGGCGCTTCGGCGACGTGACCACCGCCAACGTCGGCCGCCGCTTCGCCATCGTGCTGGACGACAAGGTGATCAGCGCCCCGGTGATCCAGACGCCGATCACCGGCGGGCGCGGCCAGATCAGCGGCAACTTCAACGCCCGCAGCGCCCAGGACCTCGCGGTGCTGCTCCGCGCCGGCGCCCTCCCTGCCCCGCTCACCGTGGTCGAGGAGCGCAGCGTCGGGCCGGAGCTGGGCGCCGACAGCATCCGCAACGGCGCCATCGCGCTGGCCGTCGGCTTCTTGCTGGTGATCGCCTACATGGCGGTGTTCTACGGGCTGTTCGGCTGGTTCGCCAACATCGCATTGCTGGTCAACCTGGTTTTACAGATCGGGTTGCTGTCGCTGATCGGGGCGACGCTGACGCTGCCGGGCATGGCGGGCATCCTGCTGACGCTCGGCGTGGCCGTGGACGCCAACATCCTGATCAACGAGCGCGTGCGGGAGGAGGTGCATAACGGGCGCACCCCGCTCAACGCGCTGGAGACGGGGTTCCGCCGCGCCTACAGCACCATCATCGACAGCAACGCGACCGCGTTCCTGGCGCACGTCATGCTGTTCGTGTTCGGCTCCGGCCCGGTGCGCGGCTTCGCCGTCACCATCACGGTCGGCATCGTCACCACGCTGTTCACCGCGACCCTGTTCGCCCGCATGCTGACGGTGCGCTGGTACGTCGCCACCAAACCCGCCTTGTTGCCGGTGTAGCCGCGATGTTCCTCCGCCCCTTGTTCCGGCTGGTTCCGGACCACACCAAGATCCAGTTCATGCGCGGGCGCTACGTCGGCCTCGCCACCTCCGCCGTGCTGTCGCTGCTTTCGCTTGGGCTGTTCTTCTACCCGGGCCTGCACCTTGGCATCGACTTCCGCGGCGGCGTGGTGATGGAGGTCCGCACCCCCGGCCCGGCCGACTTCGGCAAGATCCGCGCGGCGCTCAACACGGCCCAGGTCGCGCAGGCCGGTCTGCAGCGGTTCGGGGGCGCCGACCAGGTCATCATCCGCATGGACCCGCAGGGCGACGAGAAGTCCACTCAGGCGACCGTCACCCGCGTGCGCCAGGCCCTCGATGAGGCGCAGCCCGGCAGCCGCATCGTCCGCACCGACGCGGTCGGCGCCGCCGTGTCCTCCGAGCTGTTCCGCAACGGCATGCTGGCGCTCGGCATCAGCCTGCTGATGATCCTGGTCTATATCTGGTTCCGCTTCGAGTGGCAGTTCGCCGTGGGCGCCGTCGTGACCCTGATCCTCGACGTGACCAAGGCGATCGGCTTCCTGTGCGTGACCCGGATCGAGTTCGATTTGGTGATGGTGGCGGCGATCCTGACGGTGATCGGCTACTCCACCAACGACAAGGTTGTCGTCTATGACCGCATGCGCGAGAACCTGCGCAAGTACAAGACCATGCCGCTCCGCCAACTCATCGACCTTTCGATCAACGAGACGCTGAACCGGACGCTCGGCACCTCGATGACGGTGTTCCTGGCGAGCCTGCCGCTGGCGCTGTTCGGGGGGGCGTCGCTGTCGGGGTTCGCGCTGATGATGCTGTTCGGCATCGTGGTCGGCACCTCGTCCTCAATTTTCATCGCGGCGCCGATCCTGCTGCTGCTGGGAGAGAACCGGCTGCGGCGGGATGCGCAGGCGGTGCCGGTGGTGGCGGGGCGGAAAGCCTAGCCAGATCACCTTTTGCCCCTGCCCGGCCCGTGATCGGTCCCATCCTGGCGCGGCGCGATGCCGTTGGCTTCTGGATCGCCGTCCTGCTCACAGGCATTGGCACGGGGCTGGCCGCTGCGCTGCTGACCAAGTTGCTGGAATTCGTGCAGCATACGGTTTGGTCCGGGGCCGGGTCCGATCTGCTGGACGCCGCGGCACAGGCATCGGCGTGGTGGCACGTCGCAGCACTTTCAGCCGCCGGATTGCTCACCGGCGGCGGCCAGCTTCTGCTCGTCAGGCTGTCGAGCTCCAACAGCATCGACATCACGGCCGCCATTTGGTTCCACGCCGGGCGGTTGCCGATCGTCCGCACGCTGGGCAGCGCCGTGCTTTCGGTGCTCGTGGTCGGCATGGGAGCCTCCCTGGGCCGCGAAGGTGCCCCCAAGCAAACCGGAGCGGTCATCGCCAATGTGCTGGCTGATCAGATACAACTCTCAGACGATATCCGGCGATTGCTGGTCGCCTGCGGCGCAGGCGCCGGCATGAGCGCAGCCTACGGCGTGCCGCTCGGAGGGGCATTGTTTTCGCTTGAAGTGCTCCGCGGCGAACTGGCGCTTCGTTACGTCTTGCCGGCGCTCATCGCGTCGCTGATCGCAACTGGCGTGTCATGGGCCTTTCTGCCAGACGCTCCGACCTATTTGATCCCGGCCTACCCTGCCTCGGCATCCAGCGCCGCTTGGGTCGTGCTGGCCGGACCGATCATCGGATTCGTTTCAGTTTCCTACGTGCGCGCGGTAGCCTGGGCCGATCACCACCGATCGAAAGGGGGCTGGCGCGTGGCGGCGCCAGTGCTGGCGTTGACCCTTCTGGGGGTTGTATCAATCGGTTTTCCGCAGTTGCTGGGCAATGGACGCGACGTAGCGGAGTTGGCGTTCACCGGCCAGGTCACAACCCTGATGCTGCTTGCGCTGCTGGCACTCAAACCGGCAGCCACCCTGCTCTGCCTCGGCAGCGGCACGCCCGGCGGCCTGTTCACACCGTCCCTCGCCTTCGGCGCCCTGCTTGGCGGCGTGTTGGGCATCCCGTGGTCGTATGTCTGGCCGGGGGTGCCTCCTGGCTTGTCTGCCGTGCTCGGGGCTGCCGCCATGCTGGCAGCGACCACCCAGGGGCCGATCTCCGCCGTCGTGCTGATGATGGAACTTACGGGGCAGGCCAGGGCCTCCCTGGTGCCGATGCTCCTCATCGTGGCACTCGCAACCCTTACCGCTCGTACGATTGAGCCAAGGTCCATCTACGATGCTCGCCTGAGCGACGCAGAGGTCCAGGAGCGTCAACGCCAACGATGATTTTCCCGGAACGGTGGCGACGCGACGTGACGAGGTTCGGCGTCGTAGCCCGGGGGTGGGACCAGGCTATCGGTTGCCCGACCAGACCACCTGATACAGCGCCACGATCTCCGCCTTGGACGGCACCCGCGGGTTGTTGGCCGGGCTGCCAGACGCCAAGGCCTGCTCTGCCATCATCTCCAACCGCGCATCCCACGCCGCCTTGTCGATGCCGAACCCGCCGGGCGCCGGCACGTCGAGGTCGCGGTTCAACTGCGCGAGACCGTCCGCCAACTTCTCCGCCGCCGTCTCATCTGAATCGCCTGATGCCGCAAAACCGATGCGCCGGGCCGCCTCGGCATAGCGGGGCTGCGCCGCTTCCAGCCCAAAGCGCGTGACTGCCGGCAGCAGCATGGCATTGGACAACCCATGCGGCACGTGGAACGCCGCGCCGATCGGCCGCGACATGCCGTGCACCAAGGCAACCGAGCTGTTGGTGAAGGCGATCCCGGCCTGCATCGCGCCCAGCATCATCGCCTCCCGCGCCGAGGCGTTGTCCGGCTCGGCATACGCGGTCCGCAGGTTGGCACCGATCAGCGCCATTGCCGCCAGCGCCTGCGTGTCCGAATACGGGTTCGCCCGGCTGGACACATACGCCTCCAGCGCGTGGGTCAGGCTGTCCACGCCGGTGTCGGCGGTGATGCGCTTCGGCACGGTGAAGGTCAGCTCGTAATCCACCACCGCCGCCAGCGGCAGCGCGCCCATGCCGGCGATCAGCATCTTCTCGCCGCGCTCCGTGTCGGTGATGACGGTGAAGCGCGTCGCCTCGCTGCCGGTGCCGGCCGTGGTCGGGACCGCGATCACCGGCAGCCCGGCCGCGTCCGCCTGCACCGGCACCTTGAAGTCCCGCATGTGCGACCCGGCGCCGCCCGCCCGCCCGTGCGCCAGAATCGACATTGCCTTCGCAGTGTCGATGGGTGACCCGCCGCCGAAGCCGATCAGGCAGTCATACAGCCCGGCCTGCAGCAGCGCCGCGCCGGCGTCGACCACGGTGTCCGTCGGCTCCGGCACGGTGTCGCTGAACACCGCGGCGGCAAGCCCGGCTGCCTCCAACGGGTCCAGGCAGCGGCGCACCAGGCCGGAGCGGACCATGTAGGGATCGGTGACGACCAGCGGACGCGACAGGCCGAACTTGGCCAGCACGCCCGCCAGTTCCTTGACGCTGCCGCCGCCCACCAGCATCAGCCGGGGCGAGACGATGGTGGCGCTCATGTGGCCGCCTGGTGAGCGGCCCGGCGATCGGCGTAGAGCGCAAGGCGCCGCGCTGCCGCCGGGCTGGCAGCCTGCGCCGCCTCCATGGCCGCCATGGCGGGCAGGTCCTCTGCGAGATGGCAGGCCGAGAGATGGCCGGGCTCGATGTCGTGCAAGGCGGGGTCCTCGGTACGGCAGCGGCCGATGGCGAACGGGCAGCGGGTGTGGAAGCGGCAGCCCGGCGGCACGTTGGCCGGGCTGGGCATGTCGCCGCCCGGGGTCTCGCCTCCCACCGCGGACCGCGCCAGCTTGCGATGCGGGTCGGGGCGCGGGATCGCCGACAGCAGGACGCGCGTGTAGGGGTGCCGCGGGTTGGCGAACACGGCGTCCTTCGGCCCGATCTCGACGATGCGGCCCAAATACATCACCGCGACCCGGTCCGCCACATGCTTCACCACAGCCAAATCGTGCGCGATGAACAGGTATGACAGCCCCAACTGGACCTGCAAATCCTTCAGCAGGTTCACCACCTGCGCCTGGATCGATACGTCGAGCGCGCTGACCGGCTCATCGCAGACCACCAAGGCCGGCTCGACGGCGAGCGCCCGGGCGATGCCGATCCGCTGCCGCTGCCCGCCGGAGAACTCATGCGGGTAACGCCCGGCGTGATACGGCGCCAGGCCCACAAGGCCAAGCAGCTCCGCCACCCGCGCCCGCCGCGCCGCGCCGTCGCCGATGCCGTGCACGATCAGCGGCTCCTCCAGGATCTCGGCCACCGTCATGCGCGGGTTGAGCGAGGCGAACGGGTCCTGGAACACGATCTGCATCCGGCGGCGCAGCTTGCGCATGGCATCGCCGCGCAGCCCGGTGATGTCCGCGCCCTCGAACCGAACCGTGCCCGCGGTGGGGTTGATCAGCCGCAGCACCAGCCGCGCCGTCGTGCTCTTGCCGCAGCCGCTTTCCCCCACCAGCGCCAGCGTCTCGCCGCGGAACAGCTCGAACGACAGGCCGTCCACCGCCCGCACTTGTCCCGTCGTGCGCGACAGCACCAGCCCGCGGCGGATAGGATAATGCTTGGCGAGCCCCGCGACCTCCATCAGCGCCTCCGTCATGCCGCCAGGTCCTCGACCGGCGCCTGGATGCAGGCGGCCCAGTGATCGGCGCCCAGCCCGCGCAGCGGCGGATCGACGCGGGTGCAGGCGGGGGCGGCGAACACGCAGCGCGGGTGAAACCGGCAGCCCTCCGGTAGGGCGAACGGCGCCGGGACCGATCCCTCGATGGCCAGCAGGCGGGACCGGGTTTCCTCGATCCGGGGAATGCTGCCCAGCAGGCCCAGCGTGTAGGGATGCTGCGGATCGTCGAAGATTGCCGTGCCGCTGGCGCGCTCCACGACGCGGCCGGCGTACATCACCGCCACCTCGTCCGCCATCTCCGCCACCACGCCGAGGTCGTGGGTGATCAGGATGATCGCCATGCCGGACTGCGCCTGTAGGTCACGCAGCAAATCGAGGATTTGCGCCTGCACCGTCACGTCCAGCGCCGTCGTCGGCTCATCGGCAATCAGCAGGTCCGGGCCGCAGGACAGTGCCATCGCAATCATCACCCGCTGCCGCATGCCGCCGCTCATCTGGTGCGGGTAGTCGTCGAAGCGGCGCGCCGCCCCGGGAATG
>CAXUJE010000001.1:51629-70514 GCA_964251035.1 uncultured Acetobacteraceae bacterium
GATGTCCTTGATGTAGACGGCTTTGTAGTAGATCGGGTCGCCGGCGACGCGGCGCGCCGCCCCGGCATGGCCCCCCGGGGCCCGCGCCGCGACGCCGCGGGCGCGCAACGCGGCCTTGGACGCGCCGGAGTCATGTGCGCGCATCGCCTCGGTGATCTGGTCGCCCACGGTGAACACCGGGTTGAGGCTGGTCATCGGCTCCTGGAAGATCATGCCGATCCGGTTGCCGCGGATGGCGCGCATGGCACGGGCCGGCAGCGTCAGCAAGTCCTGCCCGTCAAACATGACCCGGCCCGCCGCCACCCGCCCCGGCGATGGCACCAGGCGCATGACGGACAGCGACAACATGCTCTTGCCGCAGCCGCTCTCGCCCACGATGCCCAGAGTCTTGCCGCGCGCCACGGAAAGGCTCACCCCATCCACCGCCGGCACGTCGCCGGACGGGCTGCGGAACACCGTGCGTAGCCCGTCGATCTGCAAAAGGTCAGCCACTCAGGAGCGGTAATCGGGCCGGTCATGCTCCACGAGGCGCAGGCAGCTCTCCCACATCATCTCGTAGTGTTCAAGGCTGCCTTCGCGGTTGAACTGCTGCGCGGTGTGCAGGCGGACCGCCTCAGGCGGCGTCACCAGCTCGGTCCCGCCCGCCAGCGCCGCGACCTGCGCCTGGCAGGCGCGCTCAAGATAGTAGATGTTGTTGAATGCCTCGGGGATGGTGCGCCCGGCGACCAGCAGCCCGTGGTTCTGCAGGATCATCGCCCGGTGCTCGCCGAGGTCGGCCACCAGCCGCTCCCGCTCGTCCAGATCCAGCGCGATGCCCTCGTAGCCGTGATAGGCCAAGTGCCCGTAGAACTTCAGCGCGTGCTGGCTGATCGGCAGTAGGCCGTGCTTCTGCGCCGCGACTGCCATGCCGGCGGCGGTATGGGTGTGGATGACGCAGGCCAGGTCGTGCCGGGCCATGTGGATCGCCGAGTGGATGCAAAACCCGGCCGCGTTGACCCGGCGCGACTGCTGGGCGTCGTCGACGATGTTGCCGTCGTAGTCGATCTTCACCAGGTCCGACGCGCGCATCTCATGGAACATCACGCCATACTGGTTGATGAGGAAATGGTTCTCCGGCCCCGGCAGCCGCGCGCTGATATGGGTGTAGATCAGGTCAGTCATCCGATGGTGCGCAACGAGCCGGTACAGGGCCGCCAGGTCGCACCGGACTTTCCACTCTGCGTCCGAGACGCCGGACAGCGATGCGGGGGTGGCGGCAACGTTCATGGCAGGTCTCCGGTTGGACAGGCCGATACTCGGTCGCATGACCCGGCTCGGTCAAGCGGCGCCCCGTTGACGCCGTGGTGATGCCGCGTTGCGTGGCAGCCTCCACGCGCTTTTTCGAATGGGTGCGCAAGGCCCGCCCTGTCCCGGATGGGGCGCCGTGTCGGATATAGCGTCGCAAATCTAAAATTATTGCAATGTCCAAAAAACCATGTTTGCCTTTCTCAACTTTTAGGATAGTTGGTTGAAGAGAGGCGAAACATTGAGAGGGACTGTACGGGAATGCTGAGCGCAACATGCAGGAAGATTGCACGCTTATGAACACGCCTGTCGGACTCTTTGCGGAGTAGGCACGGCTAACCTGCGGTCGGCTGAGTACGAAGCAGTAATTCGGGCCGGTTGCCTGCCTGCAAACAATATAACCAAGAAGTTAGGCGACGAAACACGAGCCATAGTCCGGCTTGTCTGCCGTCGTAAGCCAGAAACTGATACTTCCAGAATTCACCGGAGAAAAGGTGCATGTCGCGTCGCGTCATCGGCCAAAATAGTGTGCCACCATCGGACAGCGACGTCCTGAGTTCAGACATGATTTCAAGTCCGGCTCAGGACACAGAACCTTCTACGATCACGAGCGGAGCGTCGTCCGGGCTCACCTTCATCAACGATTTCAGCTCCGCTGTGTCTCAGCAATACCGCAACGCGGTCCTGGCCGCCGAAGCCGATCTGCAGAGCAAGATCGCCACCACGGCGACCTTCCACGTCGCGTTCGACTTTCAACCATTGAGCGGCTTCTCTGGCATCAACACGTTCTCGGCGTCCGAGGTCAGCTATGCCGACCTCAAGGCGGCGCTCGCCAGCCACGCGACCACCACCGATGATTTCGCCGCCGTGGCCTCGCTCCCGTCCGCCGACCCCACCAACGGAGCAGGCTTCGCCGTGTCCGACGGCTTGGCGCAGATCCTCGGCCTCGCGCCCGCAAGCAGCGGGATCGACGACACGGTCATCCTGAACAGCAAGCTGCCCTGGACCTTCGGTGCGGACGCCATCGGCGTCATCGAGCACGAGATGACCGAAGGGCTTATGGGACGCATCGGCGGGCTGGGCCTGACGAGGGAGGGGAATTGGGGGCCGCTCGACCTGTTCCGCTACTCGTCGCCGGGTGTGCGCGACTACTCGGGGGGCACGGACGGGCGGGCCACCTACTTTTCCGTGGACGGCAAGACCCTGCTCACGCAGTTCCATAACGCCTTTATTGGGGGGAGATTTGACGGCCAGGACTTCGGCGATTGGGACGGTACCAGGGGTGACGCCTTCGGCCCTGGCGGGGCCGGATCGCCCGGGCAACTCACGGCCACTGACCTGCGCGTCCTGGATGTCCTGGGCTGGACCCCAACGGCGTCCGGCACCCCGCCGGCGACGGCCACGCCGCCCACCGGCGCGGTCCTGTCCTATGTGGACACGACGACGAACCAGCGCGGCAGCCTCGCCATGGACCCGGCCCTGGCCTCCGGACCGAGCTACCTCAAGAACCAATACGTCTACGCCGGCTCCGACAGCATGGTCTTCTCGACGCAGGCGCCCAACGTGTTCATCCATGCCGGGAGCGGCAACGATGCCATTCAGGTCGCCAGCGGGCAGAACGTGCTGGACGGCGGACTAGGCTCGAATTTCCTGACCGGCGGCACCGGTCATGACACCTTCTTCACAGATGCGCGCACGCCCGGCGCGGCTTGGGACACCATCCGCAACTTCCACGCCGGCGACGCCGTGACCTTATGGGGCTTTGCCAACGGGGTGAGCGCCTACCGTTGGGATGCCACGCTGGCCGGCGCTGTCGGGTCGCAGGGCGCGACGCTGCGGGCCAACATCGTCGGGGGCGCCGGCCGGACCGGAAACGGCATCGACGCAAGCATAACCTTCACCGGCCTGTCGCTGCAGCAAGCCCACAGCCTTCAAGTCACCACCGGGACGCAGACCAGCGGTACTTACCTTTACATTTACAATCCCGGCGTATGATCCCGCTGACGTGCAGCGATGTCGGCGACCGGATCAATGGATTTCCCCGGCCCGCTGCACTGCTTCCCGAAGCTTCGCCGGGCTGAAATCGGCATCGGCGCAGACATCGAGGATGACCTTCTCGCGCCGGGCTGAAAGGGCGATGGCGTCCGGCAACTTGCGCACCACCTCGGCCGGGATGACGACCGCGCCGTGGAAGTCTGCATGGATCACGTCGTCGTGCACGACGTTCATGCCGAAGACGTTCACCGGCTTGCCGAAATCCACCATGTGGACGTGGGCATGGCTGGGGCCGATCCGCCCGCCGATGATCTGGAACCCCGGCGCGAACATGTCGCAGTCGCGGAACGAGCCGTTGGTCACGCAGCCGGTGGCGCCGAGCGCCTTGTGCACCGTGGAATGCACCTCGCCCCACCAGGCGCCGTAGCCGGGCCGGTCGTCTAAATCCTGCAGCACCACCACGGTCGGGAATTGCGCGTCGGCCACGTAGTCATACCAATCAAGCCGGTTGGCCACGGGGCCACGAGGCGCCTCCTTCGCGCGGATCATGCCGACGCGGGCGACGCCGACCATCGGCGGCAGCTTGCGGTCAACCGCGACCATCGGCTCAAGGGTGAAGCCGAACGTGCGGCGCTCGGGCGCCACGATCTCAAGGCCGTTGCAGATGGTAGGCGTATCCCACTGCTGCAGCGCCTTGAGGTCATCGAGCGAATAGAGTGGTTCGGCTGTCATGGGTCCCCTCCGCGCGTTTGCCGGGCCGCCAGGTCAACGCCGGACGATGGCCTTCTCCTGCCCCCATTTCTCGGGACAGCGGATGCGGAACGGCCCATCCACGAGGTACTCGAACGACTTTCGCTTGGGATCGCCGTCTGCGGCCCGCCAAGCCTGGATCGTGCCGCCGTAATAGGCTTCCTCGGCGCGCGCCGCGTGCAGATAGACGCGGCCGCCGACCGCCTCTTCCGCCACCTCGTCCGTCACCGGCCAGGTGCCGGTTTCGTAACGGGTCGGCTCAGGCCCGATACGCTTGTTGCGCTGTCCTTGCTTACACAGCAGATGCAGGTCAACGACCAACTGCCGACACTCCCAACAGGATGCAGCCACCGGCGCACCCTGGAACCCATGCCCCAAACTTGCCGGTGGTCAGGCCGCCGCGACGGCCCGGCGCGCCATTACGCCGATCAGATGGGCACGATACTCCGGACTGGCGTGAATGTCGCCATTCAACCCATCGGCCGGCGTTGTAATCCCCGTGATCGCTTCAGGGGAGAAGTCCTTGGATAGCGCCTCCTCCATCTCGGTGTGGCGGAACACCCCGCTTTGCCCAGCCCCGGTGATGGCGACCCGCACGCCGGCGGCGGTCTTGGCGACGAACACGCCGACCATGGCGTAGCGCGACGCCGGGTTGCGGAATTTCTCGTAGTTCGATTTCTCGGCCACAGGAAACTCGATGGCGGTAATCAGTTCGCCCGGCTCCAGCGCCGTGGTGAACATGCCCTGGAAGAAGTCGTCCGCCGCGATGCTGCGGTGGTCGGTGTGGATCGTGGCGCCCAAGGCCAGCACCGCCGCTGGATAGCAGGCGGACGGGTCGTTGTTGGCGAGCGACCCGCCCATCGTGCCGCGGTGCCGCACCTGGGTGTCGCCGATCAGGGACGCCATCTTGGCGAGGCCCGGAACCAACCGCTGCACGTCGGGCGAGGACTCGATCTGATGATGCGTGGTCATCGCCCCGATCGTCACCGTCTTATCATCCGCAGCGATGCCTGTGAGGCCCAGCTCCGACAGATCGACGATCACGCTCGGCTTGTTGAGCCGCTGCTTCAGCACCGGGATAAAGGTCTGGCCGCCGGCCAACGCCTTGGCTTCCATGTCCGCGCCCAGCGCCTGCACGGCCTCGGGGATCGAGGACGGCTTGGTGTAATTGAAATCGTACATGCTCGTGATTCCTACTCGGCCGCCATGCGCGGCTGGTTGGCTTGGATGATCGACCAAATCTTCTGCGGCGTCGCCGGCATGTCCAGGTGCCGCACGCCGTAGTCGCGCAGCGCGTCCACCACGGCGTTGATGACGGAGGGCGGGCAGCCGATGGCGCCAGTCTCCCCCACGCCCTTCGACCCCAACGGGTTGTGCGTGCACAGCGTGTTCTGCGTCGAAGTGACCATCGGCGGGAAATCGTGCGCCCGGGGCATCTGGTAATCCATGAAGGAGCCGGTCACCAACTGCGCCTCGCTGTCATAGACCGCGTTCTCCATCAGCGCCTGGCCGATGCCCTGGGCCAGCCCGCCCTGCACCTGCCCCTCGACGATCATCGGGTTGACGACCCGGCCCACGTCGTCCACCGCCACCATGTTCGCGACCGTGACGGTCCCGGTGTCGGCGTCGATCTCCACCTCGCAGATGTGGCAGCCGCCGGGGAAGGTGAAGTTCTTCGGGTCGTAGAACGCGGTCTCGTCGAGGCCCGGCTCCAGCTCCTCGATCGGGTAGTTGTGCGGCACGTAAGCGGCGAGCGAAATCTCGGCCAGCGCCTTGCTCTTGTCGGTGCCGGCCACGGAAAAGCGGCCGTCCTTGAACTCGATGTCCTCGACGGAGGCTTCCATTAGGTGGGCCGCGATCTTCTTGCCCTTGGCAATCACCTTGTCCATGGCCTTCACCATCGCGGACCCTCCCACTGCCAGGCTGCGGCTGCCGTAGGTGCCCATGCCGAACGGGATCTTGGCGGTGTCGCCATGCACGACATCCACCTGATCGACGGGGATGCCGAGCTGGTCAGAGACGAGCTGCGCGAACGTCGTCTCGTGCCCCTGCCCGTGGCTGTGCGTGCCGGTGAGCACGGTGACACTGCCGGTCGGATGCACCCGGATGTTGGCGACCTCATACAGCCCGGCGCGCGCGCCCAACTGCCCCACAAGCTTGCTCGGCGCGATGCCGCAGGCCTCCACGTAGGTGGACATGCCGATCCCCCGCAGCTTGCCGCGGGCCGCGGCGGCCTGGCGACGGGCCGGGAAGCCGTCCCAGTCCGCGGCGGCCAGCGCCGCCTTCAGCGTAGCCTGGTAATCGCCGCTGTCGTAGTTCAGCGCCACCGGCCTCTGATACGGGAAGGCGTCGCGCGGGATGAAGTTGAGGCGGCGGATGGCCACCCGGTCCAGCCCCGTGTCGTGCGCGATCACGTCCACCAACCGTTCCAGCAAGTAGGCCGACTCCGGCCGACCGGCGCCGCGGTAGGCGTCCACCGGCACCGTGTGGGTGAACACCGCCTTGACCTCGGCGTAGATCGCCGGCGTCGTATAAACGCCGGCGAGCAGCGTGGCGCTGAGATAGGTCGGGATAGCGGGCGCGAAAGTCGAAAGGTATGCCCCCATGTTGGCAAGGGTGCTGACCCGCAGCGCCAGGAACTTGCCCTGCGCATCCACCGCCATCGCCGCGTGGCTGGAATGGTCGCGCCCGTGCGCGTCCGACATGAAGGCCTCGCTGCGGTCGCAGGTCCACTTCACCGGGCGGTGCAACTTGCCGGCGGCCCAAGTGACGATGGCCTCTTCGGCGTAGTGGTAGATCTTCGAGCCGAAGCCGCCGCCCACGTCGGGCGCCACCACGCGCAGCTTGTGCTCCGGGATGTGCAGCACGAAGGCGCCCATCAGCAGCCGGATCACGTGCGGGTTCTGGCTGGTCGTGTAGAGCGTGAACTCGCCCGAGGACCGGTCGAACTCGCCGATGGCCGCCCGCGGCTCCATCGCGTTCGGCACCAACCGGTTGTTGGTCAGGTCCAGCTCGACGACGTGCGCAGCCTGGGCGAAAGCCGCATCGACGATAGCCTTGTCGCCGATGTGCCAATCGAAGCAGACGTTGCCCGGCGCGTCGTCATGCACCAGCGGCGCGCCCGGCGCCACCGCGTCGCGCACCGCGGCGATGGCCGGCAAATCCTCGTAGTCAATCACCAGCAGTTCGGCCGCGTTCTTCGCCTGCTGCCGCGTCTCGGCGATCACCACGGCGATGGGGTCGCCGACATGGCGCACCTTGCCGGTGGCGAGCACGGGATGCGGCGGCTCCGCCATGGGCGAGCCGTCCTTGTTGTGGACCTGCCAGCCGCAGGGCACGCCGCCCACGCCGTCCGCCTGCATGTCGGTCCCAGTGTAAACCGCGACGACGCCGGGCGCCTTTGCGGCAACTGACGTGTCGATGCCCGAAATCCGCGCATGCGGCCGATCGGCCCGGTGGATCACCGCATAAAGTTGGCCCGGCCGGTTGATGTCGTCGGTGTAGTTGCCGCGCCCGCTGAGAAACCGGTGGTCTTCCTTGCGGCGCACGGAGGCGCCGATGCCCTCGAAACCCATGATGCTTCTTCCCTCTGCAGCTCCGGCTTGGCGCCGGTAGCGCGACTACTCGGCGGCGAGCGGCAACTCCTTGCCGTGCATGATCGGCCAGGCGGCGGCAATCGCCTTGACGATGTTGTGGTAGCCGGTGCAGCGGCAGAGGTTGCCCTCCAGCCCGTGCCGGATTTGCTCCTCGGTCAGGCCCTCGGGGTGCATCTGCACGAGGTCGATGGCGCTCATCACCATGCCGGGCGTGCAGAAGCCGCATTGCAGGGCGTGGTGCTCGCGGAACATCGCCTGCATCGGGTGCAAGGTGCCGTCGGCCGCGGCGATGCCCTCGATCGTGGTCACGTCGGCCCCGTTCGCCTGAACCGCCAGCATGGTGCAGCTTTTGACGGACTCGCCGTCCACGTGCACCACGCACGCGCCGCACTGGCTGGTGTCGCAGCCGACATGCGTGCCCGTCAGGCCCATGCCCTCCCGCAGCATCTCGACCAGCAGGGTCCTGCCCTCGACCTCGGCAGTGTGGCTTCGCCCGTTCACCGTCAGCGATACCTGCGGCATCGTTCTTCTCCCAATTTAAATCGTGCGCAGGGCCAGCGACCCGCACACCTCAACGTAGTGTGGTCGCCTCGACCGGCTAGGGTCAAGCCGGGGGCTGGACTACTTTCCCTTACGCCGCCTGCGGCAGCATGCGCAATGCCGGCAGCTCGTCGAGGTGGCAGGCCGCCTTCTGCCCCTCGCCCATTTCCCGCAGCACCGGCTCCTCCGTCCGGCAGCGGTCGAACACGTAGGGGCAGCGGGTGTGGAAACGGCAGCCGCTGGGCGGGCTGATCGGGCTGGGCACGTCGCCGGTCAGGATGATGCGGTCGCGCCGGGCCGTGGGGTCCGGCACCGGCACGGCGGACAGCAGCGCGCGGGTGTAGGGATGCCGCGGGTCCGCGAACAAGCTGCGGCGCTCGGCGACCTCGACGATCTTGCCGAGGTACATCACCGCGACCCGATGGGTCAGGTGCTCGACGATGGCCAGGTCATGGCTGATGAACAGCAAAGCGAGGCCCAGCTCGTCCTGCAGGTCGGACAGCAGGTTGACGATCTGCGCCTTGACCGACACGTCGAGCGCGGAGACGGCCTCGTCGCAGATGATCAGGTCGGCGCCAGGAGCAAGTGCCCTGGCGATGCCGATGCGCTGGCGCTGCCCGCCGCTGAACTCGTGCGGGAAGCGGCGCATCGCGTCGCGCGGCAGGCGGACCGTGTCCATGAGCTCCGCCACGCGGTCGCCGATCTCGCCGTCGCCGCTCGCCAGGCCGAAGTTGCGCAGCGGCTCCGCAATGATGTCCCGCACCCGCATGCGGGGGTTGAGGCTGCTGAACGGGTCCTGGAACACCACCTGCACGCGCTGGCGCAGCGGGCGCAACTGGCTGGCAGGCAGGTTGTCGATGCGCGCGCCGTCCAGCCAGACCTCGCCGTCGGTCGGGTCGATCAGGCGCAGGATGGTTTTGCCCACCGTGCTCTTGCCGCAGCCGCTTTCCCCCACCAGCGACAGCGTTTCGCCCTTCTCGATGGAAAAGGTCACGCCGTCCACGGCATACACCTGGCCGGTGACGCCGCCGAGCAGCCCGCCGCGCAGCGGGAAGTGCTTCTTCAGCGCGTTGACCTCAAGCAACGGCGGGGTCCGGCTCATGCCGCCTGCTCCTCCGGCATGGCGTACTCGGCGTAGTGGCAGGCGACGGAATGGCCGGGCCGCTTCTGCTCAACCGCAGGCGCGACCGTGCGGCACAGGTCGGTGGCGCTCAGGCATCGCCCGGCAAACGCGCAGCCGACAATAGGCTTGCGGAGCGACGGCACCAGGCCGGGAATTTCCGCGAGCTTGGAGCGTCCGCCGGTGGACAGCGAGGAGCCGAGCCGCGGCACCGCGCCCAGCAGGCCTCTTGTATAGGGGTGCTGCGGGTTGGCGAAGATTTCGCCGGCGGTGGCCTCCTCCACCTTGCGCCCGGCATACATCACGACCACCCGCTGCGCCATCTCCGCCACGACGCCGAGGTCATGGGTGATCAGCAGGATGGCGGAGCCGATGCGGGTCTTGAGATCCCGCATCAAATCCAGGATTTGCGCCTGGATGGTCACGTCCAAGGCCGTCGTTGGCTCGTCCGCAATCAGCAGCTTGGGGTTGCAGGCCAAGGCCATGGCGATCATCACCCGCTGCCGCATGCCGCCCGAAAGCTGATGCGGGTACTCCCGCACCCGGCGGCCCGGCGCCGGGATGCCCACCAGCGTCAGCATCTCCACCGCCCGCGCCTCCGCCTGCCGCGCCGACAGGCCTTGGTGCAGGCGCAGCGTCTCGCCGATCTGCCGGCCGATGTTGAGCACGGGGTTCAAGCTGGTCATCGGCTCCTGGAAGATCATGCTGATGTCGTTGCCGCGCAGCTTGCGCATCTCGGCCTCGGACAGCTTCAGCAGGTCGCGCCCCTGAAAGCGGATGCGCCCGGCGATCCGGCCGGGCGGCTCCTGGACCAGCCGCAGGATGCTCATGCTGGTGACGGACTTGCCGCAGCCGCTCTCCCCCACGATGGCCAGCGTTTCCCCGGCGTCGATGTGGAACGACAAGCCCTCCACTGCGCGCACCACGCCGTCGAGCGTGCCGAAATGGGTTTGCAGGGCCTCGACCTGGAGGAGCGCCACCATCAGACGCGCTTCGCCATGCGGGGATCGAGCGCGTCGCGCAGCCCGTCGCCTAGCAGATTTACTGCGAGTACCGTAAGCGACAGGAACACCGCCGGGAAGAACACGATGTAGGGCTTCACCTGCCACAGCGCCCGACCCTCGGCCATGATGTTGCCCCAGCTCGGGATGATCGGCGGGGTGCCGGCGCCGATGAAGGACAGGATCGCCTCGGTGATCATGGCCGACGCACAGATGTAGGTCGCCTGCACCGTGATCGGCGCCAGCGTGTTGGGCACGATGTGGCGCCAGATGATCATCGGCACCCGCGTGCCGGAGGCGACCGCCGCCTCCACGTACGGCTGCTCGCGAAGCGACAGCACGACGCCGCGCACGAGGCGCGAGACACGGGGAATCTCGGCGATGGTGATGGCGGTCACGACGTTGCCGACGCTGCCGCGGGTCAGCGCCATGAGTGCTATGGCCAGCAGGATCGGCGGGATGCTCATCAGCCCGTCCATCACCCGCATAATGACGCTGTCCGCCCAGCGCACGAACCCTGACACCAGCCCGATCACCATGCCGATCACCGACGCCAGCAGCGCCACCGAGAAGCCGACGATCAGCGACACCCGGGCCCCGTACAGCACACGCGAGTAGATGTCCCGACCCAGCATGTCGGTGCCGAACCAGTACAGCATCGACGGCTCCCGCGTGCGCTTGGCGGGCGCCAGCGCCGTCGGGTCTGTGGTGCCGAGCAGCGGGGCGGCCACGGCGATGAACAGGATCAGCGCCAGCAGCAGCCCGCCGGCGAAGATGGTGGGATAGCGTCGGATAAAGGTGCGGACCCGGCCGCGCGGCCGCACGGCTGGCAGCACGTCCGGCATCGCCGACGCCGGGGTGACGTGCGCCGCCGATGCGGTGGCAACCGGCGCGTCGGGAAGGGCGGTAGCGCTCAATAGCGTATCCTCGGATCGAAGACGGTGTACAGCAGGTCCACCCCAAGGTTGACCAGGACATAGACGAAGCTGAACAGCAGCACGACACCCTGGATCACCGGGTAGTCGCGCCGCAGGATCGCATCGACCACCAGGCGGCCGAGGCCGGGGATCGCGAACACGCTTTCAGTGACGACGGCGCCGCCGATCAGCAGCGCCACGCCGATGCCGATCACGGTGACGATGGGCACGGCGGCGTTCTTCAGCGCGTGCAAGAACAGCACCGTGCGGCTGCCGACCCCCTTGGCCTTGGCGGTGCGGATGTAGTCCTGGCTCAGCACCTCCAGCATCGTCGCCCGGGTGATGCGGGCGATCAGCGCGATGTACACGCCGCCCAGCGCCACCGAGGGCAGCACGAGGTTGCTGAGCCAAGGGCCGAAGCCGCGGGCCAGCGGCGTGTAGCCCTGCACCGGGAACCAGTCGAGCTGCAGCGCGAACACGTAGGCGAGGATGTAGCCCACCACGAACACCGGCACGGAGAAGCCGAACACCGCGAGCACCATGATGAGCCGGTCGATCCAGGTGCCCTGGTTCCACGCCGCCAGCACGCCCATCGGCACCGCGACCACGATGGACAGGATCAGCGTCAAGACCATCAGCGAGACCGTCGGCTCCAGCCGCTGCTGGATCATCCGCGTCACCGGCAGGTTGGTGAAGATCGACACGCCGAGGTCGCCGTTGAGCACGTGCCACACCCACTCGCCGAAGCGGATCAGGAACGGACGGTCGAGGCCCAGCCCGGCGCGGATGCGCTCCACGTCGGCCGGCGTCGCCTGGTCCCCGGCGATGATCGCCGCCGGGTCGCCCGGCGCGATGTAGAGCAGGCTGAACACGAACAGCGCGACAATCGCCATCACCGGGATGGTCGAGAGCACCCGCCGGGCGAGGTAGCCGAGCATCAGGCCAAACCGATCATGTCTTCTGCACGCCCCAGAACACCGGGAACGGGGCCTTGACCACGCCGCTCACGTTCTTTCGCCAGGCTTGGTAGCCCAGGAAGAAGCCGGTCGGGATGTAGGTCACGAACTCCATCGCTTGTCTGTTGAGGTCGGCCATCGCGGCCTTCTCCGCGGCGGCGTCTGGAGCGTCGTACCAGGTGCCGATGCCGGCCTCGATGGCGTCCGACTTCGGCCAGCCGAACCACGCCTTGTCGCCGCCCGCGTCGAACGCCGTGTAGGGGGCCGGGTTGATGCAGTCGGCGCCGGCGTGCCAGGTGTGGAAGATGTGCCAGCCGCCCTGCGACGGCGGGTCCTTCTTCGCCCGGCGCGCGCCCACCGTGCCCCAGTCAAGCGCCTGGTAGTCCACGTTCATGCCGATCTTCTGCAGGAGGTCGGCGGTCACGTCGCCCTGCGCCTTGGTGATCTGCACGTCCGTCGCGACGCACAGCACAATGGTCTCGCCCTTGTAGCCGGCCTCCGCCAGCAGCTTCTTCGCCTCGTCGAAGCGGCGCGGGCCGGTCAGGAGCTCGCCGCCCGCCTCGGTGTAGGACGGCGTGCCCGGCGTGAAGAAGCTCGGCAGCGGCTTCCACAGCGCGTCGTCGTTGCCGACCACGGCGCGCATGTAGTCCTCTTGGCTCAATGCCATCATCACCGCCCGGCGCACCCGCGGGTCGTTGAACGGCGGGTGCAGGTGGTTGATGCGGAAAGAGCCGATGTTGCCCAGCGGGTCCGAGATGTCGACGTTGACGTTGCGGTTGCGCTTCAGCAGCGGCACCAGGTCGGGCACCGGGTTCTCCCACCAGTCGATCTCGCCGTTCTGCAGCGCCGCCGCCTTGGTCGCGTCGTCGGGCAGGATCAGCCACTCGATGCGGTCGAACATCATGCGCTTGCCGCCGGACAGCCAGTCCGCCACCTCCGGACGGGGATCGTACCCCGCGAACTTCTCGAACACCGCCGAGGAGCCTGGCACCCACTCGTCCTTCTTGAACGCCATAGGGCCAGAGCCGACGAACTCCTTGATGAGCTGGAACGGGTCGGTCTTGGCGATGCGCTCCGGCATGATCTCGGCGACCGGCGCGTTGCTCTTGCCCAGCGCGAACAGCATCTTCGGGAACGGCTTGTTCAGGCGGATGCGCACGGTGCGGTCGTCCAGCGCCTCCATGGCGTCGAGCGACGCCTTGATCCGCTGCCCCATGGTGTCCCGCACCATCCAGCGGTCGAGGCTGGCGATCACGTCCCGGGCCGTGACCTTCTCATTGTCATGGAACTTGAGGCCGGGGCGCAGGCGGATGGTCCAGGTTTTGCTGTCCTCGCTCGCCTCATAGGCTTCGGCCATCTGCGGCTTCGGCACCAGGTTGCTGTCGACGCCGAACAGCGTGTCCCAGATCAGCAGGCTGGCGTTGCGCACGACGTACTGGGTGCCGGCGATGGCGTCAAGGCTGGAGAGGTTCGCCTGCGGCACGAAGCGCAGCACCCGGGCGCCCTGCGCGCGGGACAGGCGGGGCATGGCCAGGCTGCCCACGGCAGCGGCAGTCCCGGCGGCGAGCAACTCACGACGCTTCATGCAAACCCTTTGTTCGACCATTGCGACAAATCCTAGCAAACCCCGGGCCACCGGCGGCCCAGCATAGCCTCACACCCGCCGCACATTCCAGAACAGCGCGAACCCGTTGAGCACGCCGTCGAGGCTGCTGCGATACGCCGTGGGCTGCAAGTACTGGCCCATCGGGATGTAGGGCAGGCTCTGGAATGCCTCACGCTGGATTTCGGCGCAGATGGCAGCCTGCGCGGGCACGTCCGGCGCGTCGAACCAGTCACGGCGGAGCTGCTCGATCTTCGGATCGCTGGGCCAGCCGAACCAGGCCTGCTCCCCGTTTGAGCGGAGCGGGATATGGGCGGCCGGGTTCAGGTGGTCGGTGCCGGCCCAGGCGGTGCAGAAGGCGCTCCAGCCGCCGGCCTCCACCGGGTCCTTCTTGGCGCGCCGGGTCACGACGCTGCCCCAGTCCGTCGCTTGGTAGTCCACGTTCATTCCCGCGCGCTGGAGCATGTCGGCGGTCACGTCCGCCATCGCCTTGAGCACCGGGAAGTCGGTCGCCGCCAGCAGCACCACGCGCTCGTCCTTGTAGCCAGCCGCCTTCAGGTCGCGCTTGACCCGGCCCATGTCGCGCGGCCCGGCCAGCACATCGAGGCCCACGCCGCTCGCCATCGGCGTGTCTGGGCAGAAGAAGCCGACGCCGGTGCGCGACATCTTGGGATCGGTGCCGACGACCGCGGTCACCACGTCCTCCTGGCTCATGGCGCCCAGCAGCGCCCGGCGGACGCCTGGGTTGTTGAACGGCGGCTGCAACTGGTTCATCCGGAATGTGGCGATCTGGCCCGAAGGCTCCTGTACCACGACCTTCACGCCGCGGCTGCGGGCCAGCAGCCCCATCAGGTCGGCGGTCGCGTAGTCCCACCAATCCTGCTCGTTGTTGATCAACGCCTGCGCGGCGGTGGTGGGGTCGGGGATCGTGGTCCACTCGACCCGGTCGAAATGCACGACCTTGGGGCCGGAGGTCCAATCGGTCGTGCCGCCGTCGCGCGGCTTGTAGGCCCCGAACTTCTCATAGACGACGCGGGCGCCGGGCACCCGCTCATCCGTCTTGAAGCGGAACGGGCCGCTGCCGATCATCTCCGTCACCTGGGTGAACGGGTCGGTCCGGGCGATGCGCTCGGGCATGATCGCCGGCATGAACAGCGGGGTCTTAGCGAGTGCTGCGGGCAGCAGCGGGAACGGCTTTCTCAGGCGGAACACCAGCGTGCGGTCATCCTTGGCGACCATTTCGCGGGTTGCCGCCATCAGCGCGCCGCCGAAGGCATCCCGCTTGCCCCAGCGATCCAAGCTTGCCACGCAATCCCGCGCACGGACCGGCTCGTTGTCGTGGAACAGCAGGCCGGGCCGCAGCGTGAGCGTCCAGGTCTTGCCGTCATCCCCGGTGGTGAAGCCTTCCAGCATCTGCGGCGACGGCCGGTACCGGCTGTCCTGCCCGAACAGCGTGTCATACACCATGAAGGCATGGTTGCGCGTGACGTAGGCCGTGGTCCACATCGGGTCCAGCACCGTGAGGTCGGCCTGCGGGATGAAGCGGAGGACGCGGCTATCCTGCGCCCATCCGACCGCCGGCGCCGCCAAACCCGCGGCCGATGCGGCCAGGAATGTGCGACGTCTCATCCTCATGTCTCCGCTGCCCCAGGCCCAGCAAACCATGCGGCTGGGCGGCACGCCAGCACCGCCGGATTGCAGGGTGGCATTCGAAACGAAAACCGGCTAAGTGGCGGCGCCATGCAGCCCGCAGCCTACGCCCGTCGCCGCCTACGCGCCACCATGACGCCCGAACGGCGGCTGCTGCTTCTGCAGTTCGCGCGGTTTGGCACGGTGGGCGTCGCTGGCGCCGCTGTCGATATCGCGACCGTCTATGCCGCGATGGCGACGTTCGGCTTATACGTCGCGGGGCTGCTCGCCTACTTTGCGGCCGTCACCACGACCTGGGCGCTGAACCGGGCCTGGACGTTCGCCGGGCGCGGGAGCGGCGGCCTGCTGCGGCAATGGCTGCTGTTCGTCGCGGCCAACGGCGTGGGCTTCGTGCTGAACCGCGGGACATTCTTCGTGCTGGTCACGCTGCTGCCAGTCTGCGCGCAGTACCCGATCCTTGCCATCCTGGCCGGGGTGGGCGCTGGGATGTTCGCCAACTTCAACCTGTCGCGCTCGGTGGTGTTCCGCGCACCCCGCGTGCCCGCCCTGGCGGTGCAGCCGACCCCCGCCGGGGCGACTACAAGGGTAGCCGCCGGGGTGCCGGAGTAGGCGTCATGCCGCCGCGCGTCGAACCAAGGGGTTCGCCGGTCATCGCCGTGCTGATCCCCTGCTACAACGAGGCGGTCGCGATCTCGGCCGTGGTGCGGGATTTCC
Organism: uncultured Acetobacteraceae bacterium; assembly: GCA_964251035.1. Classification (GTDB taxonomy): domain Bacteria; phylum Pseudomonadota; class Alphaproteobacteria; order Acetobacterales; family Acetobacteraceae; genus CAHJXG01. The sequence continues at coordinate 67,756 of CAXUJE010000001.1, forward strand.
GGGCGGCGCTGCCGGACGCCACGATCTACGTCTATGACAACAACTCCAGCGACGGCACGCCCGACGCCGCCCGCGCGGCCGGCGCCATTGCCCGGACCGAGCGCCTGCAAGGCAAGGGCCATGTTATCCGCCGCATGTTCGCCGACATCGAGGCCGACGCCTACGTGCTGGTGGACGGCGACGACACCTACTGCGCGGCAAGCAGCCCGGCCATGGTGCGCCTGCTGCTGGAGAACGGGCTGGACATGGTGACCGGCGCCCGGGTGTCCGAGGCAACGGCCGCTTACCGGCCCGGGCACCGCTTCGGCAATGCGCTGCTGACCGGCCTTGTGTCGCGGGTGTTCGGCGACCGGATCACGGACATGCTGTCGGGCTACCGCGTGTTCTCCCGCCGCTTCGTGAAGTCCTTTCCCGCCCTGTCCGGCGGGTTCGAGACGGAGACGGAGTTCACCGTCCACTCGCTCGAACTCTGCATGCCGATCGGCGAGGTGCCGACGCCCTATAAGGAGCGCCCGGCCGGCTCCGCGTCGAAGCTGCGCACCGTCACCGATGGGCTGCGCATCCTGCGGACCATCGTCGTCCTGGTGAAGGAGGAGCGCCCGCTGCCGTTCTTCGCCGCCGCCGCGGCGCTGCAGATGCTTCTGGCCATTGGCCTCGCCGTGCCGGTCTTCGTGGACTTCGTCCATACCGGACTGGTCCCGCGCCTGCCGACGGCGGTGCTGTCCACGGGGATCGCGCTGCTGGCCTGCCTGTCGCTGACCTGCGGCATGATCCTCGACTCCGTGGCGCGGGGCCGCAAGGAGTTCAAGCGGCTGTCCTACCTGGCTGTGCCGGCCTACCGTCCGGCTCCGTAAGCGCCTGCCCTCGTGGCGCGTTCTCGCCGTAGCCGCCCGGGTGCGCCTTCCGCCAGGCGGCGGCGCTGGCGACGATCTCGTCGAGGTCGGCGAAGCGTGGGGTCCAGCCGGTTTCCGCCTGGATCAGCGCGGAGGACGCGACAAGCGCCGCCGGGTCGCCAGGCCGGCGGTCGCCGGACTGCACCGGGACCGGGCGGCCCAGCACCCGCTCCACCGCGGCGATCACGTCCCGGACGGAGTGGCCGTTGCCGTTGCCCAGGTTGTAGGTGACGCTGCGGCGGTCGAGCTGCCCAAGCGCGCAAAGGTGCGCCTCGCCCAGGTCGGTCACGTGCACGTAATCCCGGATGCAGGTGCCGTCCGGGGTCGGGTAGTCCGTGCCGAACACCGTGAGCGCGCCGCGCCGGCCCAGCGCCGCGTCGATCACCAGGGGGATGAGGTGGGTTTCCGGGTCGTGGTCCTCGCCGAGCGTGCCGTTCGGGTCGGCGCCGGCCGCGTTGAAGTAGCGCAGGCAGGCGCTCCGCAGGCCATGCACCTGGTCGGCCCAGCGCAGGGCGCGCTCGATCACCAGCTTGCTCTCGCCGTAAGGGGAGGACGGGTCGATGCGGGCGGACTCGTCGATCGGCATGCGCTCCGGCTCGCCGAACAGGTTGGCGGTGGAGGACAGGATGAATTTCTTCACGCCGTGCCGGACGCAGGCGTCGATCAGCCGCATCCCGCCCGCGCCGTTCTCCAGCAAGTAACGCATCGGCTCGCGCATGCTTTCCCCCACCAGGGACAGCGCCGCGAAGTGGAACACGGCACTCCACGGCCCTTCGGCCAGAACGCCGTCGAGGGTCTGCGTGTCGGACACGTCGCCCTCGATCAGCCGGGCGGCCTGCGGCACGGCGGCGCGGTGGCCCTGACGCAAGTTGTCGAGCACGACGACGTCCGCTCCCCGCTCCACCAGCAGCGCCACGAGATGGCTCCCAACATAGCCGGCACCGCCAGTGACGAGAAAGCGGTCTTGCATCGTTCAATCCTTATGGGAGCAGGCCGCGATCCATTCGCAAACCCCGGGACGGAGCCTATCGCACTGCGCGGCTACAAGTTGCAATAGCGGATCGGTTGACGCGCGGTGGCCGTGCTGTGCCATGCTGCGAATGTAAAAAGGACGCCGCTGTTGCGCACCCTGTTCACCGCCTTCACCCTGCTGCTTGCATCAATTCCGGCCTCCTTCGCACAGCCCGCGTCAGGTGCCGCCGCGCCGCGCATCGTCAGCGGACCCGGCGGCGGCTGCATCGCGGGCGCAATGGAACTTCCGGCGGACGGTCCGGGCTACCAGACGGTGCGCGCCAGCCGGAGCTGGTTCTGGGGACACCCGGACACCATCGCGGCCCTCCAAACGCTGGCCCTGCGCGCGCGGGCAGCGGGTTTGCCCACGTTGTACATGAATGACATCTCCCGCCCGCATGGCGGCCCGATCGCCGGGCTGCACGCGAGCCATCAGGTCGGGCTTGACGCCGACGTCTGGCTGGACGTGTCGCCGAAGCCGGCGCTGACCGCGGCCGCCCGGGACGCCGTGGAGGTTGCCAGCCTGGTCGCGGATAGTGGCCGCGACGTAGACCCGCTGCGCTGGGAGGCGGGGCACGTCACCCTGCTGCGCCTGGCAGCCGGCCTGCCAGGCATCGACCGCATCCTGGTGAACCCGGCCATCAAGCAGCAGCTTTGCCGCACTCCCATGGCGGACCGCGCCTGGCTGCGGCTGATCCGCCCGTGGTACGGCCACGCCGCCCACATGCACCTGCACTTCCGCTGCCCGGCGGGCCAGCCCGAATGCCGCGACCTGGCGCCCGTGCCGCCGGGCGACGGGTGCGACGCGACCCTCGCCTGGTGGTTCGAGCAGCTTGACGCGCCGCCCCCGCCCCC
>CAXUJE010000002.1:0-11393 GCA_964251035.1 uncultured Acetobacteraceae bacterium
CGCCAGCGCCGCGCCGATGCCGCTGGCCGCCCCGGTCACGACGGCCACCCCGCCCCGCAACGGCATCATCGCCCGCCTCGGGCCTGCAGTGCACGGCTCATCGGTGCTCCCCATCCATCCGCATCAGGCGCCCTGGGCCGCAACACCATCGGCCGCTCTCGCCGCCGCCGTCATAGCAGGGTATGTTGGGCGCCGCTGGGCCACGCAGCATGGGGATGCGCGTGGCCAAACTCTGAAGGAAGCTGCCATGGCATTGCTCGTCCTGACGTTGGTTGGACCGGATCGGCCGGGGCTGGTGAGCAGCCTGTCGAAGGCGTTGGCCAGTTGCGGCGGAAGCTGGCTGGACAGCGAGATGGCGCGGCTGGCCGGGCAGTTCGCGGGCATCCTGCTGGTCAGCGTTCCCGACGCGCAGGTCGATGCCCTCACGGCCGAGTTGCAGGAGCTTGAGGAAGGCCATGTTCGCCTGACGGTGCAGCGGGCTGATCCCGAAGCAACGCCGCAGGCCCATACGACGTTCCAATTGGACCTGATCGGCCATGACCGGCCCGGCATCATCCGCGACATCGCCCGGGTGCTCGCTGAGCGCCGGGTCAACATCGAGGAACTGACCACCAAGGTGACGAGCGGCGCCTTTTCCGCGGAGCAGATGTTCCAGGCCGTGGCCCTCCTCCGCGTGCCCGACGGCGTGGAGGCCGCCGAGTTGCGGGAGATCTTGGAGCGCCTGGGCGACGAGATGATGGTCAACATCGCGGTCACGGACGCAACTGCGGCCACGGACGCGAACAACCCGCCTTGAGCAATATGGAACGAATGAAGCCTATACGCCTCGCCTGCCTGGCCGCGGCGTTCACCCTGCTGCCTGCCGCCCTGCCCGGCTGGGCGGCCGAGCAGGACACGCCGGTCGGCCGCTGGCTCACGCAGGACAAGGAGGCGGTGATCGCCATCGAGCCGTGCGGCGGCGCGCTGTGCGGGCGCATCGTCGGCGTCACCCTTGACCACCCCGGCGATCCTTTCCCGACCGACAACGAGGGCCGCAGCCAGTGCGGCCTCACGATCATCCGCGACGGCGTGCCGGACGGGGAGGAGAGCTGGGCGATCAGGATCACCGACCCCCGGGATGGCAAGGTCTACCGCGCGCGCATGCGGCTCGATGAGCAGCGCCGCCTGCGCGTGCGCGGCTACATCGGCGTCCCCCTGCTGGGGCGCACGCAGACCTGGACGCCGTTCCACGCCGCGATCGGCGAGAACTGCCGGCTGCCGTCCCTGTAGGGTCCGGCGTTCCTGCGCGGGAGCATCCTACACGCCGGTCACCGCCGAGCGTCCGTTGTCGGCCTGCATGACGTGCCCCCGCCAGACCACGCGGGCGCCGAGGTAGCTGGCGATGACCTGGCTGACCGACATGGCGTCGCGCAGCGGCAGCAGCCAGAACGGCACGGCGATGGCCGGCCGCCAGCCCTGCCGCAACCATCGGTTGATGGAGAGCGCCGCAAGCGCCCGGGCCGCCCAGGCCGCGCCGAACAGGCCCACGGACCAAGCTGCCCCCTGGGCCAGCACGCAGGCGCAGGCGGCCCAGAACAGCGGGAATTGCAGCGCCGAGGTGATATACAGGGCGGGTTCCAGCGCCCGGATGGTGCGCGCCCACCGCATCTCGTGCTGCCAGAGCGCCCGCAGCGACGCTTCCGGCACGGCCGTCATCGGCACCGTGCCGGCCAGCCCGACGCGCAGGCCGAGCTGCCGGACCCGCTGCGCCAGTACGTTGTCATCGGCCAGATGCCGGACCAGCGACTGCAGCCCGCCGACCCGCGCCAGGGTGCCGCGCCGCAGCGCCATGGTGGTGCCCAGGCAGTCCTCGCGGCCCAGCGCGCGGGACAGCAGCGCGCCGGGCAGGAACAGGTGGCTGATGCCGGTGGCGCCGAGCTGGGCCGCCGAACCGGCCACGGTCGGCAAGCCCAGGCACAGCGACGTCACGAGGCCGGTCCCTGGCTGCTCCAGCCGGGCCACGATCCGGTCGAGGTAGTCCGGCGGCACGTGCAGGTCGCTGTCGGAGAACACCAGCACGTCGTGCCGCGCGTCCGGCATCATGTTGATGAGATTGCTGACCTTGCGGTTCAGCCCATGCAGCGCCGCGTTGACCGTCACCGCGATGTCGCAGGCGGGAAAGCGTTGCCGGACCCGCTGCACGGCCAGCAGCGCTGGGTCGTCCGGGTCCTGGACGCCGAACACGACTTGGAACTCCGGGTAATCCTGGCTGCAGATCGAGGCGAGCGCCGCGTCCAGCATCGGCTCCGCGCCGCAGAGCGGCTTCATCACCGTGACCGCCGGGCGCTGCGATGTGGGGCGCGGTCCCGCAGCGGCGAAGCGCCGCACCGCGACAGCCCCGGCCGCCACGGCCACCAGCCCGGCGGCCGTCAGCAGCGCGGCCAGCCAGGTGAGCAGGGTCAGGACAGCCGCGAGGCCATCGGCCGGGGCGCCGGTCAACGGACGGACAGCCGCCAGAGCGTGAGGCCGACCAGGCCCACCAGAACCTCCCGCATCCGCTTGACCAGCGACAGCGCCAGCGCCGGCCCGACCGGCAGGCCGAGGGCGGCGGCGGCCAGCGCGAAGCCGCCTTCCTGCGCGCCGAGCGCCGCCGGGATCGCGAAGCCGGCGCTGCGGGCGGCCATGCCCAGGCTCTCGACCGTGAACGCCTGCAGCGGCGTCGCCGCCACCCCGAGCGCGTGGAGCACCGCCCAGGCCTCGATGCTGCCGAGCATCCAGGCGAGCAGGTGCAGCGCGACGCCGCGCAGCAGCGGCGCGGGCTGGCGGTAGAAGTCGAGCGCCGCCGCGTGGATGCCGTCGAGCGACGCGCCGGCCATGGCCGGCCAGCGCCGGGCGATGCCGCGCAGCAGCACTTCCAGCGCGCGCAGCAGGCCGAAGCGCTGGGCCAGCAGGAGCGCCGCCGCGGCCAGCGCCCCGGCGAGCGCCGCCTCCAGCCATTCCCACCCTGCGCCGTGCGACAGCCAGGCGAGGGCGCCCAGGCCCGCCGCCAGGAACGCCACCTGCGTCAGCAGCTCGACCGTCACGTCCACAATCACGCTGGCGCCGGCCCGGCTCGGGGCCACGCCCCCCTGGGACAGCAGCCGGGCGCCGACGATCTCGCCACCGACCTGCGCGACAGGCAGCAGCGAGTCGATGCCCTCGCGGATCACGCGCAAACGGTAGAACACCGCGGCGCCCGGCCTCGGCCCGGCGAACAGGGCGCGCCACGCCAGCCCGGACAGCAGCAACTGCCCCAGGTGCAGCGCCACCAAGACCGGCAGGAGCCACACCGCCCGCGCGATCCCGTTGCGCTGCTCGGCCAAGCCATCCCAGTTCGACACGACGCCCAGCAGGATGCCGGCCGCCGCGACGGCGCCGATGATGATGGGCCAGCGCAGGGTGAACCGCGGCATGACGCGCCCGACATCAGATCCCGGCACTGGCGGTCCTCAACAGCGTCGACATCCGCACGGCCCGGCGTCCCGAAACCGGCAAGGCTTGCACGGGAAGGTGAACGGCGTCCAGGCGCGCCGGGAAAGCTCGGCAAGCGGTCTCAGCCGGCAGCTTGTCCTTTGCGCTTGGCCGTCCGACCGATTGATCCAGCAGCATTGTTTTTGCTTCCTTCTCGGCTTCTTGCCGAAGCTGCCGTTCGTCCCGCCTGGGGAGGCGAAATCTCGTTCCAATCAAAGTGTCCGGCCGATCCCGTCATGGCGGCTCCCATCATGGGGCTTTGTTAGGCTTTGTTGCAAATCGGCCGGCGGAGACACCGCATGCCACGGCTTACGAATGTACGGTTATGCAAAGAGCTGACTTCGAAGACCGGACAGTAATGAATGAGAAAATAGGACAACGACATCGGTCAGCGATACCAAGCAGCCCTGGCGGCCTGGTGATCCGTTTGCAACCATTCTCGCATCATGCAGCAATGAGCTGAGCATAGCTTCCTAGAGACGGCAACTCTGCAAAGGCGGATTTGCGGAATGCACCCTCACAATTAAGAATCATTGCCCGCAAGCTTGGCAAAGGATTGTGCAGATCGCCGCCCGGGGGTGATACCGCATCCCCGCGATTGCGGAAATCTCGGGCATTTGAAGCAAACAGGAGGGTTGTAATGGCTGCACCCGCAAATTCCACCTTGACTTTTGATGATGAGTTTGACTCGCTTTCTCTGAACAACGGCTCCGGCGGCACTTGGTCGCCGGCATTCTCCTACAGCCCAAACGGGTCCACGGACGGCACGCTCAGTTCCTACCAGGTGAACCCGCTTTACGGCCCCACCTCCGCCTCCGACGCGAACCCTTTTTCCATCAGCAACGGCGTGCTCTCGATGGCGATCAAGCCGACGCCTGCCGACATCAGCGGCGTGGCCGGCAAGCCGTTCATCACCGGGCAACTGCTGACGGACCGGTCCTTCTCGCAGACCTACGGGTATTTCGAGATGAACGCCAAGCTCTCGAACGCGGCTGGCGTGGTCAACGGGTTCTGGCTGCTGCCCGCTGACGGCTCCTGGCCGCCTGAGCTCGACGCCGCAGAAGTGGTCGGCGGCAATCCCAAGACATTGGTGATGACGTCCCACTCCGGCAGCGGCACGACCCCGCACTGGACCGACGTGCCGGACACCTCACAGGCCTTCCACACCTACGCCGTCGATTGGGAGCCGGACAAGCTCACCTGGTACTTCGACGGCAAGCAGGTCGCGCAGCAGGATACCCCGGCGGACATGAACAAGCCGATGTACATGCTGCTCACCACGGTCGTCGGCACGTCGGGCACCTGGTCCGGCGCGCCGAACCCTGGCGAGACCGGCCAGATGCAGGTCGATTACGTCCGCGCCTACTCGCATAATCCCAACGCGGCCCCGGCTGCTTCCTCGCCGACGGCCAGCACGCCGGACGCTGGGACCAGCGTGGCGCCCACTGCGTCCAACCCGCCGGCCGCCGGGGCCAGCACGCTCAACCTCAGCCTGTCGGAGGACGCTTGGAAGGGCGATGCGCAGTTCTCGGTCGCCATCGACGGCACGACGGTCGGCTCTCCGCAAACGGTGACGGCGCTGCACTCAAGCGGGGCCACGCAGAAGTTCGCGTTCAGCCAGGCGCTGACTCCTGGCACCCATGACGTCGCCATCTCCTTCCTCAACGACGCCTACGGCGGTTCCACGGGCGCGGACAGGAACCTGTACATCGACGGCGCCTCGGTCGGCAGCACCGCCATCGCCGGCGCGGCGGCGGCGCTGTGGTCCGCCTCGACCCAGCACATCTCGGTCAACGTGCCGGCCCCCCTCTGACATCCGGCCGGGAATGCCCGCGGCCCGCCACGATGGGCAGGCCGCGGGTCAGGGACGGAACAGCATTTTGTCGGTGACGAAGAGCTGTTCCGGACGGTAGTGGCCGACGCCCCATGCCGTCTGCAAGCCGTTCGGATTGGCGCCCGGGTCCTCGGCGCCGATGTTCCACCAGGAACCGGAGAGCGGCGGCTGGAACCCGTTCATGTAGTCCAGCAAGGTCGTCGCCCAGGCATGGGCGCTGCCGCCCGGACCGGGATCGCTGGCGCCGAGTTCGCCGATCCAGACCGGCGCCAGGTTCTGCCGGGCGACGAAGCCCCAGCCTGCCTCATAGCGCGCCACGGCCGCCGGGCCGCTGTCCGGCGCGACGCCGCTGATCTCGTGGGGGTAGGCATGCACGGAATAAACCACCTTGTCCGGCACGCGCAGCGCCACGGGCTTGGTTGCCACGGGGCGCAGGTCGCCTTCGGGCGCCTCGCCGCGGTATTCCTGCAAGGCCTCGCAGATGATCAGCACGCCGGGGTTCACCGCCCCGATGGCGTCGCCCACGTCCACGAACATGGCCCAGATGTCTGTCGGCCCGCCCTGGCCCCAGTTGCCGGCGTGCGGCTCGTTGTCGAGGTCGAAGCCGATCACGGTGGGATTGCCGGCATATTGCCGCGCGAAGCGCAGCCAGTTCGCCTTGAACGCCGCCGCCGTTACCGTGCCGCGGTGCCCGGCGCCGTCCGTGCCGTCCGTACCCGGCCCCAGGTCGAACCACAGCCCGTTCGGCTGCTGGCCGCCGCCGCCGTCGTTCGTGTGGTGGTCGAAGATCACCTTGAGGCCGATCCGCCCGGCGTAGTCCACGACCTCCTTGAAGATCTCCCACGTGGTCAGGCCGGCAAGCTGGCGGTTGGCGTTGAAGTCGATCGTGCCGCTTTCCCGGATGTTCCGCGGCTGCACGTCCAGGTTCACGTCCGACCAGGGGATGCGGACGGCGTTGAACCCGGCGGCCACGATGCTGTCGCATATGGCGCGGTAGCTGACCGCCCACAGGCCTTGCAAGGCGTGGCCGGCCGGCCCCTCGGTGCCGTACCAGCCGATCGAGGCGATGCGGACCACGTTGCCTCCCGCGTCCACGATCCGGCTGCCGCGCGTGCTCAGCCACCCCGGCGGCAGCAAGCTGCCACCGCGGCCCGCCGGGCGGACGGCGCTGGCGGCCTCGGCGGCGTGGCCGGGTCCGACGCCGCCCACGGCCAGCACGGCCGCGACGGCGAGCCGTGCCGGGATGCGCCGTGCGGCGGTCATCTCACGGCAGTCCACGCGGTGACGCGGACGGTCCCCGGCTGGCTCCTCCTGGCCTTTGCCCGCGCCCTGGACGGCTCCCGGACGGCAAGCGTCTTGATGACCAGGAAGGTGAACAGGACCGCCATGAAATTGGTCGAGCGCAGAAAGTAAGTCTCGGTCAAGTTGATGGTGAAGAACATGATGATGTAGCCGGCGGTCATCTCCAGGCTCAGCCGGTTCGACCGCGCACGGAGAAGCAGGAACTTGAGCCGCGGGGCCAAGCTGAATGACAGGGCAGAGAACAAGGCAAGACCGACCAACCCCGTCTCGATGGTGATCGCAAGGTATCCGCTATGGTAATTATCCAGCACCCACCCATGCAGATTGAAATAGCGGGAAAGGATGTCCGCGCTCGTCCAGAACCCGTTCAGGCCAAAACCGAGGTAGGGGCGGTCAATCCACAGGCTTATGGCATATTGCCAAATGAACGTGCGTTCGGTCAGGTTGATGTCAGACCCGAAGATCTGGATGGATGAGTGGCCGGTTGCAGAGAAATAGATGACCTCTGAAATGCCCAGAGAAAGAGCCAGCAGAAGTATTCCGGTGACGATCCAGGCAAGCTTAGGAGAACTCCGCACCGCGATCAGGCTTGCCACTGCCACCACCGCCATGACCCCGCCGCCACGGGACCCCGACCCGAGCAGGCAACTCAGCCCAAGGGCGCAGGTCGCAAAGTTGAAAACAGTCCGCCGATGCGATAACCGAAGAAACGCCAGCATCAAGAAGACCGCGGCGTCCGATCCCAGGCCTTGCTTGGTGGCAAATACGCCCTTCCATTGGCCTTCGTGCTGCCAATCATTGTGCAGCAGGCCGACCTGCGGCACGAAGATCGCCAGGATCAAAGACATGGCCATGAGCACGAGAAGCGTGTAGAACGTGCAGGCAAGCATCTCCCTGGCCGTGACGACCGATGCCATGCGCCACGCCCCCAAGGAGGTGATCAGGAAGACGAGCGCCTTTGCCACGCCGCTCGCCGGGTTGTCGCCCCAAAGCGGCGAGACCACCACCCAGCCCAGCAGGAGAGCCGGCCAGACAAGCCCTTTGGTGATGGGGCGGGACAGCGACATGCCTGGGATCAGCGATACCAGCGCCAACACGATCCAGAGGGCGGTCGCCACCACTTGCCAACGGATATCCCCACCTTGCTGCACGACCTGGGCGTCGGTCATCCCGGTGAGCTGCGTGTTGAAAGTGTCCACCGAGGTGCATGCGATCAGGCAGATGAGGCCGAACAGCACGTATCGCATGCGAGGTGCGCCAACTGGATGCCTCGTGAGGCCGAGGGCCCTCATGCCGCAAGGGACGCGCGAGCGTTCCGGTCAAGCCACGACGGACCGCACGTGGGATGCCAAGAAAGGCGCGGGTGCCATTCATGGCGGTCTGCCGCGGGTCGCTTCATCATCGCCTACAGGATGTTGGAAAAGTCCAAGCCCCTTGTGAAGCATGGAAAGCTGCCGTTTACCAGAAATTAACAGGCCCATGGAGCCTACGCTTCGCCAAGGCTCGCCGGGAGTGGCTGCGCTGCCCGGCGGCAATTCCATGCCTTGTTAAAGCAAGCGCACTCAAGCAGGTTTCACAGACCGCCTCGCAGTTAAATCATAGTAATTCATAACACATCTTTCCACGCAACTCACGGTAAGAGAAAGACCGTAGGCGAGTTCCGCACAGGGATCGTCATCAGCTTAGGGCTTTAGCTTGCGATTACAGACTAAAACAGAATCTGGAGACAGCCATCATGGCCACACTGACCGTCGGCTCGGGGAAAGACACGCTTGGGCTGCTGATTTCGGAGGACGCCTGGAACGGCGACGCCCAATTCACCATCAGCGTGGATGGCAAGCAAGTCGGCGGGACGCTGACCGCCACGGCCCTGCGAGGCGCCGGACAGTCACAGCTCGTCAACGTCATGGGCAACTGGAGCGGCGCCCATAACGTCAGCGTCAACTTCCTCAACGACGCCTGGGGCGGGACGGCTGCGACCGACCGCAACCTTTTCGTCAACAGCGCGACGATCAACGGCGTTGCGGTGCCGGGTGGCTCGCTCAGCCTTTACGCTGCTGGCACGCAAGGCTTCGCGTTCACGGTTCCTACAGACACGCTCGACCTGCACATCTCGGAAGACGCCTGGCAAGGCGACGCGCAATACACGATCGAGATCGATGGGAAAACAATTGGCGGCGTCCGCACCGCGACAGCCCTGCATGCGACGGGCGCCACGCAGGACGTTGCCCTCGCAGGCAACTGGGGCGGCGGCGCACACACGGTCGGCGTCACGTTCACCAACGACGCCTGGGGCGGCACGTCGAGCACCGACCGCAACCTTTACATCGACAAGGTGTCGTATGACGGGCAAGCCGTAAGCGGCACTCCCGCAGAACTCGGCATGAACGGGACTGCGAACTTTGCTGTTCCCGCCGCGTCGGCTGTTCCGCCCGTCGCGCCGCCGCCGGTGGCCGTCCCGGTGGCCGAGACGTTTGCCCCTTCTGGACGCGGCGGGTCGCTGCTGCCGACGGGCTTCCTGAGCACGAGCGGGAACCAAGTCATCGACGCAAGCGGCAACCCCGTCCGGATCGCCTCGATTGGTTGGTATGGCACGGATGGCCCGGCCGGCTCAGCCCTGCAAGGGCTGTGGAAAACGAGCTACGGCACCATCCTGCAATCCATCAAGGATGACGGCTTCAACACCGTCCGGATTCCCTGGTCCAACGCCGACCTCAGCACGCCTTTTGCTGGAACCAACCAGTTGGGCGGCGTGGACTGGAGCCAGAACGCCGACCTCAAGGGCCTGACCACGCTTCAAGTCTTCCAGAAGATCGTCGGCGCCGCCGGGCAGATGGGCCTGAAAGTCATCTTCGACCACCACACCGATGACGGCTCAGGCGGCCAGCAGCCGAACGGCTTGTGGATCGACAAGGGTCCCGGCACGGACAACACGGACGGCGCCGGCGTCGCGGGCACCGTGGATGCGGCCAAGTTCAAGGCGGACTGGGTGCAGCTCGCGCAGACCTTCGCCGGCAACTCCACGGTGATCGGCTACGACCTGGACAACGAGCCGACCGCGCAGCGCGCCAATTGGGGAGCGGGCGGTCCGACGGACATCCAGCAGATGTACACGGACGTGGGCAACGCCGTGCAGGCCGCCGATCCCGGCGCGCTCATCATCGCGGAAGGGCTAATCACGCCCGACGGCACCGGCTACCCGCAACTCCTGACCAGCGCCAAGGACCATCCTGTCACGCTCACCACGCCGAACAAGGTCGTGTATTCCATCCACGACTACCCCGCGGAAATCGGCGGCCAAGCGACCGACGCCTCGGGGCCGGCTGCGATCCAGGCGATGACCAGCCAATGGGGCTTTCTGGAAACGCAGAACACCGCCCCGGTCTGGATCGGCGAGATGGGTTCCAACATGACCTCGTCCGGGAGCAAGGTCTGGGCCGCCACCTTGCTGGATTACATGAACGGCAAGGACGGCGCGCAAGGCGGCCCAACCTTCACCGGCCATCAGCAGCCGATCAGCGGCAGTTGGTGGAACGCCGGATCGGAAGGCGGCGGAGGCAATCCCGATGGCAACCAGACCGCCTGGGGCCTCGGCAACTACAAGCCAGAGCAGCAGGCGATCACCGACCAGATGTTGTTCAAACCCGCCTGAACGTGGCCGCGGCGTCCCTAAACGTCCCGGGGCACGGCGCGGCCCGAAAGCTTGGCCTGCATGACCACCACCACGAGCAGGAACAGGCCGCGGATCACCGATTGCCAATACGCCGAAAGGCTGATGAAGCCGCGCCCGTTCTCGAAGTTCAGGATGTTGAAGATCAGCCCGAGCAGCAGCGCCCCGGCCAGCGTGGTGCCGACCGAACCCTCGCCGCCGGTCAGCAGCGTGCCGCCCACCACCACGGCGGCGATGGCGAACAGCTCCCACCCGACACCCTCGATGGGCTGGCCCGCGCCGAACTGCGCCGCGAGGATGACGCCGGCCATGCCCGCGAGCGTCCCACTTGCCGCGTACACCGCCCATTTCGCCCGATCCACCCGCAGCCCCATGAGCCGGGCCGCGTCCTCCCCGCCCCCGGTGGCGAGCACGGTCCGGCCCAGCCCCGTGACGTTCAGCACGGCCGACCCGGCGGCATAGGCGGCCAGCGCGATCCAGGCCGGCACCGGCAGGCCCAGCAGGTCGCCCTGGCCGATCTCGGTGAAGCCCGTGTCATAGCTCACGGACACGCTCTGGTTGTTGGCCAGCAGCAGCGCGCAGCCGTTGGCGGCCAGCATGGTCGCGAGCGTCGCGATGAACGGCGCGATCCGCATCCGCACCACCAGCGCCCCGTTGAGCAGCCCCGCCAGCAGCCCGGCGCCCAAGCCCGCCAGCAGCCCCGGCGCCCAGCCGAGGTCCGACACCAAAGCAGACGCCACGCTGCCCAGCGCCGTCACCGCGCCCACCGACAGGTCGATGCCGCCCGACATGATGACGAACGCCATGCCGAGCGAGACCAGCGCGAACATCGAGTTGTAGCGGAGGAAGCTCAGCACGTTGAATGCGCCGAGGAAGTAGTCGTAGCGCGCCGCCCCGAACAGGATCAGCAGTGCCAGCGCGGCCACCACGCCGTACCGCCCGGCCAACGACACCAGTTTCACCCCGGGCGGCCCTGCCGTTGCAGCCACACCGCGCCGATGATCAGCCCGGCCTTCGCCACCAGCGCCGCCGCGTCCGGCACGCCCAGCGCCAAGAGGATGTAGCGCACCATCTGGATCACCAGTGCGCCGACCAGCG
>CAXUJE010000002.1:11403-51633 GCA_964251035.1 uncultured Acetobacteraceae bacterium
CCCGACAGCGCCGTGCCGCCCACCGCGACCGCGGCGATGGCGTCAAGCTCCATCCCCAAGCCCACCAGGTTCGCGTCGGACGCCGAGTTGATCGCGATGACCACAAGGCCGGCCACGCCTGCGCACAACCCGCTGATGACATAGACCCAGCGCTTCACCCGGTGCACGGGCACGCCGGCGAGCCGCGCCGCGCGCTCGTTGCCGCCCACCGCCAGCACCTGCCGCCCGAACAGCGTCCGGCGCATGAGCCAGGCGAACAGCAGCACCAGCGCCGCCATCAGCCAGACCTGCACCGGCAGGCCGAGCAGCCGGCCCAGGCCGATCACCTGGAACGCCGGGTTGCGGAACGCCTGCAGGTTGCCGTTGGTGATCACCTGGGCGATGCCGCGCCCGGCGATCAGCAATACCAAGGTCGCCACGATGGGCTGGATGCGGTAGCGCGTGACCAGCCAGCCGTTGAACCAGCCGAACGCCCCGGTGAGCAGCACCGGCACCGTGAGCGCCAATGCCACCCCCACCCAAGGCGCGGGCAACGGCACGAGCTGCCCCAGGAACAGCATCGGCGCCAACGCGCCGGCAATCGCCATCAGCGAGCCGACCGAAAGGTCGATGCCCCCCGTCGCCACCACCAGCGTCATGCCGAGCGCCACGATGACGATGCCCGCCACCTGCGTGAGGTTCACGTTCAGCGTGCGCAGCGACAGGAAATTCGGCGTCGCCACCAGAGCCAGCAGCAGCAGCACTGCCAACGCCACGACCGCGCCGTGCCGGGCCATCAGGTCCGTCAGCATGACCCGGCGGCGCACCGGCGCCGGGGCGGGCGCTACCGCGACGCGGTCAAGCATCGGCGTGCAACCCTGCATGGGCGCCATGCGCCATGGCCTCCATCACCGAGTGATCGCTCAACCCCGCATCGGCAAGCTCGGCCACCGTGCGCCCGTCGCGCAGCACGTAGGCGCGGTCCGCGCCCTCGACGACCTCCTCGATCTCGGAGGAGATCATCAGCACGCCGAGGCCCGAGTCCGCCAGCGCGCGGATCAGCGCCTGGATCTCCGCCTTCGCGCCCACGTCGATGCCGCGGGTCGGCTCGTCCAGGATCAGCAGGCGCGGGTCGGTGCACAGCCAGCGCGCCAGCAGCACCTTCTGCTGGTTGCCGCCGCTGAGCTGGCCCACTGGCTGCTCCGGCCCGGCGCAGCGGATGTCGAGCTGCTGGATGAACCGCGACACGATGTCTGCCTGCCGCGCCTCATCGACCACCCCGGCGCGCGTGAGCCGCGGCAGCAAGGCGAGCGTCAGGTTCTCCCGGACGGACAGCTCGGGAACGATGCCCTCCGCCTTGCGGTCCTCCGTGCAGAAGCCGATCCCCGCGCGGATCGCGTCGCCCGGCGTCGAAGGCGCGAAGGCCTCGCCGCCCAGCGTGACACGGCCGCCCTCCCGCGCATCAGCCCCGAACAGCGCCCGCGCGGTCTCCGTCCGTCCGGCACCCAGCAGGCCGGCGACGCCCACCACCTCGCCTCGGCCGACCTCCAGGCTCACGTCCTGCACCCGCGGCCCGGCGCGCAGCCCCTGCACCGCGAGCAGCGCACCGCCGTGCCGGCCCGCCTTGGCGCCGAACGCCGTGGCGCCGGCGCGGGCGACGGACGACAGGTCGCGGCCGAGCATGGTTGCGACCAGCTCGAGCTTGGGCAGCCCGGCCATCGCTGCCACCTGCACCGTACGCCCGTCGCGCAGCACCGTCACCCGGTCGCACACGGCGTACAGCTCATCAAGCTTGTGGCTGACGAACACGACGGTCACGCCCTCCGCCCGAAGCTGGCGGATGACGCCGAACAAGACCTGCACCTCGGCGTCGCTGAGCGAGGAGGTCGGCTCGTCCATCACCACCAGCGCCGCCCGGAACGCGATGGCGCGGGCGATTGCGACCATCTGCTGCACCGCGGTCGGATAGCTCCCAAGCGCGCGCCGCACGTCCACCTCCACGCCGAAGCGGTCGAGCAGGGCGGCGGCCTCCTCGTGCATGCGGCGCCAGTGCAGCAAGCCGAAGCGCCGGGTCTCGCGGCCCAGGCAGATGTTCTCGGCGACGGACCGCTGCCCGACCAAGCTGATCTCCTGGTAGATCGTGCTGATGCCCGCCGCCTGCGCCGCCTGCGGGCTGGCGGGCGCGAAGTCCTCGCCGCGGAACAGCACCCGCCCGGCGTCGCGCCGCGTGTAGCCGGTCAGCACCTTGATGAGCGTGCTCTTGCCCGCGCCGTTCTGGCCGATCAGCGCGTGCACCTCCCCCGCCTCCACGGCGAAGGAGGCGCCGCGCAACGCAGGCACGCCGCCATACGCCTTGTCGATCCCGCTCATCTCCAGGAGGGGCATGGCCCGTCTTCCAAATCGCCCGCCTGGGATCAGTAGGCGTCCGCGATGAGCTGCTGCGCGTTGCTGCTGTCGAAGAAGCGGTCCTGGTTGATGACCCACGGCTCGATGGCCTCGCCGCGGGCGTAGCGGTCCATGGTCTCGAACGCCTTGGGGCCGAACTTCGGGTTGCACTCCACCGTGGCGCCCATGGTGCCGGCGATGATGGCCTGCAGCGCGTCCCGGGTGCCATCCACGGAGACGACGATGATGTCCTTGCCGGGCTTCTTGCCGGCCGCCTCGATGGCCGCAAGCGCGCCGATGGCCATCTCGTCGTTGTGCGCGTAGACCGCATTGGCGGAGCCGTTCGCCTGCAGCAGCGTTTCCGCCACCTGGCGTCCCTTGTCGCGCACGAAATCGCCGCTCTGCCCCGCGACGATCTTCATGCCCGGCGACGCCTTGAGCGCCTCCGCGAACCCCGCGTGCCGGTCGTTGGCCGGCGACGAGCCGGTGGTGCCCAGCAGCTCGATGATCGACGCCTCGCCCTTCATCTCCTTGACCAGCCACTCGCCGGCCCGGCGCCCCTCGGCCACGAAGTCGGAGCCGATGAAGCACACGTAGTCGCGTCCGGGCTTGGCCTGTGTCTCATCGACGCGCCGGTCGAGCAGGATCACCGGGATGCCGGCGCGCTTGGCCGCCATCACGGCGGGCACCAGCGGCTTCTCCTCCCGCGGCGCCAGGAAGATCACGTCCACCCGCTGCGCGATCATGCTGTTCACGTCGGCGACCTGCTTCGCGGCCGAGGCCGCCGCGTCGGTATAGACGAACTGGTGGCCGCGCTTCGCCGCCTCGCTGCGCATGCTCTCCGTCTGGGCGATGCGCCAGGGGTTGTTGCTCTCGGTCTGCGCGAAGCCGACCTTGTAGGCCGCCTTCTGTGCCAGCTTGGGCAGTCCGGACGCCTGCGCCAGCGCCCGGCCGCCGCCCAGCGCCGTCAGCGCGGCGGCTGCGGTCAACGAAAACATGTCGCGTCGAAGCATCGTGTCTCTCCCTTTGAGCGCAGGCTTGACGGACCGCCGGGTCCTGCCTGCTTGCGCTGCCTAGATTGGCGCTGAATCCAAAACGACGCTAGGGACGGCGCGGGCCGGGTGTCAATAAAGCGCCATGGCTCGTGCCGGCCTTCGCAGGCCGATCAGGCAAGCTGCAGGCCGAGGTGGGCCGCCATCGGCTCGAAGTCGCGGTCGTTGTGCAAGAGGAGGTGGCCTGCCATCCGTATCCAGCCAACTCGTAATCGTCAGCAGGCCTATGCCGCCGAAACCGGGGCAATGCCGTCAATCCATGAATCCCGCGATTGCGTCCGTCGCCCGCTCCACGTCCACGGTCCATCGCTTGTTGTGGGACGCCGGGTCGCTTTGATCGACTTGGCCCAGGATGATCCCGTAGTCGGCGCCCATGCTCGACAGGACGGCCGAGTGATTCTCAAGGTGGTCGCGGGTTGACTCGATATCGACGATCTTGGTGCCCGGCTTGCAGAAAACTGCGTTGAACAGGCCGGCGCCTCCGAGGACGACGATCCGCCGCTCCGACCCGAACAGCTCGATCTGCTCTTCCGGACCGAGGTATTCCGGGTCGATGGGGCTGTACCCCATCGCGATAAGCCTGTCGGTCAGCTCTTGTTCGTTTGCCAAGGCCCGGTAACTGCCCATTTCAACTGTCCGGCGGCGGCCGACGTAGATGTGGCGGGCGCTCGGCACGATGATGCTGCCGGCCACCCTCTCACGCAGCGTGGCAAAGATTGCCTGGGCCTCCTTTGCCACGAAGAACTCCCGCCGCGGCTGCCGGATCACGTCGATGCTCTCGAGATGGTAGGCTCGGCTGCAATCGTGCTGGACCACGTCGGCGGCCCTGAGGCCGAGCAGCCGCAGCATCGCCCGCATGTTGGGATGGCCGGCATAGACGAGCAGCTTGTCGTATGCCTGCCGGTTCTCGATGAAATGGACGGCCGCCGGCAGCACGTAAAGCAGCCACATGCCCCAGTTGTGCGGCTCATTCGACGACGCGAGCATGGTTCTGCCGCTGATGTGCTCCGCGTTTTGCAACCGGGATCGTGAAACGACGAAATCGTCTCCGTGGCGATAGACGCCCGCGGTCTCCGCCAGTCCCGGCCAGTCCACGATGCCGGACACGGCGGTGCGCGGATCGTCATAGATCGACGCGCACCGGTCCCCGGCGATGAAGAAGTTGGACCAGGTCAGATGCACGTCGCGCAGCCTGTCCAGCCGCCGGGGCTGCGATGTGTGCCGACCCGCTTGGATGGCGGCAGGTCCGAGCGAGCTGGAGGAGAGGTCCCGCAGCATCCGGGGTGGCCGCTTCTCCCACTCGGCGCCAGGCCAACGCTGCACTGTCTCGACTGCGATGTCCGCATCGAACAGCAGGCGGACCCAATCCTTATCCATGATGCCCTCAGTGCCGGCGCAACGGTGGTGATAAGCGACTCTGGCTGGTTCGACGAACAATGACCGAGGTTGGCTCCGGCGCGACAGGACCGGCAAGCCCCGCGGCACGAAAACAGATCGCGGCCGGACGGCCCGCGATGGTATAAGGAACGGCATCACCAAAGGAACCGCAGCCGTGCGCGCGCTCACCTTCCTGCTTGCCGTGTCTCCGCTTGGCATCGCCCTGCTGCCCGGCGCGGCCTGGGCGGAGGCGCACGCGATCACCGTGGTGAACCACGCCGGGGTGACGATCCGCAGCATCCAGATCGGACCGGCCGGCGCCGGGTCTCTGGGGGCCAACCGCCTGCGCTCCCAACTGCCGCCCAACGCCGAGGCACGCATCGGCTACAGCTCGGGCTGCCCGGCGGACCTGCGCCTCGGCTTCGACGACGGGCGGACCGAGGACCATCTCGGCCTCGACGCCTGCAGCGACCCGCACGTGCTGACCGGCAGCAGCGCGGCGGTGGCGGCCAGCCCCGCGCCGAGCCGGGCCGCCGCGCCCAAGCACCAGGCCGTCCCAGTCGCGCGGGCCGAGCCTGTGACGGTGCCGCCGTGGTCCGGACGCAGCATCACCAAGCGGTTCGGCGGCCTGGATTAGCGCAGCGCCGCCGGCGCTACCCCGCGGACCTCGCCCGCTCGATGTAGTCCGCGGCGTCGCCCACCGTGACGAAGCGTTCGAGGTCCTCGTCTGGAATCCGGATGCCGAACGCATCCTCGGCCGCGCAGGCGACGTCGATCATCAAGAGCGAGTCGAGGCCGAGATCGGCCGCGAGGCGCTGGCTCCGGGTGATCGCGACCGGGTCTGCCTGCGCGAGCGCCGCCAGGATCGTTGCCAGCGCCGGGGGGACAGGGTCCTGCCGCACGCCGCCGCTACCCGGCCCGCGCCGTCTCGGCCGCGCGGCCTGCGCGCGCGGCCCCCAGCGCATCAAAGGCATGGATCCAGGCGAAGTCGTCCGGGAACGCAGCCATCTTCCGATCCCGGGCCGCGAGCGCCGGGCCGTCCGGCAAATGCAGCAGCGCGTTGGTGGCCCAGGAGCTGCGCTGGATCTTTCGGGTTCGCGCCCGCCGCAGCGCCTGGTACTGCGCCAGGGTGGCATCCAAGCCGTCCGCCGCCGCGGCGGCCAGCAGCTCGGCCAGGGTGATCGCGTCCTCGATCGTCGTGTTGGCGCCCTGGCCGTGGTGCGGCACCATGGCATGCGCGGAGTCGCCCAGCAGCACCGCCCGGCCGCGATGCCAGCGCAGCAGGGGCCGCACCACGAACAATCCCCAAAGCTTGTGGTGCGGCGCCGCGGCGATCATCTCCGTAACCGCCGGGTGCCAGCCCTTGAAGGCGTCCAGCGCCTGGCCCGGCGCGATCTCGGCCACCGAACCGCCCTCCTCCCAGGTTGCCGGGCCTTCGACCACCGCGAAGTAGTTGACGTCCTCCCCCCCGCCGCCGATGGCGTAGTGCAGCAGGTGGGCGTTCGGCCCCATCCAGAACTGGATCGCCTGCGGGTCGGGGAGCGTCGGCAGCCGCCGGGCCGGCACGATGCCGCGGAACGCGCTGGTGCCGGAATAGGCCACACCCTCCCCACCCGTCACCCAATCGCGGATGACCGAGCGCACGCCGTCAGCCCCGATCACCAAGTCCGCCTCCACGGTTCGGCCATTCTCGAAGCCGAGCGTGACGGCGTCGCCCCGGTCGGCCATGCCGTGCAGCCGGTGCCCGAGGTGCAGCCCGGCGCCGCCCAGCGCTGTGCTCAGGACGCGCTGCAGGTCGGCCCGGTGGATGCCGTAGTACGGCGCGCCGAACCGCTCCTGGTATTGCCGGCCGTTCCGCACGGGGTGCGCGGCGATGCGCTGGCCGTCCCGCCAACTGCGGTAGATCAGCTCGGTCGGCTCGGTGGAGGCGGCGGCGACCGCGTCCAGCACGCCCCGGCGGCGCAGCTCCCGGGTCGAGTTGGCGGACAGCGCCACCGCCGCGCCGATCTCGGCCAGTTGCGCCGCTTGCTCGAACACGTCCGCCGCCAGGCCGCGTTGCCGCAGCGCGAGCGCCAGCGTCAGGCCGCCGATGCCGCCGCCGACGATTGCAATTCGCAGTGGTACCGTCACCTGTTGCCTCCAAACGTCCGCGACCTTCCCATCTGACGGAGGCGAAGGCCAGTTACAAAACTGGACGATGGGGCCCCGCCGCTTGAAACGGCGCAGCGCATGGGATGGAGACATGGAGTTGAGCGGCGAGGAGGCAGAGCAGTTCGCGGAACGGGTCCAGGGGCGCCTCGACCGCCTCGGCCTTTCGCCCGAGTATGCGGCGCGGGCCGCCGGGCTTCCCGCCGACTTCATCGCCCGGCTGCTGGACGGCAAGCTGCCGCCGCCGCGCGGCCAGCGCCTGGTCAAGCTGGCGGACGCGCTGGCGACCTCGGTGTCCTACCTGGTCGGCCTCGACCCGGACACGCCGGTGCCGGCGGAGTACCTGGAGGAGGAGCAGGGCAGCCTGGGCCTGCTGGCCGGGGACGAGGAGGCGTTGCTGCGCGCCTACCGGCGGCTCGACGTGTCCTCCCGCGCGGCCCTGCTCCAGGTTTCGCTGAGAATGGCGCCCGAGCCTGAACTGTCCGAGAAGAAGCCGCGGCAGAACAGCCCGCGCCGCTGAGGCGCGCCACACGCGGCATTGCGCACGAGGGTGCAACCTGCCGCGGCGCGGGAGGTTGTAGGCGCAGGTTCCGTCAAGTCGTCCGGTGTCGCGCCGCATGGGGCCTGCCGGAACGCCGCGCATGTGAACGGAAAGGCATCGAGCCATGAAACGCGACCCCGTCTCCATGCTGTTCACCGCCCTGGCCGTGGCCAGCCTCTCGGTCGCAGCCTTCTCGGGCCGGGCGGAGGCGCCGGTATCTGCCGGCCGTCAGCCCGCCGGTGCGACAAAGCGGCCGGGCAGCGCCGGACAGGCCCCGCCCGGGCATGACGCCGCCAAGCCGTCGGACATCCCGGCCCGCGGCTGGTGGGCCATCGCGAAGCGGGTCGCCGCCAAGATTTCCAGCGACCGGCTGCTGACGGAAGCGGCCGGCATCACCTTCTACGCCCTGCTGGCCTTCTTTCCCGCGCTGGCCGCCACCGTCTCCCTCTACGGCCTCGTCGCCGACCCGGCCACCATCTCGAACAACCTGGACGCCCTGTCCGGCGTGGTGCCCGGCGGTGGCATGCAGATCATCAGCGACCAGGTGCACAGCCTCACCGCGAACGGCAGCAAGGCGCTGGGCTTCGCCGCCCTGCTCGGGCTGGCCACCTCCCTATGGAGCGCGAACCAGGGCACCAAGGCGCTGTTCGACGCGCTGAACGTGGTCTATGCCGAAACCGAGAAGCGCGGCTTCCTGCTCCGCACGGCGGTCACGCTCGCCTTCACCCTGGGCGGCATCGTCTTCGTGCTGCTGGCGATGGCGGCCGTCGTGGCGGTACCTATCGTGCTCAGCTTCGTCGGTTTGGGCGGCGTCGCCGACCCGCTGCTGCGCATCCTGCGCTGGCCGCTGATGCTGGTTGCCCTCGCGGCCTTGCTCGCGTGCATCTACCGGTTCGGGCCGAGCCGGGAACGTGCGCGCTGGCAATGGGTCAGTTGGGGCGGCGGCTTCGCGGCCGTGGCCTGGGTGGTCGGCTCGATCGCCTTCTCTTACTACGTCAGCCATTTCGGCAGCTACAACAAGACCTACGGCTCGCTCGGCGCCGTGGTCGGCTTCCTGACCTGGATCTGGCTGTCCGCCACGATCGTGCTGATCGGCGCCGAGCTGAACGCGGAAACGGAGCAGCAGACGGCGCGCGACACCACGACCGGGCCTGAACAGGCGCCGGGCCGCCGAGGCGCCAAGAAAGCCGACGCGGTGGCCGCAGCGTAGAAGGGCCACCCCTCGCCAAGCTGGCCCGCTGTCCGCTGAACGCCTGGGCACACGGAATCGTGATACCAGTGGCACGGCACCCAGACGGGCCTCGCGTGTAATGGCTTCTAACATCAAGCGCGGAGAAAACCAGTCTCAGCGAAAACCGGACTTGACGACCTTGGCCTGCAGCCAAGTCGGCTTGTGGCCTTAGCTTGTAACCACATTGAAGGAGACGACCAATGGCGACACGCACCCTGACGGCCATGTTCAAAACCCGCGGCGAGGCTGAGCGCGCCGAGCAAACGCTCGCAAGCGAGCTTGGGGTGGACCGTTCGACGGTCCAGACCAACCCTGGGGCCGGCGTGACCGACGCCGGCTACGACCCGGCACGCCCTTACGAGGAGAAGGGCTTCTTCGCGTCGCTCAAGAGCCTGATGCTGCCGGAGGAGGACCGCTACGCCTATGCCGAGGGCATGCGCCGCGGCGCCATCCTGCTGAATGTCAAGGTGGACGAGGGCCAGATCGGGCGCGCGTCGGACATCCTGGAGCATGCCGGCGCCATGGATCTGGACGCGCAGGAAACCGAGTGGCGCAAGTCCGGCTGGACCGGCTACAACGCTGGTGCCCATGACAGTCTGCGTAGCGCCACGGCGGGCGCGGTGCCCGCAGCCGGCCAGGACGAGGCGATCCAGGTCGTCGAGGAAAAGCTGGTGGTCGGCAAACGCGCCGTCGAGGGCGGCCGGGTGCGGGTCCGCTCCTATGTGGTCGAAACGCCGGTCGAGGCGAACGTGACCCTGCACCAGGAGCGGGTCACGGTTGAGCGCCACCCGGTGGACCGTGCCGCGACCGACGCCGACCTGGCCGCTTTCCAGGAACGCACCATCGAGGCGCGCGCCACCAGCGAGGAGGCGGTCGTCGCCAAGGACGTCCGCATCGTCGAGGAGATCGGGGTGCGCAAGGAGGCGGCGGACCGGGTCGAGACCGTCCGCGACACCGTGCGCAAGACGGAGGTCGAGGTCGAGGATAGCGCCGCCAGCCGCGCCGGTGCCGCGCCCACCGGCACCGGGATCACCGGCGGCACGACCACTGGCGCGGCCACCACGGGAACGGGTGCGGCGGGGTCGGTCGACCGGGCGCTGAACACCAACGTGAGCGGCACCAACCCGGGCGCCGATGCCCCGGACGGCACTGGCAGCAACCCGCCGGGCACGATGGCGAGCCGCGCGGTGGACAAGACGCTGGGCACCAACATCAGCGGCGCCAACCCAGAGCGCAAGTAGTCTGCGCCGCTGCCGCACCAAGGGGGGAGCCGCCTGGCTCCCCCCGGCGTTCTGCTGCGTATCACAGCACTGAGCAAAGGAGTTTCATTATGACCCGCATCTCGCTTGCGCTGGCGGCAACGCTGCTGGCCGGTACGGCAATGGCCCAGAGCACCGCCACGACGCCGGGGAACACGGCGCCGGGCGCCACGTCGGTCGCGCCAATGCCCGGCGTCAATCCCAACACCGGCGTCACGCCCAACACGGGCCTGACCGGGCGCAACTCCGGCACCGCCGCCGCCAGCGGCGACCGCAACCAGGCGGTCACGACAACCAGCGCCAACGCGCCACAGCCCGCCCGCGGCAGCAGCAGCTTCACCCAGAACCAGGCCCGGCGCCGGTTGGAGCGCAACGGCTATCAAGGGGTCAGCGCCTTGACCAAGGACAGCGGCGGCGTCTGGCGCGGCACGGCGACGAGGGACGGACAGCCGGTCCAGGTGTGGCTCGATTACAAGGGCAACACCGGGCAGCAGGCCGATGCAACGTCGAGCGCGGGCATGCCGGGCGCTGCTTCCGGCCGAGCGGCCGTTGGCACGACTCCGCCGGGTGCCCACCCGACTGGCAGCACCGCCGCACGGAGCGGCGCCACCCAGTAACACAAAGCCGCGACTACGGAGGCAAGGCTGCCGGCGCATTGCGCGCCGGTGCCTGTGTAGGGAGGATGACGGTGCTTACCCGGCCTTGCCCCTGACCTGGCGCGCAGGCGCCGTCAGGTCAAGGCGCGCCCAGCCGGCAGCGAGCCGTCCCGTCGTCCGCGCAGGTTGAACGCAAGCACAAGCAGCAGCGCCCCGAACACCAGCGCATAGCCGCCCAGCCACCAAGTCAGAACCAGCGCGCCCGCGATGGGCGACATCCATAGCACGATGCCCCAGGCCAGCGAAACCAGGCCGGACAGCGCAAGCAGCCAGCGCCCGTGCCCGCCGTGCAGGCGCCACGCAGCCGCCAGCATCAACGCCCCGGTGACGACCGACCAGATGCCAAGCAGTGTCACCACGACCAGCACGGTCAAGCCCGGCACCAGCAGGGCAGCAGCACCCGCCGCCAAATCGACGGCGCCTTCCAGGACCAGCAAGCCCCAGCGCTCGTGCCGTGCTGCGGCGCGGACCCCGGCCACGATGGCGAACACGCCATCCGCCAGCATGTAAACGGCGAACAGCAGCACGAGCGATGCCAGGGTCGTGAAAGGAAGGACCAGCGCCGCCAAGCCAAAAAGGATGGCAAACGCGCCGCGCAGCGCCATGGCCCACCAGTTGCGGGCCAGCAGCGCGCTCATCGCGTCCATCCTTGAGCCGTGTGGGCCGCCGCCGCTGCCCGGGACGCTCATCCCGTTCGTGAAATCAAGCATGCTCGACCTTCATGTCCTGCCTTTGCCACGATGTCGCCGACTTCATGGGGAACGCAAGCCAGAACATCGTGCGGTGTCCCGCCTACTTCACCTCCGCCATGATGCGCGGGGCGTGCAAAGGGTCCGGTCATAGGAACCGCCCCGCAACCTTCTCGGCGGCGCGCATTGCCGCAAACAGGCTGGGTGCTGTGCCAGAGCCAACCAAGGCAAACAGGCTGCCTTGCCCATACTGCCGCCGCAGCACCGTGAAGCGGGCCGTCCGCAGCCGTCCCAGGCCGGCATGCGCCTCCAGGCGGAACTCGCCCACGTCGGCCAGCAGCCTGCCTTCCGGGCCGCGCCGCCATCTTGGTGCCGTGACGTAGGGCACGACGTTTGGGACCTCCCCGATGTGAAAGGCATTCACTCGCCAATGCCACGGTTGCGGCCATGCCGGTAAGACAAGTTTAAGTGCGCGGCCCATGCCGTTGAGGCTTCCGGGCGAGCCGCCGTCCTGGGACGCCATCCGGGGGCGTGGGCAACGGGACGGCTTGCCGGTATGATGGCCGCCACATGGGGCCGGGCGAACGGCCTGCCCACCTGGAGGAGAACTCGCGATGGACGACATCAAGGCAACCACGGCCAAGCACCACGAGGACGCCGCGCACCAGTTCGAAGTGGCGGCCAAGATGCACCACGAGGCTGCCAAGCATTGCGCGTCGGGCAACTTCGAAAAGTCCGAGCACCTGGCCACCACCGCGGCGGAGGCGGAGGCGGTGGCGAACCGGCACGCGCTGCAGGCGCTGGAGCAGTACCGCCATCACGCCCAAGAGGCTGCGGACCGGAAGGCCGAGGCCGCGTCGGAGGAGGCGGCACGCGCCGCGAAGCACGACGCCAAGGCGTCCGCCAAAGGCTAGGCGCGGCAAGGCATGGCGGACGACCCAGGCAGCCGGCCGCCGATGCGCCAGGCGCTGCATCGGCTGGCAGTCGCGACGCACGGCAAGGGCCTGGTCGAGATCACCCGCGAGGTCCTCGCCTGGACCGCGGCCCAGGACATCGGCACCGGCCTGCTCACGCTGTGGTGCCGCCACACCTCGGCTTCCCTGACCGTGCAGGAGAACGCCGACCCGGCCGTGCGGGAGGACATCACCCGCTTCTTCGAGGCCCTCGCGCCCGAGGACCCCGCACGCTACGCCCACAACGACGAGGGGCCGGACGACATGCCGGCGCACCTGCGCGCCATGCTGACCCAGACGCAACTGTCGATCCCGGTGGCGGGCGGCGTCCCGGTGCTGGGCACCTGGCAAGGCGTGTACCTGTTCGAGCATCGCCGCCGCCCGCACCGCCGCGAGGTTGTGCTGCACCTGTTGGGCGAGTAGCCGCCCGGACAAGCCCAGCCCTTCCTGCGGGCCAAGCCGCCAACGGCGGCACAGCGGAAACCCATACTTTTGCGCATGAATATCATGCTGGCCGGGCCGCTAACCCGGCTGTCCCGCCGTGTCCATACCTAGGGCCGACGACGCGCTCCTGAACGGACGACGCCGCCTCGATCCGGTGGGAGGACCCGCCGCAGGAGTTTACGCTATGGGACCCTTTCTTCCCGAAACCACCGCTGCCTCCGGCCTGGGCCTGACGCCTGCACCCGCTGGCGAGGACAACGGCAGCCTGCCGCGCCGCGCCAGCAACATGCTGCCGGCCAACGATAGCCAGGGCGTTGCGCAGACCGCCAGCTCTCTCCCTGCGCATCCCGAGGGCGAGACGGTTGCTTACGCGCAGGCAACCCGGCTCCGCAACTGGACGGTGGCCCATGCCCAGCGGTCCACGGCCTTTGCGGCGCGGCAGCATGCTCCAGGCGGCTAACCTCCCCCGGCCTCTACAGATCGCGATGCGTCCCGGACCGTTCCCGTCCGGGCGCTGCAACCAGAAAGCTAAGACCATGAATACACGTATGCTCAGCCTTATTGCCTCGATTGCCTTCACGTTCGGCGGCGCGGCCTTGGCGCAGCCGGCAATTGGCCCGATGCCTGGCCCGACCGCGTCCTATTCCATCGCATCGAGCGCGGTTGGACGCTGGCTTTATGACCTGAAAGGCAACCGGATCGGCAGCGTCCGCAAGTTGGAGGATGGCGGCCGGACCGCGGTCATCATGGTCGGTTCCTACTTCCAGGAGGGCAGCCACGAAGCCCGGGTGCCCGCCAGCGCGCTGTCGGTTGTCGGCGGCAATACCGTGCTCGCTGGCGATGCCGCTCAGGCGCTGAGCATGGCCAGCCGGTAGTGGTCGCGCAGGCCTGCCAGCATGGGCTATTCCAGCAGCATGCCGTGCAGCGCCTGCAGCCGGGCTGCATCGAGGCCAAGCCCGTCCTCAAGCAGCCGTTCCAGAGAACCGTAGCCCTCGACCGCTTGGTCCAACGCGCCTTCCAGCAGCGGGCGGTGCGCAGCCAGCAAGGTGTCGCGCACCGCTTCGGGCGTGTCGGGCGGCAAGGCGTGCTCGCGCCGCCAAATCCGGTTGGTGGCGAGGTAGTCAGCCATTACCGTGTCTCGCGGCACGCCGAGCGTGGTCAGCAGCAAGGCCGCGCCGAAGCCGGTGCGGTCCTTGCCCGCCGAGCAGTGGAACAGCAGCGGCAGCCGTCCTTCCAGCAAAAGCGCGAACAGCGTGCGGTAGCGCGGCAGGTGTTCGCCCGCGTAGGCCGAGTAGGCGGCCTGCAGCAAGGCGTAGGTGTCCTCCCCCGTCGCCGCCTCCCGCCGGAGCAGGTCGCGGAGCGAGGCGCCGACCCGCGGCTCGATCGGAAGCGGCACCACGTCGGGCGCGTCGGCGCCGGGCAGACGGGACGGGGCGCGCTCGCTCTCCCGCACGCCGCGCAGGTCGCAGACGGTGCGGATGCCGAGCGTGCCGAACCGGGCCAGGTCCGCGTCCGTCAGGTTCGCCAGGGACGCGCTGCGGAACACAAGGCCCATCCGCACCCGCCGCCCGTCCGCCGTGCGGTAGCCGCCGAGATCCCGGAGGTTGGAGCAGCCCTCCAACGGGACCAACCGGGGCAACATGGCGCCATCCTCCAACTCTGCTTCCATCCCAAGCCCTTCCGGTCGTCTGCAAGGACAGGATAACCGGTTCCGAACTGGCGGCCAGCACCGCCCGGCCAAAGCCATGCCTCGTGAGCCCGCATCCGCGGCGGCCGCGTTTACTCCTGCGCGGCGAAGCATTAAACCTTGGCGCAACGGCGGCCAGCGCCGAACCCAAGGAGAGACGTTTCATGCCGATGCGCCGCCTGCTGCCCGCCCCCGTGTTCGCCCTCACCCTCGCCTTCGGCCTGCCCGGCACCGCCTCCGCCGCCGACCCGATCCGCATCGGCGTGATCGCCGAGAACTCCGCCATCAGCGGCATCGCCATCCCGAACGCCGCCCAGGTCGCGGCGGACGAGATCAACGCCCATGGCGGGGTGGACGGGCGCACCATCGAGATCGTCGCCTACGACGACCACAACTCCGCCGCCGACGCGGTGCGCGCCTTCCAGCGCGCGGCCAACCAGGACAAGGTGCACGCGGTGATCGCCACCTACACCAGCGAGGTGGCGCTGGCGCTGGAACCCTGGGCCGGGCGGCTGAAGATCCCCACCATCACGCCGGGCGCCGCGAGCGACGACATCTCCAAGCGCATCCATGGCGACTATGACCACCTGAAGTACTTCTTCCATGGCTACCTGCCCTCGGCGTTCCTGGCGCAGTCGGTGTGCGACGCGGCGAAGGACCTGCTGACAGGCAGCAAGCTCAAGATGAAGACCGCGGTGATCATGAGCGAGGACGCTGCCTGGACCACGCCGCTCGACGCCGGCTACATGGCCTGCTTGCCGAAGTCCGGCCTCACGGTGCTGGACCACATCCGGATGTCGCCGGACACCACGGACTTCACCCCGATCTTCAACGGCATCGAGGGCAAGAAGCCCGACGTGATCGTGACCGGCATCAGCCATGTCGGCGTGCAGCCGACGGTGCAATGGGCCAACCAGCAGGTGCCGATCCCGATGTTCGGCATCTCGTCCCAGGCCACGTCCAGCACGTTCTGGAAGGACACCAACGGCGCGACGGAGGGCGTGGTGCTGCAGTTGGTCGCGGTCGATACGGTCGCCAGCACGCCGAAGACGATCCCGTTCGCCAACGCCTACATGAAGAAGTACGGCATCAGCCCGGCCTATTCCGGCTACACCGCCTATGACGACGTGTACCTCATCGCCGACGCCGTGCGCCGCTCCGGCGGCACCGATCCCGACAAGATGGTGGCGGCGCTGGAGGCCGCGGACTACGAGGGCACGGTCGGGCGCGTCCAGTTCTTCGGCAAGGACGCCCCGTTCACCCACGCCATCAAGTACGGGCCGGACACCGTGAGCGGCCTGGTCGTGCAATGGCAGGACGGCAAGCAGGTGGCGGTCTGGCCGCCCGCCGTCGCGACCGGCACGCTGCGCTTCCCGGGTTTCGTGAAGGTGGCGAACTAAACCAGGCGCTGCGAGGTGCTCGGCCTCCAGATCCTCATCGACGGCTTCGCGGTCAGCGCGCTGTATGGCCTAGGCGCCATCGGCTTCACCCTGCTGTTCGGCGTGTCGGGCGTGCTGAACCTGGCGCATGGCGGCATCCTGCTGGTCGCTGCGGTGGTGGCGTGGCTGCTGGCGGACCAGGTCGGTGCCTATGGGGGCGCCGCCGCCGGGCTGCTGGCCGGCATCGCCATGGCGTTCGCGACCTACCTCCTGGTGGTGCGCCCGATCCAGCGGTCGCCTGCCATTCCGTCCGAGGAGAAGGAGATCTTCGTCCTCACCGGCACGCTGCTCTGGGGCATCATGATCCAGGAGGCCGTCGCCTACTTCACCACCACCAGCCCGCACACCGTGCGCCCGCTGATTGCCGGGGTCACGGTGATGGGCGGGGTGCGGACGCCGACCAACGAGATCCTGACCGCCGTGCTGTGCTGGGCCGCCATCGGGCTGCTGTGGCTGCTGGTCAACCGGACGCGCGCCGGCAAGGCGCTGCTGGCGGCGTCCATCAACCCGCGCGGCCTGACGCTGCTCGGGTTCGAGCTGCAGCGCATCTACCTGCTGGTCTGGGCGATCTACGGCGTGCTGGCCGGCACGGCGGGGGTGCTGCTGGGCGCCTTCCTCGGCGTGTCGTCGGAGAACGCGGGCACGCTGACCGCCTCCGCCTTCTCGATCGTCGTGCTGGGGGGCTTGGGCAGCGTGGCCGGCTCGCTGCTGGCAGCCTACGCGGTCGGCTATTTGGAGACGATCACCGCCTACCTGATCTCGCCCTCGCTCCGCACCATCCCGGCGCTGCTGCTGCTGGTGGTCGTGGTGTACTTGCGGCCCCAGGGCCTGCTGGGGCGGCGTTGATGCGGGGCCTGCTGCGCTCGCGGCTGTTTTGGGCCGCCATGCTGGTGCTCGCGGTCACCGCCGTGCTGCCGCTCGGCGTGTCCGGCTACGTGCTGGGGCTGCTGACGCTGGCCTATTACTTCGGCGTGTTCGCCATGGCGTGGGACCTGCTGTTCGGCTTCGCAGGCGAGGTGAACTTCGGCCCGACGTTCCTCGTCGGCCTCGGCGCCTATGGGGCCGGCATCCTGAACAGCGAGGGGGGCCTGCCCATCCCGGTCTGCGTGCTGTTCGGCGCGGCGCTGGCCGTCGCGGGCGGGCTACTGCTGGCGGTGCCGGCGCTGCGGCTGAGCGGGCCGTATTTCGGGCTGATCACCTTGGTCGCCGTCCTCTTGTTGCAGCAGATGGTGACGGTGTTCGCGCAGTATAGCGGCGGCGAGATCGGCCTCACCATCCCCGACGTGA
Source organism: uncultured Acetobacteraceae bacterium (assembly GCA_964251035.1). Classification (GTDB taxonomy): domain Bacteria; phylum Pseudomonadota; class Alphaproteobacteria; order Acetobacterales; family Acetobacteraceae; genus CAHJXG01. Next base: position 28,531 of record CAXUJE010000002.1, read on the forward strand.
TGTCGGTTGACGAGACCATCAACTACTACATCGCGCTCGGCTTCATGGCGGTCAGCGGCCTCATCCTATTCGGCCTGTCGCGCTCCGCTTTGGGGCTGATCCTGCAAGCCTGCGGGCAGGACCCGGTGGAGGCGCAGGCGCTCGGCTTCAACGTCGCCAAGCACAAGCTCGCCGCCTTCTGCGTCAGCGCGCTGTTCAGCGGGCTGGCCGGGGCGATGCTGGTGTTCTACCTGGGCACTGCCTCGCCCGGCACCGTGATCGACATCGCGGTCGGCGTGCAGGTCATCATCGCCGCCGTGCTGGGCGGGCGGCGCACCATATTGGGCGCCGCGGTCGGCGCGGCCGTGCTGATCGTAGCGGGCGAGCTGCTGCGCCCCTTGGGCCAACTCAGCACCTTTATCGTGTCGGCGGTTGCCCTGCTCGCCATCCTGCTCGTGCCGTCCGGCCTGCTCGGCGTCCTGATGCGGGAGCGGCAATGACGACCCTGGACAATACGGCGCTGCTGCAAGTCTCGGGGCTGGTCAAGCGGTTCGGCGGGCTGGTCGCGGTCGGCGGCATGGCGCTCGACATCGCGCCGGGCGAAATCCTCGGGCTGATCGGCCCCAACGGCTCCGGCAAGTCCACGGTGATGAAGCTCATCATGGGGATCGAGCGTCCGGACGCGGGCACCGTGCGGATCGGCGGCGTGGACGTCGCCGGCTGGCCCAGCCACCGCATCGCCCGGCACGGCGTCGGCCTCGTGTTCCAGCACTCCCGCCCGCTGCACCGGCAGACGGTGCTGGAGAACATCAAGCTCGCGCTTTTGCCGGACGCGCTGCTGCGGCTGTTCGCCGACCCGGACGTGGAGGAACGCGCCCGCGCCATCGCCCACCGGGTCGGCTTGGGCGCGATCCTGGACCGACGGCCCGGCACGCTGCCGTTCGCCGACCTACGCCGGCTGGAACTCGCCAAGGCCATCGGCCGCAACCCGAAAGTGGTGCTGGTCGACGAGCCGTTTGCCGGGCTGACCTCGGGGGAGGTCGGCGCGTTCTCCGACCTGATCGCGAGCTTCCGGGCGGAAGGCAAAGCCGTCCTGCTGGTGGACCACAACGTGAAGGGCGTGGCCGCCCTGGTGGACCGCGTGCTGGCGATGTACCTCGGCGAACCCATCGCCGAGGGCACGGCGGAGCAGGTGATGCGGGACCCGCAGGTGCGCCGGGTGTACCTGGGCGGCGCCATCGAGACCGCGGCACGTCCGGCGCTCGCGGCGAAATCCGGGCCGCCGCTGCTCGAAGTCGAGGGCGTCGATGTGCTGTACGGCAAGGCTCAGGCGTTGGAGGGCGTGTCGATCCACGTGCGGGAAGGCGAGTTCGTCTCGGTCGTCGGGCTGAACGGCGCGGGCAAGACGACGCTGTTCAACGCCGTCTCCGGCCTCGTGCCCTATGCCGGGCGCATCGCCTGGGAGGGCCAGCCGCTCGCCGGGCGAAGCGCCGCCGCCATCGCCCGCGGCGGCATCGTGCAGTGCCCGGAAAGCCGCGAGCTGTTCGGCGCCATGAGCGTGCGGGAGAACCTGGACCTCGGCGGCTCCCACTTGCCCAAGGCGGAGCGCACCCGGCTGCTCGGCTCCATGTTCGAGCTGTTCCCGATCCTGAAGTCCCGTCAGGGCCAGCTTGCGGCGACCCTATCCGGCGGCGAGCAGCAGATGCTGGCGATTGCCCGCGCGCTGATGATGCAGCCGCGCCTCTTGATCCTCGACGAGCCGACGTTGGGCCTCGCCCCGGTGATCCTGGAACAGCTCAGCCGCGCGCTGGAAACGCTGCGCACCACGACGCCGATCACGGTGCTGCTGGGCGAGCAGAACGTGACCTTCGCCCTGCCCCACGCCGACCGGGTGTATGTGCTGGAGCACGCCCGCATCGTATGGGAGGGCGATCCGGTGCGCTTTGCGCAGGAGGCAGGGGCGGCTTACCTGTAACGCGCGGCTACTACCCGCTTGCGCTCCGGTACTTCGCCCGCAGCCGTTGCGCGTACACGTTCACCACCAGCGCCAGCAGCAGCACCAGCCCGCGGATCAGGATCTTGAGGAAGCTGTCCATCCGCACATGGTCCAGCCCGTTGTTCAGCACGCCCAGCACCAGCAGCCCGACAATCGTGTTGCCGATGCCCCCCTGCCCGCCGAACAGGCTGGTGCCGCCCACCACCACGGCGGAGATGGCGTCGAGCAGGTAGTTGTCGAACTGGTTCTGCTGCGCGCTGCCGAAATACGCGACGCCCAGCATCCCTGCCACGCCGGAGCATAACGCGCAGATCAGCAGCGCCGCGCCCACCACGGCCTTGACGCCGACGCCCGAATGCTCCGCCGCCTCCCGGTTGCCGCCCACCATGTACACGTAGCGCCCGAACCGCGTGTAGGTCAGCACGAGGTGCCCCACCAGCAGCACCAGCCCCGCCACCACCACGATCCACGGCACCGGGCCAACCGAGCCGCTGCCAAGCGTCAGCAGCACCGGCGGCACGCTGTAGGCGATCTGCCCGCGCACCAGCAGGGCGCAGATGCCGTTGCCGATCTGCAGCATCGCCAGCGTCATGATGAAGGACGGGATGCCGATGCGGGTCACGCCGAACGCGGTGACGGCGCCGAGCGCCAGGCATCCCGTCAATCCGCCCGTGATCGCGAGCCAACCCGGCAGCGGCAGGTTGGGAATGTTGACGCTCGCGTCCTGCACGGTCAGGAAGGCCACCAGGATGCCGGTCGCGTTGGCGACGCTCGCGACGCTCAGGTCGATCTCGGCGCACAGGATCACGTAGGTCAGGCCCACCGCGATGATGGCGGTGATCGAAACCTGCTGCAGCACGTTGCTGAGGTTGGACAGGGTCGCGAACGATGGGCTGGTGGCGCTGAACAACGCCACCAGCGCCACAAGCGTCACGAGCGGCGCCAGGTTGCGGAGCTGCCCGCGCAGGCGGACCCAGGGGGATGCGGGCCGCGGGGCGGCGAGGGATGCGGTCATCGTGTCCTCATTCATGCGGCGGCGAGCAGGCGGTCCTTGCTGACCGGCTCCCCCGCGAACTCCCGGGCGATGCCGCCGCGCCGCATCACCAGGATGCGGTCGGCCAGCGACAGCACGGTTTCCGGCTCGGAGGACACGACGACGACGCCGATGCCCGCGTCGCGCAAGCCGCGCACGATCCGCACCACGTCGTCCTTGGCCCCCACGTCCATGCCCCGCGTCGGCTCGCTCAAGAGCAGCACGCGCGGCAGATGGGTGAGCCAGCGGGCCAGCGCGACCTTCTGCTGGTTGCCGCCGGAGAGCTGGCCCACCGGGCGGTCCACCCCCGCTGGGCGGATGCCGAGTGACTGGACGTGGCCCTCGGCGATGCGCCGCTCGGCCCGAGGACGCAGCAGGACGCGGCCGATCCGCTCCAGGATGGCGATGCTGACGTTGCGGTACACCGGCTCCTGCGCGAACAGCATGGCGCGGCGGCTTTCCGGGACGAAGGCGATGCCGGCCCGCTTGGCCGCCGGCGTGCCGCCGCGGAGCCGCGCCGCGCGCCCGTCCACCCGCACGGCGCCATGGTCCAGCGGCAGCTTGCCGGACAGCGCCCGCGCCAGCTCAAGCTGGCCCGACCCCATGAAGCCGTAGATGCCCAGCACCTCCCCGGCATGGACGGCAAGCGACACGTCCTCGAACAGCCCCGGCACCGAGAGGCCTTCCGCCTCCATCACCACGGGCGCGGCCGAACGGTCTGCAAGCCGCATCTCGCCCGCGTGGCTCTCGCCCAGCCGCTCGTGCCCGGCGCCCACCATGCGCTCGATCAGCCAAGCCTTGTCCACCTCATCCGCCCGCGCGCCCTCCACCCGGCGGCCATTTCGAAAGACCGTCACCTCGTCCGACACGCGCAGCACGTCGTCCAGGAAATGCGAGATGAACACGGTGCTCCGCCCGGTCTCGCGCAGCCGGGCCAGCAGGGTGAACAGCCGCTCCACCTCCGGCGGCGACAGCGCGGAGGTCGGCTCGTCCAGGATGATGATGCGGGCGCCGGACAGCAGCACGCGCGCCAGCTCCACCATCTGCTGCAAGCCGAGCGGCAGGGAGCCGACCGGGGCACGCGGGTCCACGTCGATACCAAACGCGTCGAGCTGCCGCCGCGCCTGCGCCCGCATCCGCCGCCAGGACACGACGCCCAGGCGCGTCGGCTGCGCGCCCAGCAACACGTTCTCGGCGACCGACAGCTCGGGCACGGTGGAAAGCTCCTGGTGCACCATGCCGATGCCGGCGTCCCGCGCGTCGCGGGCGCTGCGGAAGCGGACCGGCCGGCCGTCCAGCCGCATCTCCCCCTCATACTCCGCGTGCACGCCGGCGATGATCTTCATCAGCGTGCTCTTGCCCGCGCCGTTCTCGCCAACGAGGCCATGCACCTCCCCGGCGCGCAGGGTGAAATCCACGCCGCTCAGCGCCGCGACGCCCGCGAAGCGCTTGGCGATGCCGGAAAGCTCCAGCAGGGGGCCACCGATCACCGGCGCTCAGATCAGGAAGTGCTTTTCCATCCACGCCATGCCCGGCGCGTTCGCCTTGGTGACGACCGGCCCATCGGTGATGACGCTCTTGGGAATGCCGGCCTCCCCGGTCTTCTCGCCCATCACCGCCGCCGCGACACCCGCCACGATCGCCCCGCCGTGGATGCGGCAGGACGGGTTGCGCACCGTCGCCAGCATCCGCCCGTCGGCGACCGCTGCCAAGGCGGGCGGCATCGCGTCGCAGCCGCCGATCTTGATGTCGGTGCGCCCGCGCGCCTTCATGACGTTGTAGGCGGCCAGCGCCATGTCGTCATTGTGGAAATACGCCGCGCTGATCTTCGGATACTTGGTGAGGTGGGTGTCCCAGATGCGCGCCACCTTGGTCACGTCCCAGTCGCCCGGCGTGGTGTCGAGCACTTCCACCTTGGGGAAGCGTTTCATCACCGTCTCGAACCCGCGGGCACGGCCCTGCGCCCCGGTGTGGCCCAAGGCGCCCTGGGTCATGATGACGGTGCCCTCGCCCCCGATGGACTCCATCAGCGCCTGGGTGACGGATGCCCCCATGAACTCATTGTCAGGGGCCAGGAACGAATGCACGTTCACCTGGTCGAGCGGCGCGATCAGCGTGTCCATGTCGATGACCGGCACGCCGGCGTCGATCATCTTGCGCACCGGGGCGGCCAGGGTGCCGATGCCGAAGGCCTGGATGGCGACGAAGTCCCATTGCTGCGACGCCATGTTGTCGATGGCCCCGCGCTGCCGGGTCGCGTTCAGCTCGCCGTCGAACCAGGTCACGTCCACATTGAAGAGCTTGCCCCAGTACTCGGCCGCAGCCTTGCCTTGGGCGCACCAAGTCGCCTGGAGACCCGCGTTGGAAAATGCGGCCTTCAACGGTTTCTCCGACCGGCCCACCTCCTCGGCGAGCGCCGGCCCCATCCCGCCCAGCAGGGATGCGCTGGCGCCTGCGGCCATCGCCGCGAGCAGCAGGGCGCGTCGGTTCGTCGGCGGGATCGCTTGGTCGTCCATGGCGTTGTCCTCTCCCCATGCCCGGGCGGTCGTGTCGCCGCCGCGTATGCCCGTGCAGCTTGCCTGCCCGAGCGGGCGCACGCAATGAACAATTGGCGCCCGGTCAGGCCCGGGCCACCACGCCCAGCTTCGCCCGGCGCGCAAGCTGCTGGTCCGCCAGCGCGCCGAGCAGGATCACGCCCCCCATCACCGCAAAGTTCAGCGACGACGGGATGCCCAGGATGTTGACCAGGTTCTGCAGGATCTGCAGCAGCACGGTGCCGAGCACGATGCCGAGGACGCTGCCCTCGCCGCCCCGCAGCGAGCAGCCGCCCAGCACCGCGGCGGCGATGGCGTACAGCTCGTAGAAGCTGCCGAACGCCGAAGGGGACACCGAGTTGGTGTAGAACACCAGCAGCACCGTGGACAACCCGGCCAGCCCGCCGCTCACGATATACGCCCCGGCCACCACCAGCCCGGTGCGGATGCCGGAATAGCGCGCCGCCTCCTCGTTCCGCCCCACGGCGAACAGGTACCGCCCGAACACCGAGCGGTGCAGCACCACCGCCATCACCGCCGACACGACCACCAGGATGAGGAACGGGTTTGGCACCCCGAAGCTGCGCCCGGAGGCGAGCCAGGTCAGGCTGTCCAGCCCTTCCGCGTAGCCGAAGCCGATGGTCGCATCGCCCGTGTAGTAGCGCGCCGCGCCGCGGTAGATCAGCAGGCCGCAAAGCGTGACGACAAAGGGCTGCAGCTTGGCGCGCGTGACCAGCACGCCGTGCACCGCCCCGATCAGCAGGCCGCCCAGCAGCACCAGCAGCAGCGCCAGCGGCCAGGCCACGTCGTGGTTCGCCAGCAGGTCGATGAACACGACGCCGAGCAGCGCGAACACCGAGCCGACCGAAAGGTCGATGCCGCCGGTGATGATGACCAGGCCCTGCCCGATGCTGAACACCCCGAACAGCCCGATCAGGTTCGCCATGTTCAGCAGGTTCACCGCCGACAGGAACCGCGGGTTGAGCGCCGTCGTGATCGCGCCGATCACCAGCACGAGCACGAACAGGCCAAGCTCCTTCTTGCCCATACTTAAGACGCCTGACCGATGGCCAGGCGCAGCACCGCGGCCTCGCTCAGTTCCCCACGCCCGAGGGTGCCGGCCACCCGGCCCTCGTGCATCACCGCCACTCGGTCGCTCACGCCGATGACCTCCTCCATGTCGCTGCTGATCATCAGGACCGCCACGCCGCGGTCGGCCAGGCCGCGCATCAGCGCGTAGATCTCGCCCTTGGCGCCGACGTCGACGCCCCGGGTCGGCTCGTCGAACACGATGGCGCGGGGCGAGAGCGACAGCCAGCGCCCCAGCACGACCTTCTGCTGGTTGCCGCCCGACAGCGTGACGGCGTGCACCGACGCACTGGGCGCCTTGATGCGCAGCGCCGCCCGCTGCGCCTCCCCGGCCTGCGCCTCGGACACTGTGCTGATCAGCCCCATCCGCGAATGCCCGGCCAGCGCCGGCAACGTCACGTTCTGCGCGATGGACATGTCGAGCACGAGGCCCGAGAGCTTGCGGTCCTCCGGCACCAGGTACACCCCCTGCGCGATGGCGTCCCGCGGCGAGCCGATCCGCACGGGCTTGCCGTCGAGAAGGATGCCGCCGCCGAGCGCCGGCTCGATGCCGAACAGCGCGCGGGCCAGCGACGTGCGGCCGGAGCCGACCAGCCCGGCGAGGCCCAGGATTTCGCCGGGCCGCGCGTGCAGGCTGGCGCTGCGGTCCGGGAACGCCGTCGTGACCAGCTCCTGCACCTGGAGGCCGCCGCCGCCCGGCGGGGCGGAGGGCGGGCTATACAGGGCCTGCAGGTCGCGCCCGATCATCAGCCGGGTCATGGCGGCGTGCTCGATGGCCTCTCGCGGCAGCTCCCCGGCCACCCGCCCGTCGCGCAGGCACAGCACCCGGTCGGCGCAGGACACCACCTCGCCCAGCCGGTGCGTGATGTAGATAACCCCGGTGCCTGACGCGCGCAGGGCGGCGACGATGGCCAAGAGCCGGTCGGTTTCGGACAGCGTGAGGCTGCTGGTCGGCTCGTCCAGGATGATGATGCGGGCCTCGACGGAGAGGGCGCGGGCGATCTCGACCAACTGCCGCTGCGCGATGGACAGCCGGGCCACCGGGGCGTCCGGCGCGAAGTCCGCACCCAGCCGCTCCAGCAGCGGCGCCACGCGCGCCCGGCAGGCCCGGCGGTCCACCAGGCGCAGCGGCCCGGCCCGCAGGCTTTCCCGCCCGATCAGCACGTTGGCGGCGGCGTCCAGGTTGTCGAACATCGACAGCTCCTGGTGCACGAAGGCGACGCCCTCCGCCTGCGCTTCCGCCACCGTCAAATGCGTGCGGTCGCGCCCGCCCAGGCCGATGCGCCCCGCGTCCGGACGCACGACGCCGCCCAGCACGCGCATCAGCGTGCTCTTGCCGGCGCCGTTCTCGCCGATCAGCCCAAGCACCTCGCCCCGGCCAAGCCGGAGCGACACGCCGTCCAGCGCCTTGACGCCCGGGTAGCTCTTGCTGATGCCGTCGAGTTCGAGAAGCGGGGGGCGATCGCGAAGCGAAGCGGGCACCCCATCAGCTCGGGCGCAGGATCTGCTTCATGAAGCCCTGGAACTCCGCCACGTTGCTGCTGTCGATCACGCGCGTCGGCACGATGATCTGCTTGTTGGCGGGCACCCAGGACTTGTCGCCGCCGAGGTAGCGGACCATGCCCACCATGGACTGGTAGCCGAACTCGAACGGCTGCTGCACCACCGTGGAGTGGATGGTCCCGTCGGCCACGCCGCGCAGCGTCAGCGCGTCCTCGTCGAAGCCCACGACCTGCACGGTCTTCTCGCGCCCGGCCTGCTTCACCGCCTGGTAGATCTGCGGGGTGTTGTAGGCCCACAGCCCCACCATCAGGCCGAGGTCGGCGTAGCGGGACAGCGTGTCCTCCGCGTTGCGCTTGGCGCGGGCGAAGTCGCTGTCGTCGGTACGGATGTCGATGATCTCGATGTTGCCGTCCTTCAGCGCCTCGCGGATGCCCTGCACCCGCTCGCGGGCGTTGTCCGCGTCCATGGTGCCGACGAACAGCATGGCCTTGCCGCCTTTGGGCAGCGCCTTCTTCATCTGCGCGCCCGCCACCCGGCCGGCATCGACGTTGTCGGTGCCGATGTACACCACCCGGTTGCTGGCCGGCGCGTCGCTGTCCGTGGTGAACAGCAGCGCCTGCGACGCCGCGCGGTTCAGCGCGTCGGTGGAGCTGGCCGGGTTGATGGCGGAGATGGCAATGCCAGCGGCTTGGCGCGCGATCAGCTCGTCCAGGATGCGGCGCTGGTCGGCGGCGCTGGCCTGGGCCGGGATGATCATCTGCATCTCGTACTCGGGATGCTCCTTGTTCGCTTTCTCGATGCCCCGGCGCGCGATGGTCCAGAAGTCCGCGGACACGTTGACGACGAAGGCGAGCAGCTTCTTCTGCTGCGCCGCCGCCGGGCGCCCCCCGGCGGCGAGGGCGGCCGCGGCAAGGCCGGCTCCGGCCAGGCTGGCGTTGAACTGGCGACGATTCATGGGTGGCCTCCGCGAACGTTCCCCGGGGTCTGAGCCGCCCCTCCGGTCACGTTAGCAACAGGCCGCCCGGAATGGAAAGGCCCGCTTAGCCTCCGTGGATGTACAGATAGGCGCCTGCCCCTTGGTCGCTGCTGAACGACATGCCCAGCCGTCCGTTGCCGAGGTCGGCCTTGCTGTACCCGGCCAGCGTGACCGACGCGACCGGCTTGCCGGGCGCGACCGCGTGCAGCGTCAGTCCGGTGGACCCGGCTGCGCCCTGGTTGTCCTCCCAATCGAAGGCGGTGTTTGCGGCGGTCACGCCAAGGATCGTGACGGCATCACCCGAATGGAAGCCAACGACCGTGCTCCAGGTATCGGCAGCCGCGACGCGGCTATCGACAAAGAACGTGTCCCCCCCGGCGCCGCCGACCAGGTAGTTGGAGCCGGTCGAGCCATCCAGGACATTGCTGCCCCCTGCCCTGCTCACGTCGATCGCGTCGTTGCCGGACCCGCTATGGATGAACGCGTTGGGTGCGGTCGCCGCGATGTTGAGGTTGTGGGTGCTGACGCTGATGTATTGGTACTGCAGCCCGGCAACCGGCCCGCTGTAGGCCGTGCCGGCGGCGGTGGACGACACGCCGGTCGCCATGTCGGTGAGCAGGAAGCGGGCAGCCTCCGGCGGCGCCACGACCGGCAGGGGCACGACCACCGTAGGCGGCGTGACGACGGGCGGCGGCGTGACAACGGGCGGCGGCGTGGTGACCACGGGCGACGTGACGACGGGCGGCGGCGCTGCGGCCACGGTCAGGTCATAGCTGCCAGCCACGGCGTCCGCCGTGACCTTGAAAGCTTCTCCGGAGAAGTCCCCAGCAAGGGCGAGCCGGCCCAGGACGGCCGTGCCGCTGCTCAAGGTCAGCGTACCGGTGCCGGCGGCTCCGGCGGCATAGCTGGCGGCCATGACCGCGGCGGCGCTGTTGACGACGATCGTGTCGTTGGCGGCAAACCCCGCAATGGTTCCGGCAAAGCCCGCGGGCTTGTCGAGGATCAGGGTGTCGTTGCCGACCATCGTCACCGTCTGGCCGGCGCCCACGTCGCCCACTTCCAACGTTCCGGCGACCGCCGCGGGGATGGGCGTGTCGAAGCCGGGCAGGACGGTGGTGCGGTTGAAGGTGATCTGCCCGGTGCCGGACAGGGCGCCGCGGAACGCCATTCCCGGCCCCTCCGAGACGATCTGGCCGTTGTTGGCCACCGTGCCGTTCACCACCACCCGGCCCGTGCTCGGACCGGAATCGGTTGGCGAGATGCCGCCCATCAGCAGGCCGCCGGCCAACAGCGTGAGGCCGCCGGTGCTGAGCGTGCCGCCGGCCTGCTCGAACACGCCGTCCTTGCCGATGGTCAAGGTGTTGGCCGTGGTGTAGTCGCGGCCGTTTCGCACGGTGACATAGGCCGCGTTGCTGATCTGTTTCAGCGTGGATTCAACGGACACGTAGCTGGCGCCGTTCCACTCGTTGATCTGCGAGCCTGGATCGTCGTAGATGAGCTGCGTCCAGTAGCTGTGGGTCGGCGTGGCCTTTGGCCCGGTGAGGTTTTCGATGTCCACCGCGAGGCCGCCGGCCTTGCCGCCGAGGTTGATCGTCCGGCCGCCGCCCAACGCCTCGAACGCCCCGTCGAACAGGGTGTGCTTGGCCGCGTCGTACTGGGCGATGCTGGACGTATCGACCGTCGCGGTGCCGTCCAGGACCTGCAGCTCCCACGCGATGTAGATCGGGTTGGCTCCGGTGAACTGGACATCGCCCCGGGTCTGGATAAAGGTGAACATCAGCCCGGCGTTCACGATCGTGCCGCCGTTGACCGTGAGCGTGCTGCTCTGGAACTCACGCCCGAGCGCGCCGCTCGAACCCGGAGCGAAGGTCAGCGTCCCGTCAACCTCCAGGCCGATGCTTGAGTTGGCCAGGTCCAGCGAGTTCACCGTTATGTTCGTGCCGGCGGCGATGGTCGCGTTGTAGTAGCCATCGGCGTTGGCCGGCGCCGCGTCGATCACCACGTCGGCGGCAGGGTCGTTCGGCACCACCCCGCCTGCCCAATTGGCGGCGGCCCCCCAATCACCAGAGGTGCCTTTGTTCCATGTAAACTTGGCCATTCGTGTATAGACCTCAAAAACGTATGGCCTGGCGCAGAACTGCCCAAGTCATACTGACGATGCATGGTGGGAGCCGTAATGTTTGGTTTGCTTCCCGATAACTAAACTACAACAGACCAAGCATGCCTATTTTGTTGCGATATATACAATAATTTACATAGGGGAATCGAAACGGCTATGGGCCTTAGTGCCTGAACGGTTCGATCTATGGGTGAGAAATGAAGCGGCAGACGAACCGGTCTGGTCCCGATCCGGTGTCCGGTCGTGCCAGCTTGGACGTCCCTTGAAGCTCTCAGAAGGGCGCAGTCATAACCTGCCCGAAGCGTGCAGGCGCTGACTGGGCGTCACAACCCGCGCTGGCGGCGCAGGCGTATGCGCGGCGGGCCGTCCCGTCAGCCCGCAGACGCTTCAACCATGGTCCGCCGGGGACGGACGGCTTCGCGTCACACCCAGCCGCCGTCCACCACGTAATGCTGGTTCGTGCAGGCCGACGCTTCCTCGGAGGCGAGGAACAGCGTGACCCGGGCGATCTCGTCCGGCACGAGCTGGCGCTTGAGGCACTGGCGGTCCATCAGCTCCCGCTCGCCCTCCGGGGTCAGCCACAGCTCCTTCTGCCGCCGGGTCATGATCCAGCCGGGGGCGATGGCGTTGACCCGGATGTTGTCCGGGCCGAAATCCCGGGCGAGCGAGCGGGTCAGGCCGAGCACGGCGCTCTTGGACGCGGTGTAGGCCGCCATGCCGCCTTGGCCGACCATCCAGGAGACCGAGCCGAAGTTGATGATGGCGCCGCCGCCGGCCGCCTTCATGTCGGGCAGCACGGCTTGCGCGGCGAAGAACTGGTGGCGCAGGTTCACTGCGATCCGGCCGTCCCAGTACTCGGGGGTCACGTCCTCCGTGCGGTGGCGCTCGTCATGGGCGGCGTTGTTCACCAGCACGGCGATCGGCCCCATGGCGTCGCGCAGCGTGGCAATGGCGGCGCGCAGGGCGGCGATGTCGGTCAGGTCGGCGTGGGCGTAGCGGACGGCCGGTCCCAATTCCTCGGCCAGGGCGCGGCCCTCCGCGTCCTTGATGTCGAGGAAGCCGACCTGCGATCCCTGGGCCGCGAAGCGCCGGACGATGGCCTCGCCGATGCCGGACGCGCCGCCGGTGACGAGCACGGCCTTGCCGGCCAGGTCTGGGTATGTTGCCATGGGGTGCGATCCTTCGTTGACGGGCGGACGGCGCCCTCGATAGCCTGCGGCCAACAAGAATGCGAATGGAGGATGCGGGCATGCTCGACCAATCGGCGTCGCAGAAGGCGGCGCTCTGGCTTTCCGGGTTCGCGGACGCCCTGTCGCGCGGCGACGCGGAGGAGGCGGCCGGGCAATTCGCCGAGACCTGCTTCTGGCGGGACCTCGTGGCCTTCAGTTGGAACATCAAGACCTTCGAGGGGCGGGACGCCATCGCCGCCATGCTGCGCGCTTCGCTGCCGCGCACGCGGCCAAGCCATTGGACGGTTGAGGGCGAGGCGAGCAGCGCCGACGGCGTGATCGAGGCGTGGATCGGCTTCGAGACGGACGCCGCCCGCGGGCGCGGGCACCTGCGGCTGAAAGACGGCAAGTGCTGGACGCTGCTGACCGCGATCACCGAGTTGAAAGGCCATGAGGAGCGCCGGGGTCCCACCCGGGAGATGGGCGCCGAGCACGGCAGCACATTGGGCCGCCGAAGCTGGGCGGAGCGCCGGGCGAAGGAGGAGGCCGAGCTGGGCTACGCGAAGCAGCCCTACGTGCTGGTGGTCGGCGGCGGGCAGGGCGGCATCGGCCTGGGCGCACGCCTCCGGCGGCTCGGCGTTCCGGCCATCATCATCGACAAGAACGACCGGCCCGGTGACGCCTGGCGCAACCGCTACAAGTCGCTGTGCTTGCACGACCCGGTTTGGTACGACCACCTGCCCTACCTGCCGTTCCCCGACCATTGGCCGGTGTTCTCGCCCAAGGACAAGATCGGCGACTGGCTGGAGATGTACACCAAGGTCATGGAGCTGAACTACTGGACGCGCACCGAAGCCAGCAGTGCGCGCTACGACGAGGCCGCCGGGGAGTGGGTCGTGGACGTCGTGCGCGACGGGCAGCCGGTCACGCTGCGCCCGAAGCACCTGGTGATGGCGACCGGCGTGTCCGGCGTGCCGAACCTGCCGGACTACCCCGGCATGGACCGTTTCGAGGGCACGCAGCACCACAGCAGCCGCCATCCCGGGGGCGCTGCGTGGGCCGGGAAGCGCTGCGTGGTGATCGGCTCCAACAACTCGGCGCATGATATCTGCGCCGACCTGTGGGAGAACGGCGCCGACGTGACGATGGTGCAGCGGTCCTCCACCCATATCGTCAAATCCGACAGCCTCATGCGGCTCGGCCTGGGCAGCCTGTATTCCGAGGAGGCCGTGGCGTCCGGCATGACGACGGACAAGGCGGACATGACCTTCGCCTCCATCCCGTACCGCGTCATGCACGAGTTCCAAATCCCAGTGTACCAGCAGATCGCCGAGCAGGACGCGCCGTTCTACGCGGCCTTGGAGAAGGCCGGGTTCATGCACGACTGGGGCGATGACGGGTCCGGCCTGTTCATGAAGTACCTGCGCCGCGGCTCCGGCTACTACATCGACGTGGGCGCGTCGGAGATGGTGGCGGACGGGCGCGTCAAGCTGCGGAGCGGCGTGGACGTCGTGGAGATCACCGAGAACGCGGTCCGGCTCAGCGACGGCAGCGAGCTGCCGGCGGACCTCATCGTCTATGCCACCGGCTACGGATCGATGAACGGCTGGGTGGCGAAGCTCGTGTCGCAGGAGGTGGCGGACCGGGTCGGCAAGTGCTGGGGCCTGGGGTCCGGCACCACGAAGGACCCGGGGCCTTGGGAGGGCGAGCTGCGCAACATGTGGAAGCCGACCGCGCAGCCCGGCCTGTGGTTCCACGGCGGCAACCTGCACCAGTCGCGGCACTACTCGCTGTACTTGGCGCTGCAGCTCAAGGCGCGGATGGAGGGGATGCCCACGCCGGTGATCGGGCAAGGGCCGGTGCATCACGTGCGCTGAGAGACGGCGCCGGGTCCAAACGGCCACGGACCGTCATCCCGGAAGTTTTCGGGGTCAGGCCCCTTGTTGGCCCATGCGCCAACCGTCAACTGTCGTGGCGAGGAACGACCCGGACACGATGGCCGGACATTTGGGGCGACAAGACTTCATGGTATTGCACTCGAGACTGAGCCACCTGGCGCTGGTCGCGCCAGGAAACGACATTGCGTTTTCGGACGCACTATGGCGTCGACTGCGGCTGGAGGCTGAGCAGGCCTATGCACGCTCGCCCATGCTGGCGCCCCTGTTCCTGGACTCGATCCTCAATCAGCCGAGCTTCGAAGCCGCGATGTTCCACCGCATCGCTGGCCGGCTGAAAAACGACGTGATCTCGCAGCCATTGATCCTGCAGGCCTTCCATCGCGCCGCCAGCGCCACGCCTGAAATCAGCCTGGGCCTCAAGGCCGACATCAATGCCGTGTTCGACCGCGACCCGGCCTGCGAGCGGCTGATCGAGCCCTTCCTCTACTTCAAGGGCTTCCACGCCTTGCAGGCGCACCGGCTGACGCATTGGCTGTGGGGGAATGGCGAGCGGGACTTCGCACTGTACTTGCAAAGCCGCACCTCGGAGGTCTTCCAGACGGACATCCATCCCGCAGCGCGCATCGGCCAGGGCATTTTCCTCGATCACGCCACCGGGCTGGTGGTGGGGGAGACCGCGGTGATCGGGGATGACGTCTCGCTGCTGCAGGACATCACGCTGGGCGGGACCGGGAAGGATTCCGGCGACCGCCACCCGAAGATCGGGCGCGGCGTGATGATCGGCGCCGGGGCCAAGATCCTCGGCAACATCGAAATCGGCGAGCAGGCGCGGATTGCGGCCGGTTCCGTCGTGCTGACCCCGGTGCCGCCAGGGGCAACCGTCGCCGGCGTGCCGGCCCGCACCGTCCGGAGGGCGTCCGTGGGCGACCCGTCCCGCAGCGCGGACGAGATCCTGCGCGAGTTGTCCTACGCCAGCTTCGACTACACGATCTAGCGCCAACGGCGGAGCTGGTCGAAATACACGATCAGGATGATCAGCCCGCCGGTGATGATGAGCTGCCAGAACGGGTTGACGTTCAAGAGGTTCGCCCCGTTGGCGATGGTGGTCAGCAGGAAGCTGCCGAGCAGCGGCCCATAGACGCTGCCCACCGCGCCGAACAGGCTGGTGCCGCCGATCACGGTCGCGGCGATGGCCTGCAGTTCGAGGCCCTGCCCGGTGTTCTGCGTCCCGATGGACAGGCGGGACGTGGTCAGCACCGCCGCCACCGCCGCCAGGAACGCCGACAGGATGTAGGCGACGTAGGTCATCCGCGGCACGTTGATGCCGGACAGCCGCGCCGCCTCCGGGTTGCTGCCGATGGCGAACAGGTAGCGGCCCCAGCGGCTGTGGTGCAGGAACACGTAGGACGGGACGGCCACCACGACCACCATCCAGAACAGGCTGGGCACGCCCAGGAAACTGGACGGCGCGAACGCGGTGAACGCCTCCGGCAGGCCGGAGATCGTGTTGCCGTTGGTGATGAGAAAACCCGCGCCGCGCAAGGCGGTCAGCGTCGCCAGCGTCATGATGAACGGCGGCAGGCCGAGCTGCACGATGCCGAACCCGTGGAACGCGCCGATGGCCGCACCCATCGCGAGCGTGAGCAGGATCGCGACGGGGATCGCCACCTGCGCCTTGAGCAGCAGCGCCAGGATGACGCTGCAGAAGCCGATGACGGCGCCGACCGACAGGTCGATGCCGGCGGTGATGATGACGAAGGTTTGGCCGACCGCCAGGATCGCCACCAGGTAGGCCTGCCGCATCAGGTTGGTGACGTTGATCGCAGTCAGGAAGTTGCGGGTGCTGAGCGCAAGCACCGCCCAGAGCAGCACCAGAAGCCCGAGCAGGGTCAGGCTGAGCAGGATGTTGATGCGCGACTGCGACCGCCGGGCGGCGTCGAGGCGGGCCTGGTCGGCGGCGATGTCGCTCAAGATCCAGTCTCCCGGTCAGGCGCCGATGGCTTGGGTGAGGATGGCTTCCGCCCCGGCCTCGTGATGGCCGTAGCTGGCGACGAGGCGGCCGCGGCGGAACACGTGCAGCCGGTCGGCCAACTCGTACACCTCCGGCAGATAAGACGAGATCAGGATGATCCCGGCGCCCCCTTGCAGCAGGGCGCTGAACAGGCGGTAGATCTCGACCTTGGTGCCGACATCGACGCCCACGGTCGGCTCGTCGAAGATGAAGAGCTGGGCGCCGTGCGCCAGCCACTTGCCCACTACGACCTTCTGCTGGTTGCCGCCTGAGAGCGATTGCGCCAGCGTGGCGCGGCTGGCGGTCCGGATGCGCAGCCCGCCGATCTGCGCGTCCGCCGCCCGCGCCTCCGCCCGCGCGTCGATGGTGAGCCACCGGGTCAGCCGGTCGTAGATCGAAAGGTTGAGGTTGGTCGAGACGCCGAGGTTCAGGCACAAGCCCTGGTCCCGCCGGCTTTCCGGCACCAGCGCCATGCCGAGCGCGATGGCCTGCCGCGGCGAGTGGATCGCGACGGGCCGGCCCTCCCACCGCACGCGCCCGGCCGTATGCGGGTGGCGGCCGAACAGCGCATGGGCGAACTCGCTGCGCCCGGCGCCGATCAGGCCGTACAGTCCGACGATCTCGCCCCGGCGCACATCGATCGAAATGTCCTCGAAACCCGGGCCGGACAGGTTCTCGGCCGCGACCAGCTCCGGGCCGGGCGGCACGGGGTCCTTGTGGTAGATCTGCTCGATGGAGCGGGCGATCATGCCGCGGATCAGCCGCGCTTCATCGGTGTCCGCCACCCGCTCCGTGCTGACCAGCGCCCCGTCGCGCAGGATGGAGACCCGGTCGGCCAGCTCGAACACCTCTTCCAGCCGATGGCTGATGTAGGCCAGCGTCACGCCCTGGCGCTTCAACCGGCGGATCAGGGTGAAAAGCTGCGCCGCTTCCTGCCGGGTCAGGTAGGCGGTGGGTTCGTCGAAGATCAGGAACCGGGTGCCGCGCATCGCCGCGCGGGCGGTCGCGACGAGCTGCTGCTGGCCGATGGTCAGGGTGGACAGCACGACGCCCGGAGGGATCGCGAAGCCGAGGCCGTCCAGCACGCGCTGCGCCTCCCGCTCCATGCGGGCCTTGCGCATGATGCCCCAGCTAGACTGCTCGTGGCCCAGGAACAGGTTGGCCGCGACCGTCAGGTGCCGGCACAGCACGACCTCCTGGTGCACCGCGTTGATGCCGAGCGCCATGGCATCCTGCGGCCCGGCGAACGCGACGGGGCGGCCTTCCCAAAGGATCTCGCCCCCGGACTTGAGGTGCACGCCGGTCAGCAGTTTTATGAGCGTCGATTTGCCGGCCCCGTTCTCGCCGACGATGGCATGGATTTCGCCGGCCTCGAACGCGAGGTCCACCTGCCGCAGGGCATGCGTGCCGGTGAAGCGCTTGTCGAGGCGGCGGAGTTCCAGCAGCGGCGGCATGGCGCCGCGCTCAATTCACCTTCGGGGCCAGCAGTTCCTGGCTGCGCGCGCTGGCCATGTTCTCCTTGGTGACCGTGTTCACCCCGGTATCGACGAAAGCCGGCACCTTCTCGCCCTTGCTGGCGGCGAGCGCGGTCTTGATGCCGTCGTAGCCCATGCGGTATGGGTCCTGGACGATCAGCGCATAGATCACCCCATCGCTCAGGAATTTCACCAGCTTGTCGTCATTGTCGAAGCCGATCAGCACGATCTTACTTTGCAGCTTGTTCTCGCCGATCGCTTGGCCCGCACCCTGCGCCATGATCAGGTTGGAGGCGAACACACCCTTCAGGTCCGTGTTGGCGGTGAGCAGGTCGGTCATGATGTTGAGCGCCGTGGTCGCCTGGCCGTCGGCCACCTTGTCGGCCACGAGCTTCAGGCCCGGGTACTTCGCCAACTGCTCCTTGAAGCCCTGGGCGCGCTGATCGAGCGAGCCGACGCCGGGCAAGGAGGTGATCAGCGCCACCTCGCCTGCGACCTTGCCGCCGTTCTTGGCGCCGATGCCCTGGGCCAGCGCGTCCGCCGCCGCCCGGCCGCCCGCCACGTTGTCGGTGGTCAGGAAGGAGGTGAACGCCTTGCTGTCGGCGCCGCTGTCGATGCCGATGACCTTGACCGACTTGGCCGCGGCGTCGATGGGCTTGCCGAGGGCTGCGAACTGCGTCGGCGAGATGACGACGGCGGCGGGCTGGCCCGCGACCGCGTTCTCCAGGATCGAGATCTGGCCGCTGATGTCGCTCTCGCTCTGCGCGCCGAGTTCCGGCACTTTTACATGCAGGTCCTGCCCGGCCTTGCGGGCGCCGGCCAGCACGATCTGCCAATAGAAGCTGGTGGTGTCCTTGACGATGATCGGGATGACCGGCTCCTGCGCCTGCGCCGGGCGCGGCGCGGACCCGAACAGCGCGGACGTGGCGACAATGCCAGCGAGCAGCAGAGTTTTCACGGATGGTTTCCCCTGGCGTTGTAAGCTTTTCCGGCAGGATGCCTCCCTTGCCGGCGCATATCAACTCCCGGAAAGCGTTCCTCAGTTAGCCGTCTCCTGGATCAGCATATAGCTGCTCCCGCTTGCGGGATCGTTGCCGAACGACACTGCCAGGCGGCCGTTGCTGAGGTCTGCCTTGCTGTACTTGAAATACCCTGACGCGAGGGTGAGCGAGGCAACGGGCTTGCCCGGCGCGGTTGCGTGCAGCGTCAGGCCGGTGTACCCGTCCGCGCCCTGGCCATCCTCCCAGTCCAATGCGACCGAAGGCGTCACGCCCCAGATCGCGACGGCGTCGCCCTTGTGGAAGTTCGACACCGTGGTCCAAGCATCGGCGGTAGCCGCGCGGTCGTCGACGAAGACGGTATCGACGCTGTTGCCGAAGGCGCTGACGACCACGAAGTTGGAGCCGCCGCCGCCATCCACGACGTTGGTGCCGCTGCCGGTTCCTTCGAATAAGCTGAGGTCGATCGCGTCGTTGCCGGACCCGGTGTGGATGAAGTTGTTCGGCTTGGTCGCCGTGATGTTCACGTTGTCCGCGGTGATGTCGAGGAACTCGTTCTGCATGTTCGTCAACGGGCCGCCGTAAGCCTCTCCGTTCTGCCAATCCGATACGCCGGTCGTCATGTTGGTGACGAGGTACTGCTCCACCCCGCTGGCGGGCGGCGGCGGATCGATCACCGTGACCGGCGGCTTTTCGCTGGCAGGCGTGAACAGCTTGACGTCTGCTAGAAGGCTCGCGACTTCCTTCGGGTATATGAGGCTTTCGACCACCGCCGACTCACCGATATGGTATGGTCCGCTCGCGGCAGACAGTTCATCAACAGTAAAACGCGAGACGTCGTTCAGGTCGCTGATCGTTTGCGCCCCAACCGAGGCGATAGTCTGGCTGCCCGTCAACAGGGTTGGATCGACCACTGCTGTTTCCAGGCGTTCCAGCGCCGCGACAACGTCGGCAGGCGGCGGCTCGTTGGGAACATCATCCAGGAGACCCTTGAAACCGTTTGGCCCGTAGGTCTTCGGGAAAATCAGCATTTCCTGGATTGCCGCAGCATTGATGATCGTGGCGTTGGACCCGGATGCCATTGATGGTTCCCGGCACAGTCGCGATGGCTATAGCAAGCCTTTAGCTTCTTTGGCCAGGACCGGCCTTCAATGCGGACAGGCCAATGCCCAATGGCGACCACCAGCACCACCTCCTAATGCAGCGGCCCGAAGACGATCAGCGCCGCAGCCCCTCCAGCACCGATCCCATGGCGACCAGGATGCCGATGCTGAGCAGCATGGACGCCCAGGTGCCGTGGCCGCGGGACAGCGCGACCATCGCGTCCGCCAGCGCGTGCGGGATCTGCTGGATGGTCAGGGTGAACGCCACCGCCTGCGCCGCCGCGGCGACAAGCAGCACGAGGCCGGAGCGCGTCGCGGCCTACACGAAGCACCGCGCCGCGGCGCGCGGGCTGAGTTCCCGGAACGCTGCATCCGGAGCGGCCTGCGGCCGGTTCTTGCTCGTCCGCAAGCCTTGCGGCGCGCTTCGCGTGCAATCGACCGCCGGGTCTGCCAGGCTGCGGCCACCATGCGCATCCTGCTGACCCACACGCCGCATATGCTCGCGAACTACTACGGCGACCGCGCCTTGGCCGCGCTGCGCCGCCATGGGGACGTGCGGCTCAACACGACGGGCCGCGTGCTGGACGACCCGGACGCCCTCCTTGCCGCCGCGGGCGACGCGCAGGTGATCGTGGCGGACCGTCAGGTGCCGGTAGGGGCGCCGGTGTTCGCGGCGCTGCCCGGGCTGCTGGCGGTGTGCCGGGTCGCGGTGGACATCAGCACGATCGACGTGGCGGCGGCGTCGCGCCACGGCGTGCTGGTGACGCGGGCGACGCCGGGCTTCGTCGCGGCGGTGACGGAGTTGGCGGTGGGCCTCATGGTCGACCTGGCCCGCGGCGTGTCGCGCGCCGTGGTGGACTACCGCGCGGGGATCGAGCCGCGGCCGAAGCCTGGGCGGCAGCTTGCAGGCGCCACGCTCGGCATCATCGGCTACGGCGCCATCGGCCGCAGCCTGGCGCCGGTCGCCGCGGCGCTCGGCATGCGGGTGCTGGTGGCCGACCCGTATGCGGCGGTGACGGACCCGGCGCTCCACGCGGTCCCGTTCCCGACGCTGCTGGCCGAGGCGGATTTCGTCGCCTGCCTGGCGCTCGCCACCGCGGAGACCGAGAACCTGATGAATGCCGCCGCCTTTGCCCGCATGAAGCGCGGCGCGTTCTTCATCAACCTGTCCCGCGGCGGCCTGGTGGACGAGGCGGCGTTGCGGGACACCCTGGACGCCGGGCGCCTGGGCGGCGCCGCGCTGGACGTGGGCCGCGCGCCGGACCAGAAGCCGACGCCCAGCCTGGCCGGCCGCCCGGACGTGGTCGCGACGCCGCACATCGGCGGCCTGACGCCCGAGGCGGCGGAGCACCAGGCGTTCGACACGGTGCGGCAGGTGGGGGATCTGGCGCAGGGCCGGGTGCCGGACGGGGCGGTGAACGCGGAGCATGCCTGGCGGCTGCGAGGGTGAACGGATGGCGGACGACGCTGCCACCCGCCCTCCGGACCGGCAGTTCTTCTTGCGCTGCCCGGCAAGACGTCGTTTGATACGTTACGCGAAGAATGGAGGCTCCATGCGCCCGACCACCCTGTTTGCTGCGGCCCTCACCCTGATGGCAGGACCCGTGCTCGCCCAAACGACGCCCCCGGACGTCTCGCCGCCGCCTGCCCCGCATCGGCGGCCAGCGCACCCGGCGTCCACCCGCCAGGGCCATATGGGCGGAAGCGCGATTGACCACGGCCCCTTCACCCCGGCGGCGAACCGCGCCTATCAGGGCGGCGGCGTGATCCTGGAAGGCGCGCCGGGCGCACCTGCGCCAACGCCCGAAGCGACCCCGCCGGGCCAGATGCCGCGCAATGCGGTGCCGTTGGGGCAGTGACGGCCTAACGGAGAGCATTGAAGGTCGGGGAAAACTGTCTTCAGTCGGCGATGCCGACAACAAAGGCAAGCAACCGCCCGAGCGCCAGGAGAGCGGCATCGTCCGCCCGGCCGATTGGTATGCCGCATCGGTCGCGGCGGACAGCCATGATCTTGTCCACCATCACATAGGAGACTTCCCAGAGGCCGGTCGCTTCTCCGGCAGGTAGCGAGAGTCGATAGAATGGTGCATCACGCAGCGTGGTGGTCAAAAGGCAAACCAGCACGCTATCGGTTTCATTCAAGAAGTCCGATTGAACAACGAGAGCAGGGCGAGGCTTGCCGTAGTCGCCGCTCACGGCGAGGGTGACCAAATCGCCTCTTTTCACGAACCGGCATCAACCCAATCGGCCGTCGCCTCTATGAAATCAAGCGCTTCCAACTCCTCCGCACCCCCGCGCAGGACCGACGCCTGTCGTCGGGCTTCTTCTTTAAACCCGGGAGCATGGGGATCGGGAACCCATACGCGCAATAGCTTCATCCCGCTCGCCCGCCGGGATGCTCGGTAGCGTTGGAACTTGTCAAGGCCATCTGTTTGGGCCTTCCGCGGCATGATGCTATTCCTCAAGGTGGCTTGAAAGTAGCGCGCTACCCTTGACGCCTCAAGGCCTATCAAGGTGGCACCCAGTCAGAGTAGCCGGCTCCGAACTTGGGCGGTTGTCTAACTTCCTGGGCAAAGCGGTAGAACCTCAAGGATTTGAGATGTTGTCGGAGAAGCTGGCAACGGCAGCAATTCTAGGAACCCGCCTCATCGTTGAGTGTACGGCGAAAACACAGAGACGAAGCTGTGAAGCCTAAAGCTTTATAGAAAGCCTGCGCATCAGTCCGATGGAGTGCCGTTGTAAGTTCTAGAAAGTCGCAGCCTGCCTGTCGTGCCAGGGCCGCCCCTGCATCGACCAGAATGCGGCCAATGCCCCTCCCACGCGCATCATCGGACACGACCAACGCCGTAATCCGGGCAACCGGCTTGCTGTGATGAAGCATAACTGTCCAATGCAAGGCGATCATCCCGGCAGCTCTGCCATTCTCGGTTGCAAGCAAAACCGGGTTGACCGGCTGTTTCGCGAACAGGCTCAGACGTGTCCGCACGTCCTCAACGGCGAAGACGTAGCCAAGCTGGCTCAGCAGGTTTTGCACAACCATGCTGTCGCCCAGGTCAGCCCGCCGAACGTCGATCATGGCCGCTCCCTTGGCGCGTGACCCGGGCAAGGCAGGCAGCCGTGCGATGCAAGGCACGCAACGTAGCCCTTCCGATGTGACAGCCGTGGAGTCTGGCCGGCAAAGCGTCCACCTCCTTAAGCCCCCCGCGCCACCTTCCACCCA
>CAXUJE010000003.1:0-7159 GCA_964251035.1 uncultured Acetobacteraceae bacterium
GGGCTGGGATGGGCAGGGCTGCGATGGGCAGGGCGGGGGCGAACGGGGCGGTTGCGGGGGCATGCGGCCGATGGATGCCGCACTCGGTTTTGCCGCGCCTGGCCCAGCGCCCGGCGCGCGGGTCGGCGCCGGGCGCCGTGGGCCGCGTGCATGGGGCGCAGCCGAGGGAGCGGTAGCCCTGCCACAGGGCGCCGGCCAGGTCCGCGGAGGCCAGCGTGCCTGCGTCCGGCCTGACCGATCGCACGTCCGACGGGCCGAGCCGATCCGTCCGCGCGTCGCGGCGGCGCAGCGTCTCGGGAAACAGCTTGCCGGTGTCGAGGAGGACCACCGGCGCCGCACGGTCGATGTGGAACACCAGATACAGCAGCACCGCGCCTTCGATCCCGAAGGAGGACACGAGCGCGGTCCGCCGCGGAAAGACCCGGCACAGCAGGCCGCGCAACAGGTCTGGCGTGCTCCACCCCGCATAGTCCGCCAGTGCGGGCGCTTGCTCCAGCCGCGCCGCAGCGGCGGTGACTTGATTGATCCTTGCGAGTGCCATAGCCCTGGTCCGCCCGTGTCCGCCGGGCTGCCGCCCTGTTCCGATCCCGGCAATTGGGAGCAGCTTTTTGGATACTGCAAGGGACAGGGGCACCTTAAGGGGAATATGCTTGCACAGGCCGTAGGGGTGGAGATTTGCTCCGTTCCTGGCATTTCCGCAACGATGACGTCCTCTTCTGTGGCCAGCGGCAAGCTCCTGGAACGCATCGCATGGTGTCGTGGCCGGCCCGCACTTGCCTGCTTGGGCGGGATGCGGCACGGAGATCATCTCCCCAGGGTTATTGCAAACGACTCTCATTTGCATCTATCAGGGCTGCACCTGAATGGATAAGCCAGGAATGCCCGAGGATGACGCAATGACGGCGCCAGGCATGGGGCGGGCCGCCACGGTCCTTGCCCTCGCCGTGGCGGGCGCCCTGGCGTCCGTCCCCACTCTCGCCCAAACCGGCGCAAGCCCGGCGGCGCAAGCCGTGCCCGGGCCGAGCGAGCGCATCGAGCCTGGGGCGCCCGAAAGCCGGCAGGCCACTCCCGGCGGCGAATCCGGCGTCAAGCCCAGCGAGGAGGCGGCCAAAGGGATCTGGGACCGCGCCAACCTGTTCGGCGACCCCGGCGGCGCCCGCACCCGCCTTGCGGACCTCGGCATCACCTTCGGCCTCACGGAAACCAGCGAGGTGTTCGGCAATCCCGGCGGCGGCGTGCGGCAGGGCGTGGTCTATGAAGGGCTGACCCAGTTCGGCGTCGGCCTCGACGCGGAAAAGGCGTTCGGCCTGACGGGCGGCACGTTCAACGTCACGGGCTACCAGATCCACGGCCGGGGCCTCAGCCTGAACAACCTCGGCAACAACCTGAACACGGTCAGCGGCCTGGAAGCGGTGCGTGGCACGCTGCTGTTCGAGCTGTGGTACGAGCAGGTGCTGCTCGACAAGAAGCTCGCCATCCGCGTGGGCCAGCTCGCCGCCGACCAGGAGTTTATGATCAGCCAATATTCCGGCCTGTTCCTGAACCACACCTTTGGCTGGACCACCCTCCCCAGCGCCGACTTGCCGTCCGGCGGACCGATCTACCCGCTGGCCACGCCCGGCGTGCGGGTGAAGTATATCCCCCGCGACGACACCAGCCTGCTCGCCGCGGTGTTCAACGGCGACCCGGCTGGCCCGGGCCGCGGCTTCTCCCAGGCGCGCGACCCGTCCGGCACCGCATTCCGCCTGCGAGACGGCGTGTTCGCCATCATAGAGGTCCAGTACGGGCTGAACCAGGCGGACGGCGCGACGGGACTGCCCGGCACCTACAAGTTCGGCGCCTACTACAACTCGCAGAACTTCGCCGACCAACGCCGCAATGCCAGCGGCGGGTCGCTGGCCGACCCGAGCGGCACGAGCGCAATCGGCCGCAACCGGCGCGGCAACTACAGCCTGTATGCCGTGGCGGACCAGCTCGTCTGGCGCAAGCCGGGGACCAAGGGCGATGGCGCCGGGGTGTTCGTCCGCGTCATGGGCGCCCCGGGCGACCGCAACCTCGTCAACTTCTACGCCGATGCAGGCGTCACCTACAAAGGCCTGATCGCCGGGCGCGACAGCGACACCGTGGGCCTCGGGGTCGCCTATGCCCGGATCAGCGACACGGCAAGCCAGCTCGACTCCGACACGGCGCGCTTCACTGGCGGCGCTTATCCGATCCGCCGGGCCGAAACGGTGCTGGAGGCGACGTATCAGGCCCAGATCGCGCCCTGGTGGCAGGTTCAGCCCACGGCGCAGTACCTGTTCAACCTGAACGGCGGCGTGCCGAACCCGCAGAACCCGGCGAAGCGGCTGGAGGACGCGGCGGCGTTCGGGCTGCGCACCACCATCACGTTCTGAACGCGCCTCGCGCCGGTCACGGCCGGGTCGCCTCGTCGAGCCGCAGCACCGTGCGGGCGTTGGTGGAACTGGTCGCCAGCGTGTTGATCACGCCGGTGCGCAACGCGCCAAGGATCGCCGCCGCCTTGGTGTTCTCGCTGGCGATGGCGACGACGTCCGGGATGCGGAGAAGGTCGCGGGTGGTCAGCCCGATCACCCGGCCCTGCATGTTCGTGCTGGACGGCCGTCCGTGGATGTCGATGAAGTCGTAGCCCATGATGTCGCCGATGGTGCCGGACAGCCGGGCCTCCGCCACCTCCTGCGGCGAGAACCAGCCCATGCGGACCATGTTGCTGTCCTCGCTCAAGTCGCCGATGCCGACCAGCGCCATGTCGGCCCGGCGCGCGCGGTCGAGCACCAGGCGCACGGTGTGGTTGCGGTACAGCTCCTCCCGCAGTGCCGCGTCGGCCACCAGCGCCGGGGCGTAGAGCGTCTCGCTTTCCCCGCTGAACCGCACCGCGAGGCGGCGGCAGATGTGGTCGGGGTTCATGTGCTCCCCCGCGCGCACCGAGCCGCCGATGGCGCAGACGAAGGTGACGGCCCGGCGCACGGAGGCCGGCACGCAGTCGGCCACCGCGGCGACGTTGCGGCCCATGCCGGTCGCGACGATCATGCCGTCGGTCATCGTCTTCGCCAGGTGGTGGGCCACGAGGCTCGCGACGGCCACGCGCTGCGCCGCCGCGTCCCGCTGGTCGAGCGAGACCAGCAGACGCTCGATGCCGAAACGGGCGACGAACTCGTGCTCCAGCTCGCTGCTGACATTTGGGTGCTGGTGCACCCGGATTTCGACGACGCCCTCCTCGCGCGCCCGCTTCAGCAGCCGGCTGATCCGGGTGCGCGACATGGAGAAGCGCTGCGACAGCTCCTCCTGGGTGACGTCCTGGTGGTAGTACAGGCTGGCGATCTCGACGATCACCTCGGTCGGGATGTCGCGCCAGTCAGCGGCGTGCCGCCGCTCGATCGTGGCCGCGCTCACCGGGGCGGACCCTGCGCCAGGGCCGCCTACCGCCCGTCGGCTTCGAACGCCTTGATGCGCGCCACCTTGGGGCCGGAGCGTTCCGGCTCGAACTCCGAGGCGAGCCAGGCTTGCAGGATGGCCTTGGCCAGCTCCGGCCCGATCACGCGGGCGCCCATGGTGATCACCTGGGCGTCGTTGCTCTTGCGCGCGCGTTCCGCCGAGTACGTGTCGTGGCACTGCGCTGCCCGGATGCCCGGCACCTTGTTGGCGCTGATCGCCATGCCGATGCCAGTGCCGCACAGCAGCACGGCGCGGTCGTTGCGTCCCTCCGTGATGGACTGGGCGGCGGCGAAGGCGATGTCCGGATACAGCACGGGCGCCGTGTCGAAGGTGCCGAAATCCTCGACCGCGTGCCCGCCGTCCTGCAGCACGCGCTTGAGGATCTCTTTCAGTTCAAAGGCGGCCTCGTCGCAGCCGATCGCGATTGCCATGACCGTTCCTTCATCGTTGCCGCGACAACCTTGTGCGATGCACAATTGTCCTGCCGCTGCAAGTTTGCAACCAACGCCTGATAGTGGCCGCAGCAAGGATCAGGCGCAAGACCAATGTGGATAGCGGCCCTGCCCTAGCATTTTCGCCAGGCATAGCCGATCGTTCTGCCCCAATGCCGGGCGGGCACCCAGCAGTCCGGTTGCTTGTCGGCCAACTTCACTGAACATTCGATCACTTGCTTGACATCTGTTCAGCAGCCGTTGCACGCTCTCCAGTAAGCTCGCTCGCCATGAAGCGAGCCGCGCAACGGGTCGGGAGGACGGGTTGGTCGCCGAGAACTTGCCATCAAGCATCCCTGGATGTGCGCCGCCCCGCCGGCCGGAGCCTGTGTGTCCCTCCGTCCGGGGCGCCGCCGCATGAACCGCGTGATCAACGATCCCGATCAAGTCGTGGAGGACAGCCTGAAGGGCTACCTCGCCGCGCATCCGGACCTGCTGGCCGCGACCGGGCATCCGCGCGTGCTGCGCTGCGCCGGGCCTAAGTCGGGCCGGGTCGGCGTGGTGACAGGCGGCGGGTCCGGGCACGAGCCGGCGTTCCTCGGCTATGTCGGGCCGGGCCTGCTGGATGCGGTGGCCATCGGCGAGGTGTTCGCCTCGCCCACCGCCAAGAGCTTCGACGCCGCGTTCGGGGCGGCCGATAGCGGGCGGGGCGTCGCGTGCCTGTATGGCAACTACGCCGGCGACAACATGAACGTGAAGATGGCGGCCCGCCTCGCGGCCAAGGCGGGCATCGAGGTCAAGACGGTTGTCGCCAACGACGACGTGGCCTCGGCCGGGCTGCACGAGCGCGACAAGCGCCGGGGCGTCGCGGGCGAAATCCTGATGTGGAAGGCCGGGGGCGCCCGGGCGGCGGAGGGCGGCACGCTCGACGAGGTCATCGCCGCGGCGCAGAAGGCCATCGACCAGACCCGCTCCCTCGGCATCGGCCTGTCCGCCTGCACCATTCCCGCCGCAGGCAAGCCGAACTTCACCATCGAGGACGGCACCATGGAGGTCGGCATCGGCCACCACGGCGAGCCCGGCATCGCCGTGATGCCGATCAAGCCCGCCGCCGAGATGGCCGCGCTCATGGTCGGGCGCATCGTGGAGGACCTGCCGTTCGGCCGTGGCGACGACGTGGCCGTGCTGGTGTCCGGCCTTGGCGCGACGCCGGTGATGGAGCTGTATATCCTCTACGCCCATGTGGACGAGATGCTGCGGGCGCGCGGCATCACGCCGCGGCACCGCTTCGTCGGCAACTACTTCACCTCGCTTGAGATGAACGGCGTGTCGCTCACGGCCATGCGGCTGGATGCGGAGCTGGACCGGCTGATGGCGCGCCCGGCCCGCTCGGTCGGCCTGACGGTGTTGGGAAGCTAGGCCATGGACTCGGTCAGCCAGCAGGCGGCGGGTCCCATCGTGCTCGACATGGTCGCCGCCATCGTGCGCGAGCAGGGGTTTCTCGGCGAGATCGACGGCAAGATCGGCGACGGCGACCACGGCATCAACATGAGCAAGGGCTTCCGCCTCGCCGGCGAGCGGCTGCCCGGCGGCGCCGGCCTGGGACAGGGGTTCGCGACGCTCGGCGACACGCTGCTGGGCGACATCGGCGGGTCCATGGGGCCGCTGTATGGCACGTTCTTCGCCGAGATGGCGGACGCGCTGGACGGGGTAGAGCGGATCGACGCCGGGCGCTTCTCCGCCATGCTGCGGGCCGGGGTCGAAACCGTCGTGGACGTCGGCGGCGCCAAGGTGGGCGACAAGACGCTGGTCGATGTGCTTGCCCCGGCGCAGGCCGCGTTCGATGCGGCCTTGGCGCGGGGCGAGGACTTCGCCGCGTGCCTCCTCGCCATGAAGGAAGCGGCGGCGGCCGGGTTGGAGAGCACCCGCGACATGGTGGCCCGGATCGGCCGGGCCAGCCGGCTCGGCGAGCGCTCGCGCGGCACGCTCGATGCCGGCGCTGCGTCCTGCAGCCTGCTGCTCGCCACCTTGGCGGACGGGCTGCTGCGGGAGTTGCAGCGCGACGGCGCACCCTGAACCGCTTCTTGCCACCCCATCGGAAAGACCGCTGCCATGAGCGAGACCGCCACCCGGCCCAACCAGCTTCCCGAGACCATGCAGGCCGTCGTCGCCTACGCGCCCGGCGACTACCGGTTCGAGACGGTGGAGGTGCCGCGCGCCGGGCCGGACGACATCATCATCGAGGTCGAGGCCTGCGGCATCTGCGCCGGCGACATCAAGGCGTTCGAGGGCGCGCCGTCCTTCTGGGGCGACGGCAAGGGGCAGCCGCGCTACGTGAAGCCTCCGATGATCCCCGGCCACGAGTTCATCGGCCGCGCCGTCGAGGTCGGCGAGCGCGTCGCGCAAAAGGGCCAGTACAAGGTCGGCGACCGCCTGATCTCCGAGCAGATCGTGCCGTGCGAGGAGTGCCGCTACTGCCGGCGGGGCGAGTACTGGATGTGCGAGCGGCACGACGTGTACGGCTTCCAAAGCAACGTCAACGGCGGCATGGCGAAGTACATGCGCTTCCCCAGGGAGTCGCGCACCCACCACGTGCCGCACGACCTGCCGATGGAAAAGGCGATCCTGATCGAGCCGTACGCCTGCTCGGTCCACGCGGTCAACCGGGGGCTGATCCAGTTGGACGACGTGGTGGTGCTGTCGGGCGCCGGGCCGCTGGGCCTTGGCATGGTGGGCGCCGCGCGGCTGAAGAACCCGTCGAAGCTGATCGTGCTGGACGTGAAGCCGGAGCGGCTGGAGCTGGCCCGGCGGTTCGGCGCCGACCTCGTCATGAACCCGGCCAAGGAGGACGTGGTGCAGGCGGTCAAGGACCTGACGGAAGGCTATGGCTGCGACGTGTACATCGAGGCGACGGGACATCCGTCCTCGGTCGTCCAGGGCCTGAACATGATCCGCAAGCTCGGACGCTTCGTGGAGTTCAGCGTGTTCGGCCAGGAGGTCACGGCCGATTGGAGCATCATCAGCGACCGCAAGCAGCTTGACCTCTACGGGGCGCACCTCGGCCCGTATTGCTACCCCTTCACCACGGCGGCGATCAACGACGGACGCCTGCCGACGGAGGGCGTCGTGACCACTGTCCTGCCGCTCGCCGAGTTCAAGCAGGGCTTCGACATGATGAAGAAGGGCGAGGGGTCGATCAAGATCGTCTTGACGCCGTAATGTGGACGCCCGCGCCCCGGCGCCCCCGCGCGGGCACAGCGGAGGGGGGGGGGTTT
>CAXUJE010000003.1:7169-48151 GCA_964251035.1 uncultured Acetobacteraceae bacterium
GGCTTGAACCGGCGCGGCAACAGGGAAGGGAGCGGTTATGCACGAGAAGGCCAAGGAGCTTTGCGAGACGTTCGTCGCCCGCGGCATGGGCCGGCGAGAGCTGGTGCGGCAGTTGGCGGCGCTGGGCGTCGCGGCGGGGCTGGCCGACATGCTGGTGAACGCCGCCGCCACGGAGGCGCTGGCGGCCGACTTCAACTGGAAGGCTTATGGGGGCACCAGCCTCAAGCTGCTGCTGAACAAGCATCCCTATGCCGACGCGATGATCGCCGACATCGAGGCGTTCAAGACGCTCACCGGCATCAACGTTTCCTACGACATCTTTCCCGAGGACGTGTATTTCGACAAGGTGACGGCCGCGCTGTCGTCACGCTCCGCCGAGTACGACGTGCTCATGACCGGCGCCTACCAGACCTGGCAATACGGCCCGGCCGGATGGCTCGTTGACCTCAACGAGTACATCAAGGACCCGGCCAAGACCAACCCGGCGTACAACTGGGATGACATCCTACCGAACCTGCGCGCCTCCACCTCTTGGTCCGGCAAGCCGGGCGACGCGCCGGGCGGGGCAGGGGCGAAGCAGTGGGCGCTGCCTTGGGGCTTCGAGGTCAACGTGGTGACCTACAACCAGCCGCTGTTCGACCGCATGAAGCTGCAGCCGCCCAAGAACATGCAGGAGATGATGGAGACCGGGGCGAAGATCACCCGGGACGCCGGGGGTGGCATCTACGGCGTGGGCACCCGCGGCAGCCGGTCCTGGGCCACGATCCATCCGGGCTTCCTGTCGGGCTACGCCAACTACGGCGCCAAGGACTTCACGGTGAGCGGCGGCAAGCTGAAGTCTGCGGTGGCCTCCAGGGAGTCCAAGGAATTCACGGCGATGTTCGTGAAGATGGTGCAGGACAGCGGACCCAGGAACTGGGCGACCTACACCTGGTACCAAGTCAACGCCGACTTGGGCGCCGGCGCGTCAGGCATGATCTACGATGCCGACAGCCTCGGCTACTTCGCCAACAGCGGCGACACCAAGATGAAGGGGCAGCTCGCCTATGCGCCGCTGGCGCCGAACCCGGCAGCGCAAGGCCCCACATCCAACGTGTGGATCTGGTCGCTCGCGATGTCCAACTCGTCCCGCCGCAAGGACGCCGCCTGGTACTTCATGCAATGGGCGAGCGGCACCGACCACCTGCTGTTCGGCGCCCGCGGCAAGGACCAGATCGACCCAGTGCGTGCCAGCATCTGGAAGGACGAGGACTTCACGTCGCGGGTGGACAAGAACTTCCCGAACTTCGCCAAAACCTACCAGCTCACCGAGCCCGGCGCGAAGATCTACTTCACGCCGCAGCCGCTGTTCTTCAACGTCACCACGGAGTGGGCGGCGGCATTGCAGCAGATGGTCGCGAAGCAAACGCCGGTGAGCGACGGCCTCGATAAGCTCGCGGCCAGCATCGACAAGCAGATGAAGCAGGCCGGCCTCGCCTGACACAAGCCGGGGGCGGTCGCCGCTGGCCGCCCCCGTTCCGCTGCGCAGGATGCCCGATGTCCGACCTCGCCCTCGACCGCCCCATCCCGCAGCGCCGCCCTTGGACGACCCGGGCGCTGCCCTACCTGCTGAGCCTGCCGGCGCTCCTGGTCTGCATCGGCATCCTGGTGCCGTTCGGCACCGCGATCTGGTACAGCCTGGAGCGCTACAACCTCGCCATGCCGTATTCGCGCGGCTTCGTGGGCGTGGACCAATACTGGGACCTGCTGACCAGCCCCGAGTTCTGGCGCACCGTCGAGGTTTCGCTGGTCTACACCGCCTCAACCGTGATCGTGGAGCTGCTGCTCGGCCTTGGCATCGCGCTGCTGCTGCGGGAGCGCACGCGGCTGAACAACGCCATCTCGATCGCGCTCTTGATGCCGCTGATGACCGCGCCGGCCATCGCCGCCCTGATGTGGAAGCTGATGACCAACCCGGGATTCGGGGTGCTGAGCTGGCTCGTCTCGCTGCTGGGGGTCGAGGATTTCCGCTGGGCGTCCGACCCTGGCTCGGCGATGTTCACCGTCGTGCTGGTCGACGTGTGGGTCTACACGCCGTTCATGATCATCCTGCTGTTGGCCGGGCTGCGCAGCCTGCCGCCGCAGCCGTTCGAGGCGGCGCGGCTCGACGGGGTGCCGCCGAGCTTCGTGTTCTTCCGCATCACGCTGCCGATGCTGACGCCCTTCCTGCTGACCGCGATCCTGTTCCGCATGATCGACTCGATCCAGCAATTCGACATCATCTACGCCATGACCCAGGGCGGACCCGGCGACAGCCTGCTGGTGTTCCAGGTGCGGGCCTACCTCGACTTCTTCCAGTACACCAACGTCGGCGGCTCGGCAGCCGTGCTGATGATCCTGTGGGCGATCACCTACGCGCTGTCCAACGTGTTCGTGAAGCAGTGGCACAAACTCCGGGAAAGGGCGCGCGGCCATGTCTGACCAAATCTTCCGCGTGCTGCGCGGGGCGGCGCTCATCGTCGTCGTGCTGTTCTTCCTGTTCCCGATCGCCTGGATTCTGCTGATGTCGTTCGAGACGAACGAGCAGATCCTGCAGATCCCGCCGACGCTTGCGGTGCATCCGACGCTCGGCAACTACGCGGCCCTGCTGTCCGGCAAGCTGCAGACGGCGTCGGGCACGCTGGACGTGACGTTCCTGGGCAACTTGTGGAACTCGGTGCTGCTGTCGGTGTGCTCGGTGGCGCTCGCCCTGCTGCTCGGCGTGCCCGCCGCCTACGCCTTCGCCCGGTTCCGCTTCCGCGGCGGCGAGGACATCGCCTTTACCCTGCTGTCCTTCCGCTTCGCTCCGCCGCTGCTGGTGCTGCTGCCGCTGCTGCTCTATTTCGAGGACCTTGGGCTGTCCAACACCTATGTCGGGCTGATCTGGGTGTATCAGCTCATCTGCCTGCCGCTGATCCTGTGGATCGTGCGCGGCTACTTCGAGGATGCCAGCCCGGACATCGAGTATGCCTACCGGGTGGACGGGCATTCCTGGTGGCGCGGCTTCACGCGGATCGCGCTGCCGCTGGCGGCGCCGGGCATCGCGTCCGCCGGGCTGCTGTCGTTCATTTTCGCCTGGAACAACTTCGTCTTCGCGCTGGTGCTGGCGTCCGCCGACAAGCAGCCGGTGACGGTGGGGGCGCTCGCCTTCGTCACCGCGTCCGGCATCCAGTACGGCATCATCGCAGCCGCCATCGTGCTGTCGATCCTGCCGACGCTCGCCTTGGCGCTGTACGCGCAGCGCTGGCTGGTGGAGGGCCTGAGCCTCGGGGCGGTGAAGGGGTGAGCGGGGCCATGGGCGGCTTGGCGGTGCGCGACATGCGCGCGTCGTTCGGCAAGACGGTGGCGCTGCACGGCGCCAGCCTGGAGGTGGCGCCCGGCGAGACGCTGGTGCTGTTCGGGCCGTCCGGCGCCGGCAAGACGGTGCTGCTGCGCGCCATCGCCGGGCTTGACCCGGCCTCAAGCGGGCAGGTGACGGTGGCCGGGCGCGACGTGTCGGCGGCGGGACCGGAGCACCGCGACATCGGCGTCGCGTTCCAGAACTTCGCGCTGTATCCGCACATGCCGGCGTACGAGAACATCGCCAGTCCCTTGCACGCACGCCGGCTGCCGGCGGCGGAGATCAAGGCCCGGGTCGAACGCATCGCCGCCCTGCTGAAGATCGGCCACGTGCTCGGCCAGTTGCCGCGGGCGCTGTCCAACGGGCAGAAGCAGCGCACCGCCCTGGCCCGCGCGCTGGTGGGCGAGCCGAAGATCCTGCTGATGGACGACCCGCTGCGCAACGTGGACGCCAAGCTGCGCTACGAGATGCGGATGGAGCTGCCGCGGCTGCTGCGCCGCTCCGGCGCGGCGTCGATCTACGTCACCCAGGACTACCGGGAGGCAATGGCGCTGGGCGACCGCGTCGCCGTGCTGATCGACGGGCGCATCGTGCAGACCGACCATCCGGAGCAGGTCTATGATGCGCCCTCCACCACCGCCGTCGCCCGGCTGTTCGGCGACCCGCCGCTCAACCTGGTGCCCTGCCGTCCCCATGCCGGCAACGACGGGGTGCGGGTGCGGGCGCTCGGCCTTGACTTCGGGTTGCCGGTCGATCCCGCCTTGGCCGGGCGGGAGTCCCTGCTTGGGCTGCGGCCGGAGGACATCGCGCTGTTCCGCGAGGCGCAGCCCGGCGCGGCCCCTGCCACGCTGGAGGTCGCGACGCCGCTGCATGAGAGGGCCGTCATGCTGCTGCGCACGGCGGACGGGCAGGAGGTGCTGGCCAGCATGATCGGCGACGCCCCGGCGCCCGGCGCCGCCGTGTGGATTCGTCCGGATGCGAACCGCGCGCTGCTGTATAATGCGGGCACTGGCCTACTGGACCGGCGTGCCGCCCGCGCCCTGGATGCGGTGGCATGACGCTCACGCTCAACCACGTCAGCAAGGCCTATGGCCGCAGCACGGTGCGCGCGGTGCGCGACCTTGACCTGCAGATCGACGACGGCGAGTTCGTGGCGCTGCTCGGCTCGTCCGGCTGCGGCAAGACCAGCACGCTGCGCATGGTGGCCGGGTTCGAGGCGGTGACGGAGGGCACGATCACCCTGGCAGGCCGCCGCATCGACGGGCTGCCGCCGGCGCGCCGCAACGTGGCGATGGCGTTCGAGGGCTATGCGCTGTACCCGCCGCTGACCATCGAGGACAACATCGGCTTCGGGCTGGGCCACGGGAAATCAGGCGTCGATCCGAAGCAGCGGGTGCGGGAGGTCGCGGAGCTGCTGGAGATCGGCCCGATCCTCAAGCGCAAGCCGGCGGGGCTGTCAGGCGGGCAGCAGCAGCGGGTGTCGCTCGCACGCGCCTTGGCGCGCGACGCCGAGCTGCACCTCCTGGACGAGCCGATGGGGCAGTTGGAGCCGCAGTTGCGCGCGGTGCTGCGCGGCCGGGTCAAGGCGCTGACCAAGGCGCGCGGCCTCACCTCCGTCCTGGTGACGCACGACCAGACCGAGGCCAACGCCATGGCGGACCGCATCGCCGTCATGGAGGGCGGCGTGCTGCAGCAGTACGGCACCGCCGCCGAGCTGCGCGACCG
The DNA here is from genome assembly GCA_964251035.1 of uncultured Acetobacteraceae bacterium. Classification (GTDB taxonomy): domain Bacteria; phylum Pseudomonadota; class Alphaproteobacteria; order Acetobacterales; family Acetobacteraceae; genus CAHJXG01. The sequence goes on from CAXUJE010000003.1 coordinate 12,253, forward strand.
CCCGGCCAACCTGTTCGTCGCGACCTTCCTCGGCGAGCCGCCGATGAACGCGATGCCGGGCACAACGGAGGGCGACGGCGTGCGGCTCCACGGCGAGGACGGCCTGCGCGCCGCACTGCCCGGCTTGGCGCTGCCGACGGCGGGCACGGAGGTCGTGCTGGGCGTGCGGCCCCATGCCGTCATGCTCGGGCGCGGCGACTGGCAGGGCAGGGTGATCTCCAACCATTGGCTCGGCGACGAGGCGCACGTCGCGCTGGACCTGGGCGGGCGCACCGTGGTGGCGGTGGCGCATGCGCGCGTGGCGGCGCGTGCCGGCAGCGTGATGCCGCTGGGCTTCGCCCCGGGAAACGTGCATCTGTTCGACGCAGGAACCGGCCGCGCGCTGACGCACGGCGCCAACCCGGCGTGAAGGAAGGACCCATGCAGCCCATCCCGCTCAACCGAACCAACCTGGCCCAGTTCCAAGCGCCCGTCGCGGTGCCCGGCTTCGACCTCGCCCGGGTGACGCCGGGCATCGTGCATCTGGGCCTGGGCAACTTCCACCGGGCGCACATGGCGCGCTACACCCATAACCTCATGGAGCGGCGCCCGGATGCGCTCGCCTGGGGCATCGTCGGCGCCGGGCTGATGCCGGGCGACCGGCGCATGCAGGAAAGCCTGGCGCCGCAGGACGACCTGTACACGCTGGTGGAGCGGAGCTTCACGGAGGAGACGGTGACGGTGATCGGGTCGCTCGCCGCCGTGGTGTTCGCGGGCGAAAGCAGCGCGGCCCTGCTGGAGGCCATCGACCGTCCGGAGATCCGCATCGTCAGCCTGACGGTGACGGAGAACGGCTACTGCCTGAACCGCGCCACCAAGCAGCTCGACCCCTGGCACCCGCTGATCCGCGCGGACCTTGCCCACCCCGAGCGGCCGTCAAGCGCGGTCGGCATCGTGGTGGAGGCCTATCGCCGGCGGCGGGAGGGTGGCGCGCGCCCGTTCACCGCGATGACCTGCGACAACATCCAGCACAACGGCGAGGTGTTGCGGGCCGCGGTGCTGGCCCTGGCGGAGCTGCGCGACCCGGCGCTCGCCGCCTGGATCGCCGAGCATGGCAGCTTTCCCAGCTCCATGGTGGACCGCATCACCCCGGTGACGGCGGCGGCGGACACCGCGGCCCTGGCCGAGCGGCACGGCATCGTGGACGCCTGGCCGGTGTTCTCCGAAACCTTCACGCAATGGGTGATCGAGGACCGCTTCCCCGCCGGGCGCCCGCCATGGGAGGAGGTGGGCGCGCAGTTCGTGGCCGACGTGGCGCCCTACGAGTTCATGAAGCTGCGGCTCTTGAACGCGAGCCACCTCGCGGTGTCCGGCATGGGCCGGCTCGCGGGCTACGCCACCATCGACGAGTCGATGGCCGACCCGCTGATCACCCGCTTCATGCGGGCGCTGATGGACCGGGAAACCGGGCCGACGCTGCCGCCGGTGCCGGGGATCGACCTCGACGGCTACAAGGCGACGCTGATCGAGCGGTTCGCCAACCCGGCGATCAAGGACACGGTGGAGCGGGTGAACACCGACGCGCCGCTCAACATCCTGGTGGACCCGATCCGCGACCGGCTGCGCGCGGGGGAAGGGGTCGAGCTGCTGGCGCTGGCGCTTGCCGCCTGGCTGCGCCGGGTGCGCGGGGAGGACGAGGGGGGCCAGGCCATCGACATTCGCCACCCGCTCGCGGCCTTGCTGCGGGAAAAGGCGGTGGAGGGCGGCCCGGACCCGCGGCCATTGCTCGGCATCGCCCACTTGTTCGGCGACACCGGCGCCGACCCGCGGCTGATCGAGCCGGCCGGGCGCTGGCTCGCGTCGCTTTATGAGCGGGGCAGCCGGGAAACGCTGGCGGAAGCGTCGCGCCGTCTCAATTTCTGATCGGACGCCGCGTTTCGCCGCATGAGTGTTGACGCCGGTGCCGGAAAGTGGAACGGTCCATCCAAGGCAGTCCGCAGCACCGGCGCCACGTCAATTGATTTCTGGGAGACGTACCATCGCTCATCGCATCAAGGGCGGCCTGCGGGCCGCCGTGGCCACTGGCGTGCTGCTGTCCGCAGGCCTGGCCGCCGGCACGGCCCGCGCCGATTCCACCATCACCATCGCGACCGTGAACAACGGCGACATGGTGGTGATGCAGAAGCTTTCCTCGCAGTTCGAGCAGCAGCACCCCGACATCCACCTGCGCTGGGTGGTGCTGGAGGAGAACGTGCTGCGCCAGCGCGTCACGACGGACATCGCCACCAAGGCCGGGCAGTTCGACGTGATGACGGTCGGCAACTACGAGGTGCCGATCTGGGCGAAGCAGGGCTGGCTTGAGCCGATGGACAACCTGCCGGCATCCTACGGCGTCGATGACATCCTGAAGCCGGTGCGCGCCGGCCTGACCTACAACGGCAAGCTGTACGGCCTGCCGTTCTATGGCGAAAGCGCCATGACCTACTACCGCAAGGACCTGTTCGAGAAGGCCGGCATCACGATGCCGGATGCGCCGACCTACGATCAGATCCGGCAGTTCGCCGACAAGATCACCGACAAGGCGAACCAGGTGTACGGCATTTGCCTGCGCGGCAAGCCGGGCTGGGGCGAGAACATGGCCTTCGTCACCGCGCTGGTGAATGCCGAGGGCGGCCAATGGTTCAACACGCAGTGGAAGCCGGAGATCGATACGCCCGAGTGGCGCAAGGCGATCACCTACTACGATGACATCCTCAAGGCGGACGGGCCGCCAGGCGCCACGTCCAACGGCTTCAACGAGAACCTGGCGCTGTTCGCCAGCGGCCATTGCGGCATGTGGATCGACGCGACGGTCGCGGGCGGCCTGCTGTTCGACAAGAAGCAGTCCCAGGTGGCCGACAAGGTGGGCTTCGCGCCCATGCCGACCGGCGACTTCAAGGGCGCGCCGACCTGGCTGTGGAGCTGGAACCTGAGCATCCCCACGTCGTCCAAGCAGAAGGAGGCCGCGCGCACCTTCGTGACCTGGGCGACGTCCAAGGACTACATCGGGCTTGTCGCCAAGGAGAACGGCTGGGTTTCGGCGCCGCCGGGCACGCGGCAGTCCACCTATGACAACGCCGACTACAAGCAGGCGGCGCCGTTCGCGGACTTCGTGGTGAAGGCGATCGACGTCGCCAACCCGACCGGCCAGACCAAGACCCCTCGGCCATACGAGGGCGCGCAGTTCGTGGCGATCCCCGAGTTCCAGGGCATCGGCACCCAGGTCGGCCAGACCATCGCGGGCACGCTGAGCGGGCAGAGCACTGTCGAGCAAGGGCTGAAGACCGCCCAGGCCGCGACGGAGCGGACCATCCGCCAAGCCGGCTACCCCAAGAAGTAGGAGCCGCGCCATGTCGGCAACGGTTATTGGAGGGACAGCGCCGGCGGCATCGGCCAAGTCGCCGCGCCGGACCGGTTCCTGGCTGGTGGTGCCGTCCGTAGTGGTGCTGCTTGCCTGGATGATCGTGCCGCTGGTGATGACGCTGTGGTTCTCGTTCCAGTACTACAACCTGGTGAACCCGGACGTGAGCGGGTTCGCCGGGCGGGATAACTACGAGTTCCTGGTCACCGACCCGGATTTCTGGGTCTCGCTCCGTAACACGATGACACTGCTGATTTCCGTTCTGGTCATCACCGTGGGGTTGGGCACCCTGCTGGCGGTGCTGTTCGACCAGCCGTTCCCTGGGCAGAAGATCGCCCGCGTCCTGGCCATCTCGCCCTTCTTCGTCATGCCGACCGTCAGTGCGTTGATTTGGAAGAATTTGCTGATGCACCCGATCTACGGCGTGCTCGGCGCCGTGGCGCTGGCGTTCGGGCTGCAGCCGGTGGATTGGTTCGCCAACTATCCGCTGGCCTCCGTCATCGCCATCGTGTCCTGGGAATGGCTGCCTTTTGCGCTGCTGATCCTGCTGACCGCCGTGCAGTCCCTCGACCATGAGCAGCGGGAGGCGGCGCGCATGGACGGCGCCGGGGTGGTGGCGCAGTTCTTCTTCATCACCCTGCCGCATCTGTCCCGCGCCATCAGCGTCGTCGTGATGATCGAGACGATCTTCCTGTTGACCGTGTTCGCCGAGATCCTCGTGACCACCTCCGGGGGGCCAGGCAACGCCACGACCAACCTGGCCTTCCTGATCTACGCCCGTGCGCTGCTGCAATACGACGTGGGCGGCGCCTCCGCCGGCGGCGTGGTGGCGATCATCCTCGCCAACATCGTCGCCTTCTTCCTGGTGCGCAGCATCGCCCGGCGGCTGGAGGTCTAGCCGATGCGCGAGACCCTGGCCCAGCGCGTGCTTGCCACCCTTCTCGGGTGGGGGGTGGCGTTGCTGCTGTTCTTCCCGATCGCCTGGATGGTGCTGACCAGCTTCAAGACGGAGGGCGACGCGATCACCGCGCGGCTCACCTTCTCGCCGACCTTGGCTTCGTACGCCGAGGTGCTGTCGCGGGCGGACTACCTCAGCTTCGCGTGGAACAGCATCCTGGTCTCCGTCGGCGGAACGGTGCTGGCGCTGCTGTTCGCGATCCCTGCTGCCTACTCGATGGCGTTCCACCCGACGCAGCGCACCCGCGGCACGCTGCTGTGGATGTTGTCGACCAAGATGCTGCCGCCGGTCGGCGTTCTGGTGCCGATCTATATTCTCGCCCGTGACACGGGGCTGCTCGACACCCGTACGGCGCTGGTCATCATCTACGCGCTGGCGAACCTGCCGATCGTGGTCTGGATGCTGTTCACCTTCTACAAGGAAGTGCCGAAAGACATCCTGGAGGCGGGCCGGATGGACGGCGCGCAGACGGCGAGCGAGGTCTGGTACCTTCTGCTGCCGTTGACGTTGCCGGGCGTCGCTTCCACCGGGCTGCTGTCGTTGATCCTGTGCTGGAACGAGGCGTTCTGGAGCCTCAACCTGACCACCTCGGCGGCGGCGCCGCTGACCGCCTTCATCGCGTCCTTCTCCAGCCCCGAGGGGCTGTTCTTCGCCAAGCTGTCCGCGGCCTCGACCATGGCGGTGGCGCCGATCCTGGTGTTCGGCTGGTTCAGCCAGCGCCAGCTCGTGCGCGGCCTCACCTTTGGCGCCGTGAAATAGGAGTTCTCCCATGGCAACGTTGACGCTCCGTGACCTGCGCAAGAGCTACGGCCCGGCCGACGTGATCAAGGGCATCAACCTCGACGTGCTGGAGCGCGAGTTCGTGGTGTTCGTCGGCCCTTCCGGCTGCGGCAAATCGACCTTGCTGCGCATGATCGCGGGCCTGGAGGACATCACCTCCGGCGAATTGCAGATCGACGGCAAGCGGGTGAACGACGTGGGCCCTGCCGACCGGGGGCTGGCGATGGTGTTCCAGTCCTACGCGCTGTACCCGCACATGACGGTGCGTCAGAACATGGGCTTCGCCCTGCGCCTGGCACGCGTGCCGAAGGCCGAGCGCGACCGCAAGGTGCAGGAGGCGGCGCGCATCCTGCAGCTTGAGCCTTACCTGGAGCGGCGGCCCAAGGACCTGTCTGGCGGGCAGCGGCAGCGCGTCGCCATCGGCCGCTCCATCGTGCGGGACCCCAAGGTGTTCCTGTTCGACGAGCCGTTGTCCAACCTTGACGCCGCGCTGCGCGGGCAGATGCGCATGGAGCTGCTGCGCCTGCACGAGGACCTGAACGCCACGATGATCTACGTCACGCACGACCAGGTCGAGGCGATGACGATGGCTGATAAGATCGTGGTGCTGCAGGCCGGGCTGGTCGAGCAGGTCGGCTCGCCGCTGGAGCTGTACCACCACCCCAACAACCTGTTCGTCGCCGGGTTTATCGGCTCGCCGCGGATGAACCTGATGCCGGCCCAGGTGGTCGAGGCGGGCGGGTCCAGCGTAACGGTTGCCTTGCCGTCGGGCGCGCAGGTGACGGTGCCGGCCTCGGCCAGCAACGTGCGGACCGGCGACACCGTCACGCTGGGCGTCCGGCCGGAGGGGCTGCGCATCGACCCGGCTGGCCCGGTTGCGGGCGAGGTGACGCTGGTTGAGCGGCTCGGCGGCCTGACGTTGCTGCACATCACCTTGGCTGGCGGCCAGGCGGTGACGGTCCAGATCGAAGGCAGCAACTCCACCCGGGCGCGCGAGGCCGTGCGCCTGTCGATCGACACCGCGGCCTGCCACTTGTTCGACAAAGGCGGCTTGTCCCTGCCACGTTTGGCCCGGCACCCGCTGGCGGCCTGATCGCTGTCGCCTTGTGCCGCGGCCGCAATCAGGACCGATGAGGGCGGCCGAGCCTCGGCTTGCGCAACGTCGAGTTCCGTGTTGATACGTGTCTCTGTGCGTGGCGCGAAAGACAGGCGCCGTCTCGCCTCAAGTGGCGCTGGCCTGAGTGATCAGGTTCTGCTTCCGACGTGGACTCAGCGGGTTCGAGGCGTGGCCTCGTGGTTTACAGGAAAAGCTCGGCCCACAGTTGCTATTGTGCCTTGCAACATATCTATAAGTCGGACAAGCGTCGCAGTACCGCTGTAAGAAGTTCTGAATGGCCGTTCCGACAGCGTACCCACCTATAATGGATGCCGTTCGCAACGAAGACTCGGTCGAGCATCTGCATCGGCGGATCGCCGAGTTGACCGAGGCGGTTGCGGCCCGGGACGCATTCATCTCTGTGGCCGGGCATGACCTTCGCAACGCGATGACGCCGATCATGGGCCAGGTTGACCTGCTGATGGCCAGCGTCACGGCCGGCAAGTGCTCTCCGCAACAAGTCGGGCAGCGGCTGGAGCGCGTCCAGCACGCCATGGTCCGCTACTTGAACCGAGCCAAGGTGCTGCTCGACGTGTCGCGGCTGACTGGCGGCACGCTTCGGCTCAATCCGGAAACGTTCGATCTGGCTGCGCTGCTGCGGGACATAGCGGTCGACTTTCGTGCCGCCTCCCGGCTTTCAGGCGCGGTCATCCAAGTCGTGGCGCCCGAAAGCCTGATGGTGACCTTGGATCAGCCGGCGACCGAGCAGATCGTCAGCAGCCTGGTCCATCATGCTTTGCAGCACGGTGCCCGCACGCCGGTCGAGGTGTCCGCCGCGGTGTCCGGGCAGCAGGTGCGCATCCAAATCCGCGACCACGGTGCCGGCATCTCCGTCATCGAACGGTCCCGGGTCTCCGGGCGGTTCGAGCGCGCGGCGCAGCAGGACGGCCGCAACGGCTTCAGCGTCGGGTTGTGGGTCGTCGGCCAGTTCGTGGAGGCGATGGGGGGAACGGTCGCCATCGACGACCCGCCGGGCGGGGGCACGTTGTTCACGATCACCTTGCCCTTGCATCTGAAGGAGTTACCGCATTGAACGAGGCGGACCGCGGCACGCTCAGGCGCGTGCCGAGCGGCGTTGCCGGGCTGGATACCATCCTGGGCGGCGGCTTCCTGAAAGGCGGGCTGTACATCATCCAGGGCACGCCCGGCACCGGCGAGACGACGCTCGCCAGCCAGATCTGCTTCCATCACGCCGCCCATGGGGGCCGCGCGCTGTATGTCACGCTGCTTGCGGAGTACCACGCCCGCATGCTGCAGCACCTCGGCAACATGTCGTTCTTCGATCCGTCGCAGATCCCGGACAAGCTGAGCTATCTCAGCGGCTTCAGCGTCATGCGACAGGACGGGCTGCGCGGCCTGCTGGACCTGGTGCGCCGCGAGATCGCCGCCCGGGGCGTGTCGGTCCTGATACCCGATGGCTTCGCGACGGCGCAGCGCACGGCGCCCAGCGACCAGGCGCTCAACGAGTTCGTCCACGAGATGCAGGGCATCGCCATCGCGACCGACTGCACGACGTTCCTGCTCAACAGCGCCCGGAGCGGAGCGGTCGTCACGCCCGAGCACACGATGGTCGATGGCATCGTGGAACTGGGCGACCAGTTGTTCGGCTGGGCGGCCGAGCGGGCGGTGCAGGTCAGCAAGTTCCGCGGCAGCCATTACATGCGCGGCAGGCACGCTTTCGAGATCACGGCGGATGGCCTTGTCGCCTATCCCCGGACCGAGGCGCTGCTGGCCCGCCCGTCGCAGCCCGACCCAGGCGGCAGCGGGAGGGTGTCGGCCGGCGTTGACCAGCTCGACGCGATGCTGGGCGGTGGGCTGCCGGCGGCATCGACCACCATGGTCATGGGTCCGTCCGGGGTCGGCAAGACGACGCTCGGGCTGCAATTCCTGTCCCGCTGCAGCGAGGCGGAGCCGGGGTTGCTGTTCGGGTTCTACGAGACGCGGGCGCGCATCGCGGCCAAGGCTGCCGGGGTCTGCCCACCGCTGCAAGGTCTGCTCGACAGCGGCGTGGTTGAGGTGCTGTGGCAGCCGCCGACCGACGGTTGATCGACGCCTACGGCGCGCAGTTGCTGGAGGCCGTCCGCCGCCGGGGCGTGCGGCGGCTGTTCATCGATGGCCTGGGCGCCATACAAAGCGTCGCCCGCGATCCCGGCCGCGTGGGCCACTACCTGAATGCGCTGGCAAACGAGTTGCGGGTGCAGGGCGTCACGACCGTCTACACGCTGGAGGTCGCCGACATCATCGGCCCGAATATCCGGGCACCGCTGGGTGACCTCTCCAGCCTGGCGGAGAACCTGGTCCTGCTGCGCTTCGTCGAGCTTCGCTCGCGGCTTTACCGGCTCATCTCCATCCTCAAGGTCCGCGACAGCGGCTTCGATCCCTTGCTGCACGAGTTCGTGCTCACGGGCAATGGCCTGTTGATCGAGCCGTTGAGCGCCAGCGCCGAGGAGATCATGGCCGGCCTTTCGCGCGGTTCGGCCGGCCCGCTCCCGGGGGTCGCGACGCAAGCCGCGCCCGGCGGCTGACCATGGCGACGGTGCTCGTAGTGGATGACGAGTTCGGGATCGCGGAGCTGTTCGAGGCCATCCTCACGGATGAGGGGCACCGCGTGCTGACCGCCGTCAACGGCAAGCACGGATTGGAGGTGCTGGCGCAGGAGCCGGCCGACCTCATCTTCCTCGACTACATGATGCCGGTTATGAACGGAGCGGCCATGCTGGCCGCACTGTCGGCAGACCCAACCTCACGGCGCGTTCCCGTCATCGTGATGAGCGCCGTGCTGGAAACCAGGGTTGCCGAACGCTGCCCAGGCTACTCTGTGTTCCTGCACAAGCCGTTCAGGATCGGTCAGGCCGTGGCGCTGACCAACCGCCTGCTCGGCGAGGCTGCTGCCCTTCGCGAGTGATCAGACGCCTTGCCGCAGGCGGGTAGAGCAGACACGCTGCGTCACGAAGCCGGGCGCACGACGTGGAATGCGGTCCCGGTGTTGGCGGCCACGCCGCTTGGGTTGTGCCAGGGAATGGTCCTGACCGCGGCGGCGCTGCCGGCCCATTGGTCCATCACCTGGATGCCGCGCTCGTTCTGCCCCAGGTAGATCGCCGCATGGCTGCTGCCGTCCGTCGCGTTCGCATAGCGGTTGGCGCCGTTGAACGTCGCGATCGCAGTGCCGGGCCGCAGGTCCGTGTTGCCCCGCACCGGCTGGCCGCACTTCCAGTTCCGGGTGGGGCCGATGTCTGGGCTTGCGGCCTGCACCAAGGCAACGCATTGGCCGGAGCCGGCGGACCGCCCGAGATACCGGGCATAGTCCGCTGCGACGAACCCGCCGGCGGTGCCCAACCCTGTGGCTGCTCTGCCGGGCGTCCCCGCCCACGGCCCGGCTACCCCGCTGCTGGGCGTCACTTGCTGGCCGTATAGCCTCGGCATGGCGGCCAGGGACGCAGCGGCGAGTGCGGCGAAGCTCCCTGCGGCGTCGGGCATTTTGGGGCTGGCAGGCAGCAAGCGGACCTGAGCCGGCGGGTTTCGCAGCACGCGACCAAAATTCTGGATCAAGCCTACCCCCAAAGCTGTGTCCAAGCCGGAGCGTAGCGCGCGTAGGTTGCGAAACCGTTAATCGAAGCGGCAGGTTGGCATCAGCTTAGGGCATCAGCCCGGCGGGCGAACCTGGAACTGACTCCATTCGCTTGCCGCATAGTGCCCAAGGGTGCGGCCGACGGCATAGACGCGCCAGGCATAGCGGCCCGGAACCTGATCCAACGTCGCAAGCGTCGCGGTCTCGTCCAGGTAGGCCGCGAACACCTCCCGCGGCTCGACGGAGTCGAGCGCCAGGAGCTGGACGAAGAACCGCACCGGAACCGGCTGTGCTGGGCTGACCCAGACCAGTTCCACCCTGCCTGTGACGCCCGGAGCGCCAGCCGCAACGGGGATCGCGTCGCCGTCTGCGGGCGCGACCGGTTGCGCCGCCTCGATCGGGTGGCCAGCGTCCGCCGGCGCCGGAGGACGTTGCCGGGCCTCACCCCCGGCGCGGCGCAGCGCGGCCAGCCTTTCTGCTGCGGCCGGCAGGCCGGTGGCGGCGACACGGAACCATGCCTCCGCCTGGTCGGGATTGCGCGGCACGCCGTCGCCCGCCGCGTAGAGCTGGCCCAAATTGTATTGCGCACGGCGGTTGCCATGGGCCGCCGCCCGGCCATACCAGAGCGCCGCCTCGGCCGCATTGCGCGGCACGCCGTCGCCGGTGTCGCACATCGCGGCCACGTTGAATTCAGCCGCTGCGGAGCCGGCGGCCGCCGCGCGTCGATACCAGCCGTAGGCGGCCGTCGGATCACGCAGGACGCCTTGGCCGAGATCGTAAAGGCTGCCCAGGCCAAGCTGTGCCGCAGGGTCGCCGGCCTCGGCCTGTGGCGTCCAGAGCTGGCGCGCCACATCGTAACGCCCGGCCGCATACGCTGCCTGCGCCTCGCTGGGGTCGGTCGGCGCAGGGGCAGCGACCGTGACGAAGGGCAGCAGCAGCGCCGGCAACACCCGGCTGAGCAATTTCCGACTTGCCAACCCCTTGTTTCCTGGCGCCAGCCCTTAGCGCCAGGTAATCTCAACCCGCCGGTTTTGCGGTTCTGGCACACCGCGCTGCGCCGGGACCGCCGGGTTCGTCTCGCCTTTGGCCAAGATCTGCGTCCGTTCCGCAGGGATGCCGCGCGCCACCATGCCGCGCATCACGGCCGTCGCCCGGCGTTGCGAAAGCAGCAGGTTCTCGGTTGGCTGGCCCACCGCGTCGGTGCTTCCGCTCACGATCATGATGATGGGCCGCCCCTCCCGGTATAGCCGCGAGGCCTGGTCCAGGATCGCCTCGTTGCGGGCGTCAAGCGTCGCAGTCCCGGTGCCAAACAGGAGGACGAGCTTGCCGGCAGGCTCAGCGCCTTGGTTCGGCCCGCCTGGCACGGGCGCTGTCACGGGGGCGGTTGCCAGGGAAGGCTGCGGGCCAGCTTGCTGGGCCATAGCGGCGACGGCAGAACCGGCCAGAACGAGGGTTCCGAGAAGGCAGACTTTCATCGACACGGACATCATGAACTTTCCCCGGGACGCGGCGGCCACGTCTTGCAAATTGGAGACTTACTAGAATTGGGGGCATGAACATGATTAAAAGGAGAAGAAAGGCCTATTTGGCTGTTTTTATCCCCTTGCTTGCCGCTCAGCGGGCCGGGCTGGCCGTGTGCGTCGCCAACACCGCGTCGCTTGCGGAGTCCACCTCCTGCAAGCGGACCTCGTATCCCCACAGCGACGCGAGCTGACGCAGCGTAGCCTCCGCATCCTTTTTCGCCAGGAGCTGGCCGGGCACCGTACGGTGTTCCAGCAGCAGCCTCCGGTCGCCGAACAGGTCCACATCGACCACCTGGATGTCGGCGTCGCCCAGCCCGGGATCATAGGACCGCGCCAGGCTGCGGCGGATCGAGCGGTATCCCTCGTCGTCGTGGATGGCATCGACCAGCAGCGTCGGCTCGGTCGTGTCGTCCATCAGCCGGAACATGCGGAAGTCGCGCATGACCTTGGGGGACAGGAACTGCAGCACGAAGCTCTCATCACGGTAGTTGGCCCAGGCGTGGCGCAGCGTGCCCAGCGCGTCGCCGTTGCCGGCCCAGTCGGGGAACCAGTCGCGGTCCTCCGCCGTGGGCTGGTCGCAGATACGGGCGATATCGGTCATCATGGCGTAGCCCAGAGCGTAGGGGTTGAACCCCGGGCCGCCCGCCGGGTGGTCGAAGCCCGGCTGCATGATGACGTTGCTGGTGGAGTGCAGCACCTCCAGGAACGCGGCGTCGTCGATCTGCCCGGTCTCGTGCAGCCGGGTCATGATGCGCTGGTGCACCCAGGTGGCGCAGCCCTCGTTCATCAGCTTCACCTGCGGCTGCGGGTAGAAGTACTGCGCTATCAGCCGCACGATGCGGATGATCTCCCGCTCCCAGGGCTGCAGCCTGGGCGAGGACTTCTCCAGGAAGTAGAGCAGGTTCTCCTCGGGCAGGCCGAGGCGGCGGCGCCGTTCCGACAGCTTGTCCACGCCGGGCGCCGGCTTCGTGCCTGGCACCGTGCGCCACAGGTCGTCGAACATGCGCTCGTCATACTCCTGGCGTTCGCGCTCGCGCTTCTGCTCGGCCTTGAGGTTCATCGGACGGCTGCCGCCATGGCGGTGCACGCCGTGGCGCGACAGGCTGTGCGCCGCGTCCAGCACGCGCTCTACCGCGGCGGTGCCGTAGCGGTCCTCGCATCCGGCAACGTACTGACGGGCAAATCCCAGGTAGTCGAGGATCGCCGACGCTTCCGTCCACTGCCGGAACAGGTGGTTGTTGCGGAAGAAGTGGTTGTGGCCGAACGCTGCATGGGCGATCACCAGCGCCTGCATCGTCGCGCTGTTCTCCTCCATCAAATAGGAGATGCAGGGGTTGGAGTTGATGACCACCTCGTAGGCAAGGCTGGTGTAGCCGCGCCGGTAGCTGCTTTCGTGCTGCAGGAAGCGTTTGCCATAGGACCAGTGGCGATAGGTCAGCGGCATGCCATGCGCGGTATACACGTCGAGCATCTGCTCCGACGTGATGACCTCGATCCGGTTGGCATAGAGTTCGAGGCCAAGCTCCTCGACGGCGATCCGCTCGATCGCGTCGTAGGACCGGCGCAGCGTTTCGAAGTTCCAGTCTGTGCCGGTATAGAGCAGGGGGGAGTCCATCAGGCCGGCACCTTTCGCCCGAACAGCTCACGGAACACCGGGAAGATGTCCCGCCGCTCCGCGACCCGGCGCATCGCGAACTTCGGCGCCCGTTGCGCCAGCGGGGCATAGCCGCGCCAAAGGTCGGTTTCGCCCCGGATGATCGCCGCCGACATGGACACCTCGATGTAGGCGAAGTGCTGCACCACCGGCAGGATGTCGGCCTCCAGCATCGACACCGCGCGCTGGGTGTCGCTGCCGGAGTTGTCGCCGTCAGACGCCTGCGCCGCGTAGATGTTCCAGGAGCCGGCGGGGTAGCGGTCGCGCTGGATGCGGGTCAGCTCGGCAAGTGCCGTGGACACCACGGTGCCGCCGGTGCGCGGGTCGGTGAAGAAGATCTCCTCCGTCACCTCCTCCGCCACCTCGGTATGGCGGATGAACACCAGGTCCACGCGCTTGTAGCGTCGCTCCAAGAAGACGTGCAGAAGCAGGAAGAAGCGCTTGGCCAAATCCTTCATGCTCTCCGACATGGAGCCGGACACGTCCATAAGGCAGAACATCACCGCCCGGGTCGAGGGCTTCGGCACCTGGGTATAGCGCCGGTAGCGCATGTCGATGGGATCGACCCATGGCACGCGCGCCAGGCGGCGCAACGCCACTTCCAACTCGCTGCGCAAGGCCTGCAGGCGCTCGGCGTCTTCCCCGCTCGCTTCCAGACGAGCGATCTCCGCCTCAAGTTCGCGTACCTCGGGCGGCTTTGGTCGGCGCAAGCCGATACGCCGGGCCAGCGACTGGCGCATGGAACGGGACATATCGACCTGCGATGGGGTGCCGTCGACGCTGATGCCGGCACGCACCGGCGCCATCGTTTCGGTCGCGACCACCTGGCTCTTGACCAGGTCGGGCAGTTCCAGGTCCTCGAAGAACAGGTCGAGGAACTCGTCGCGGGTCAGCACGAAGCGGAAGCCGTCCTGCGCCTCCCCGCCACCCTGGCCGGCGCCATTGCCGCTGCCGCCTCCTCCGCCGCGCGGGCGGGCCAGCCGGTCGCCGGTCGAGAACTCCTTGTTGCCCGACAGCACCACCTGGCGTTCGCCGCTGGTGAACACGGTATGGAAGGAAGGTTCGTGCAGCACGTCGGAGGGGATGGTCACCGCTTCTCCGTGCCCGGTTTCCCGCAGCGTGCCTTGGGCGATGGCCGCCCGGGCCGCCCGCGCGACCTCCCCACGCGCCCGGGCCAGCACGCGCTGCCGGTTCTCCAGGTTCTTGCCGTGCGGGTTGGAGCGCCTGTCGATGATGTCCAAGGTCTCTCCGTTCAGGCCGACTGCTTGAACCGCATATACCACTCGACCAACCGGCGCACCTGGCGCTCGGTGTAGCCGCGTGAGACCATGCGCAGGACGAAGTCGTTGTGCTTCTTCTCGGTTTCCCCGTCCTTCTTGGAGCCGAAACTGATGACCGGCAGCAAGTCCTCGACCTGTGAGAACATCCGCTTCTCGATCACGTCGCGGATCTTCTCGTAGGAGGTCCAGGACGGGTTGCGCCCGCCGTTCGAGGCACGGTTGCGCAACGCGAACTTCACGACCTCGTTGCGGAAGTCCTTGGGATTGGCGATGCCTGCCGGCTTCTCGATCTTGGTCAGCTCGCCGTTCAGCAGGTCGCGGTTGAGCATCTGCCCGGTATCGGGGTCCTTGAAGTCCTGGTCCTCGATCCAGGCGTCGGCGTAGTCAAGGTAGCGGTCAAACAGGTTCTGGCCGTAATCGCCGTAGCTTTCCAAATAGGCCTTCTGGATCTCGTTGCCGATGAACTCGGCGTAGCGCGAGGCCAGCTCAGACTTGATGGTGGCGAGGTAGGCGGCCTCCGTCTCGGGCGGGAACTGCTCGCGACGGATCGACTGCTCCAGCACGTACATCAGATGCACCGGGTCGGCCGCGACCTCGCTTGACGAATGGTTGAACGTCGCCGACAGCACCTTGTAGGCGAAGCGGGTGGAAATGCCGTCCATGCCCTCGTCCACGCCCGCGTTGTCGCGGTACTCCTGCATGGTGCGGACCTTTGGATCGGTCTCCCGGATGTTCTCACCATCATAGACCCGCATCTTGGCAAAGGGGCGGGAGTTGGCGTGCGGCTTCAGCCGGGACAGCACGGCGAAGCGCGCCAGCATCTCCAGCGTGTGCGGCGCGCAGGGCGCCTCCGCCAGGGCGGAGCCGCTGATCAGCTTCTCGTAGATCTTGCCCTCCTCCGTCACCCGCAGGCAGTACGGCACCTTGACCACCGAAACGCGGTCGAGGAACGCCTCGTTGGTGCGGTTGTTGCGGAAGCTCTGCCACTCTGCCTCGTTGGAATGGGCCAGCAGGATGCCCTGGAATGGGATGGCGCCGATGTTCTCCGTGCCGAGATAGTTGCCCTCCTGCGTCGCGGTGAGCAGGGGATGCAGCATCTTGATCGGCGCCTTGAACATCTCGACGAACTCGAGGATGCCCTGGTTGGCGCGGTTCAGCCCACCAGAGAAGCCGTAGGCGTCGGGGTCGTTCTGGCTGTAGGTCTCAAGCTTGCGGATGTCGACCTTGCCGACCAGGGCGGAGATGTCCTGGTTGTTGTCATCGCCGGGTTCGGTCTTGGCGATGGCGATCTGCTTGCGGCGCGACGGATAGATCTTGACCACGCGGAAGCGCGCGATGTCGCCATCCCACTCTTCCAGCCGCTTCAGCGCCCAGGGGCTGGCGATGCCGGTCAGCACCCGCCGCGGAATGCCGTACCGCTCCTGCAGCGTGTCGGCCATGGTTTCCGGGTCGAACAGGCCGAGCGGGCTTTCGAAGACCGGGCTGAGTTCATGGCCGGCCTTGAGCACGTAGATCGGCTCCTGCTCCATCAGCGCCTTGAGCCGTTCGCCCAAGGACGACTTGCCGCCGCCGACCGGCCCCAGCAGGTAGAGCACCTGCTTGCGCTCCTCCAGCCCCTGCGCCGCGTGGCGGAAGAAGCCGACGATGCGCTCGATCGTCTCCTCCATGCCGTGGAACTCGGAGAAGGCCGGATAAACGCGTACCGTCCGGTTGAGGAAGATGCGGCCGAGTCGGGGCGTGCGCGAGGTGTCCATCAGTTCCGGCTCGCCAATCGCCCGCAGCATCCGCTCGGCGGGGCTGGCGTAGCAGGCGGGATCGTCACGGCACGCCGCCAGGTATTCGGAAAGGCTGAACTCCTCTTCCCGACGTTGGTCGCGAAGGGCGGCATGCAGGGAAAACACGTCATGGTCTTTGTAGTCTTCAAGCATCATGAAACTCCCCAAAGGGGCCGGGCCGACGAACACAGCGCCTGGCTCGGCCGCCAGCAGATCCACGCGACCAAACACAGTTGGGCGGTCTTTCCACCCCGGCAAGCGACGCCGGTCCTGCTGTGCCTGGCGACGCTAACTCCCTCCCGGCATCGAACGCACGTAAAACCTGTCCGTCCCGATTATAGCAAACCGCGTTTTCAAACGTATTGAGAAACGTGTGGCGAAATGATGGTGCAAATTACGTACCATCCGGTGTGTTGCTGGAACGTGACAGCTCGGGCTTGTTTCCCTGGCCCGCCGTCGGCTCTGCGCGGACCGGGTCACGATGCCGTGCAGGATTCGATGCAAGTGCGCAACGCGTGGGCACGGGGCTGCTGGCCTCTCAGACTGCGACTCGCACATATCCTGACATGACCGCGGCCGTGAGGCGTGATCTCCTGAGATGGGACGCAGCATGAGGCCCGCAATGCCTGCCAGGACCGACCAGAGCGTCCCTGACCACCCCGCCTTCACCCTCGCGCAGCTCCAAGTCATCATCGCCTGGGACGGAATCCGTCCCTACGGGCTGTGCGCCCGAATCGTCACCGACCATCCGGAGTTCCTGGAAGCGGCCGAGATCGTCCAGGGCCAGCCTCCGCAGATGCGCTATTTCCTGCATCCAACCAGGCAGGGCACGGTGATGCTGTCCCGAGCGTCTGGCGGCGAGTGGGAGCTGCCGACCGTCGAGCGTGCGCTGACCCGGCTGTTGATGATGGAGGAAACCGGCGGGCCCCAGTGACGGCGGGCCGCAGTGGCCGAGGTTACGCCCGTCTCACGAATGCGCGTGACGAAGGCCAGCCGCTTACGCATGATGCGCCGACAAGAAACGGCGGAGACGGCGATGGACACGACCCTGCAAGCCGGGCGGAGCTACAGCGCCGAGGAGGCCTACAGCCTGCCGCTGGCGGAGCTTGACCCCGGCCATCCGAAGCTGTTCCAGGCCGACGCGATGTGGCCCTACTTCGAGCGGCTGCGCGCCGAGGCGCCGGTGCACCACACGTCCGAGAGCATGTTCGGGCCGTACTGGTCCGTCACCAAGTACAAGGACATCCTGGCCGTGGAGGCCAACCACGAGGCGTTCTCGTCGGATTGGAGCCTGGGCGGCATCACCCTTCGGGACCAGCTCAAGGATTTCCCGTTGCCGATGTTCATCGCCATGGACCCGCCCAAGCACGATGTGCAGCGGAACGTGGTCAGCCCGATGTTCGCGCCCGCCAACATGGCCGCGATGGAGGCGTCGATCCGTGCCCGGGCCGCGACGGTGCTGGACGCCCTGCCGCTCGGCGAGACGTTCGACTGGGTGGACCGTGTCTCGATTGAGCTGACGACGCAGATGCTCGCCATCCTGTTCGACTTCCCGTGGGAGGACCGCCGCAAGCTGACCCGCTGGTCGGACGTGGCGACCGCGCATCCTGATTCCGGGATCAATGCGTCGGAAGAAGCGCGGCAGGCCGAGTTGATGGAGTGCCTGGGATACTTCACCGGGCTGTGGAACCAGCGGGTGAACGCCGTTCCCAAGGCCGACCTCGTCTCGATGCTCGCCCATGCCGACACGACCCGGCAGATGGACCCGCGCGAGCTGCTCGGCAACGTGATCCTGCTGATCGTCGGCGGCAACGACACCACGCGCAATTCCATCACCGGCGGGCTGCTCGCGCTGAACCAGAACCCGGAGCAGTATGCCAAGCTGCGCGCCGCCCCGGGCCTGGTCGGCAGCATGGTGCCCGAGATCATCCGCTGGCAGACGCCGCTCGCCCACATGCGCCGCACCGCCACGCGGGACATCATGCTCGGCGGGCAGCAGATCCGTGCTGGCGACCGCGTGGTGATGTGGTACGTCTCGGGCAACCGCGACGAGGAGGCGATCCCCGAGGCGAGCCGCTTCATCATCGACCGCGCCAAGCCCAAGAAGCACCTGTCGTTCGGGTTCGGCATCCACCGCTGCGTCGGCGAGCGCCTGGCGGAGATGCAGCTGCGCGTGGTCTGGGAGGAGATCCTCGCGCGCTTCGCCACGATCGAAGTGGTGGGCGAGCCGCGCCGGGTCTATTCAAGCTTCGTCAAGGGCTACGAGGCGCTGCCGGTCCGCATCGCCGCCCGTCTTTGACGGAACCGTTCTCGTAACGTCACGGCACGAGCGTGAGGCGGCGATGAGTCTCATCAAAAGGTTGCTGGATGCCGGACATGGCGCGCGCGGCATGCTGCCGGTGCTGCAGCGGATCAAGTCGGTGTCGTTCGCGATGTATGCGGAGGACGTGCTGATGTCGCACATGCGTCCGCAGGGCAGGGGATTCTACGTGGATGTCGGCGCCTTCCATCCGCAGATGCACTCCAACACCTACAAGCTCTACCTGAAAGGCTGGAGCGGCCTGACGATCGAGCCGAACCCCGGCGTCGCCGAGGCGTTCCGGCGGGCACGGCCGCGCGACGCGCACTTGACCCTCGGCATCGCCGGGCAGGAACGCGAGCTGACGTACTACAAGTTCCGCGACGGCGCGCAGAACACCTTCGACGCAGAGCGCGCAGCCGAGCTGCGGGCCGAGCAGGTCGGGACGGCCGCCGTCAGGTGCATGCCGCTGAACGAGGTGTTCGAGCGGCATTGCCGCGGCCGCTCCGTGGACCTGCTCAGCGTCGATTGCGAAGGCCGCGACCTGGAGGTGATCCGGAGCCTCGACTGGGGGCGCCATCGCCCGACGATGCTCATCATCGAGGATTTCGAGCAGTTCGAGGCCGGAAGCGCGCCGGAGCCGGCGTCCAGCGCGATCCGGTCCTTCATGCTTGCGCGCGACTACGCCGTGGTGTCCCAGGCCGTGTTCAGCTTCTTCTACGTCGATCGCCACGCATTCAAGCGAACGGACCGGACATCGGGCTTTCGCCTGGACCGCTCGCAGCTTGGCCTGTTCGGGTTGGAGTAGGCTCCAACTGTCCGGCGCGCGCGGCCAAGGGCAAGCCTGGTCATCTTTAGTTGAGCGGCCCGGCTCCACCCGGCAAACCCGTGGCAAGGCCCCACGTTGCCAAGCGCTGTATCCCATGACGCCGGAGCAAGCGGATGAACGCGCAAACCAAGAACCAATACGCGATGCAGGACCCGACCAAGCAGTACCCGCAGCCGAAGTTCGAGGAACAGCCGCAATCCGCCCCCGGCCTTGCCCGCGACATGAAGCCAAAGCCCGACCATGGCGAGGAAAGCTACCGCGGCTTCGGCCGCCTCGATGGCCGCCGCGCCATCATCACCGGGGCGGATAGCGGCATCGGCCGCGCGGTGGCGATCGCCTTCGCCCGGGAAGGCGCCGACCTGGTGCTGAATTACCTGCCGTCCGAGGACGCGGACGCGAAGGAGGTCGTAGGCCTGGCCGAGGCCGCCGGGCGCCGCGCCGTCGCGATGCCGGGCGACATCAGCGACGAGGCGTTCTGCGTGAAGCTGATCGGGGAGGGCCGGGCGGCGCTGGGCGGCATCGACATCCTGGTCAACGTGGCGGGCAAGCAGACCGCGGTGAAGGACATTGCCGACATCACGACCGAGCAGTTCGACGCCACGTTCCGCACCAACGTGTATTCCATGTTCTGGCTGTGCAAGGCGGCGCTGCCGCACATGCCGCCGGGTGCGACGATCATCAACACGACCTCGATCCAGTCCTACCAGCCATCGCAGACGCTGCTGGACTACGCCTCGACCAAGGCGGCGATCACCGCGTTCACCCACGCGCTGGCCAAGCAGGTCGCCTCCAAGGGCATCCGCGTCAACGCGGTGGCGCCCGGCCCGGTGTGGACGCCGCTGCAGCCGAGCGGCGGCCAGCCGGGGGAGAAGATCCCGGATTTCGGCGCGCAGGTGCCGCTGGGCCGTCCGGGCCAGCCGGCGGAACTGGCGCCGGTCTACGTCCTGCTGGCGTCGCAGGAATCGAGCTTCGTGACCGGCGAGGTGTATGGCGTGACCGGGGGCAACCACCTGCCTTGAGCCATCTTCCTTGAGTACTGGGCGCGACGGGGAGTGGCTGCCGCTTGACCAGTACGCGGCCGTGGGCGATGGCCGAAGCGTGGCGGTGGTCGGCTCGGACGGCTCAATCGATTGGTGGTGCGTGCCCAACCTGGACAGCACCCCGTTCTTCGACCGCCTGCTGGCCGGGAAGGAGGGCGGACGCTTCTCCATGGCACCGGCCGGGCCGTTCACCGTCGAGCGCAGCTACCGCCCGGGCAGCAACGTGCTGGAGCAGGTCTTCAGCACGGGATCCGGCCGTGCCCGGGTCACCTACTCGCTCAACAGCGGCCCGTCCGGGCGGCTGCCGTGGAGCGAACTGGCGCATCGCATCGAGGGGCTGGAGGGCACCGTCGAGTTCAGCGTCGAGGTGCGTCCCGGGCGTCGGCTCGGCCAGGCCAATCCGTGGCGCGAGCCCAGCCCGCATGGCGACGTGCTGCACTTGGACGGCATCGTGGCGGCGTTGCGCACCAGCGGCGATGCCGAGCGGCTGACCGAGGCCGATGACCGCGTGACCGCACGGCTCGCCACGCAGGCCGGCTCGCACTCGGTTCTGGCGCTGCTGGCGTCGTCGGCCGAGCCGCTGATCCTGCCGCCGCTCGCGGCCATCGACGGGCGGATCGACCGGTCGGACCAGGCCTGGCGCGAGTGGGCGGGCAACCTGACGTATGAGGGCCGTTACGGGGAGGCGGTGCGGCGCAGCGCCTTGGCGCTCAAGCTGCTGCTGTTCACGCCCACCGGCGCCACGGCGGCGGCGGCGACCAGTTCGCTGCCGGAGCGGATAGGGACGGGCAAGAACTACGACTACCGCTTCGCCTGGGTGCGCGACGTCGCCTACACCATCAAGGCGTTCCTGCGGGTCGGCGCGGTCGAGGAGGCCAAGGCGGCGTTCTCCTGGCTGACGGCCACCATCCTCCGGCACGGCGGCCGGCTGCGGACGATGTACCGCCTCGACGGCGACCTTGCGCCGGGAGAGCGGGAACTGGACCTGCCGGGCTATCGGAACAGCCGGCCGGTGCGCGAGGGCAACCGGGCGCGGGAGCAGATCCAGCTCGGCGTGTTCGGCGACCTGATGGAGACCGCGGCGCTGTTCGTCGAATGCGGCCATGTGCTCGACCTCACGACCCGGCGCTTGCTGGCCGACCTCGCCGACCGCTGCGCCGACCTATGGCGCACCCGCGACGCCGGCATCTGGGAGCTGGAGCAGGCCGAGCATTACACCATGTCGAAGCTCGGCTGCTGGACGGCGCTCGACCGCGCCGTCAGGCTCGCCGGGGCGGGCCAGGTCGACGCCAGCCATGCCGACCGCTGGCGGCGCGAGCGCGACCGCATCCGCGACTGGGTCGATGCCCATTGCTGGTCGGACGCCAAGCAGGGCTACGTCATGCACCCCGGGACGGACCGGCTGGACGCCTCCCTCCTGCTCGCGACCCGCTTCGGTTTCGAGCGCAGCGACCGGCTGGCGCTCACACGCGATGCCGTGCGGCGCGAGCTGTGCCGCGGCCCGCTGGTGTTCCGGTACTCGGGGATGGAAGCGGAAGAGGGCACTTTCCTGGCCTGCGCGTTCTGGCTGGTGGAGGCGTTCGCCCTGCTCGGCGAGCATGGTGCGGCAGTGCATCAGATGGACGCGCTGCTTGCGGCCACCGGGGGCAACCTCGGCCTGCTGCATGAGCAGATGGACCCGGGCACTGGCGCCATGCTGGGCAACATGCCGCAGGCCCTGAGCCATCTGGCCCTGGTGCACGCGGCGCTCGCAGTGGATGAAGGCACCGGCTGAGTATATCGACCTCAGGTTGGGTCTTGCGTTATGCCCCGTCGTTTGCCAGCGTGCCCAGACATTGCTGCGCCAATAAGAAAATCCGGAGGACGCCTTGTTCCATCAATTGCTGAGGCCCGTGGGAGGCAGCCTGCTGCTGTCGTTCTTGGTCGCGGCGTTGCCCATCGTGACCGTGCTGGTGATGCTGGGCGTGCTGCGCCGCCCGGCGTGGCAGGCGTCGCTGGGTGGCTTGGTCGCGGGCCTGCTGATCGCCGTCCTGGTCTGGGACCTGCCGGCCGGCCTCGCGCTCAACAGCGTCGCGGCTGGCGCGGTGTTCGCGCTGTGGCCGGTCATGTGGATCGTGTTCAACGCGCTGCTGCTGTACAACATCGCCGTCGTGTCCGGCCGCTTCGACGCCTTTCGCGACTGGGTGGTGGAGCACCTGCCCAACGACCGCCGGGTGGTGCTGGTGGTGATCGGCTTCTGCTTCGGCTGCCTGCTGGAGGGCATCTCCGGCTTCGGCACCCCAGTCGCGATCACCAGCGCGCTGCTGATCCTGGTCGGCTTCCCGCCGCTGGAGGCGCTGACCTTCACCCTGATCTTCAACACCGCCCCGGTCGCCTTCGGCGCGCTCGGCGCGCCCGTCACCGTGCTGGGCCAGGTGACGGGGCTGCCGGCCGTCACGCTGGGCGCCATGATCGGGCGGCAGTTGCCGTTCCTGGCGATGCTGCTGCCGTTCTACGTCATGGCGATCTATGGCGGCATGCGGTCGGTGCGCGCGTTGTGGCCGGTGCTGCTGGTGGCCGGCGGCAGCTTCGCCGCCGGGCAGTTCGTGTCGTCCAACTATCTCGACTACGCCTTGACCGACGTGCTGTCCTCGCTCACCGCGCTGGTCGCGACGCTCGCCTTCCTGCGGGTCTGGTCGCCGGCGGCTTCGCCCGAGTTCACGATGAACCTGCCCAGCCTGGCCACCCGCGGCGTGGGCGCGGAGGTGGTGCAGGCCCGGACAGCGGCGACCGTGCCGGGCTGGCAGGGCTGGGTGCCCTGGATCGTGGTCTCGGTCGTCGTGATCGCCTGGACCCATTTCAAGATCTTCGCCATCGGCCAGCAGGCGATTCCCTGGCCCGGTTTGCACAACCAGGTGCTGATCACGCTCTATAACGACAAGCCTTACGCCGCGGTTTGGGTGTTCCAGCCGTTGGCGACCGGCACCGCCATCCTGCTCTCGGCCATCATCACCGCGGCCCTGGTCGGCGTCGGCCCGGGCCGCTTCTTGGAGTGCGTCGGCCAGACCTGGCGGCAGAGCCGCATCGCGATCCTTACCGTGGCGCTGATCGTGGGCCTTGCCTACCTGATGAACTACTCCGGGCTGAACTACACGCTAGGCCTGGGCGTCGCGTCCGTGGGCTTCCTGTTCCCGCTGCTGTCGCCGTTCCTGGGGTGGGTGGCGGTGTTCCTTTCGGGCAGCGACACTTCTGGAAATGCGCTGTTCGGCAACCTGCAGGTGGTGGCAGCCAACCAGCTCGGGCTGAACCCGGTGCTGATCGCCGCCACCAACTCCTCGGGCGGCGTGATGGGCAAGATGATCTCTCCGCAGAACATCGCCACCGGCGTGTCCGTCACCGACCTCAAGGGCCAGGAAGGCGTCGTGTTCGCCCGCACCTTCAAGCACAGCATCGTGCTCACCTTGGTGCTCGGCGTCCTCGTCGTGCTGCAGCAGTACGTGTTCCCGTGGATGATCCCCTGAGATGATCCCTTGGGCGCCGCTCAAACCAGCAGCAGCAAGGCCAGTGCGTAGATGAGGCCGGTGACGACGAAGGTCACGACCGTGTAGCCCATCACGCGCTGGATGCCGATGCCGGCCATGGCGACGACCGGCAGCGCCCAGAACGGCTGCAACATGTTGGCGACCTGCTCCCCCATCGCCACCGCCATCGTGGACCCGGCCATCGAGGCGTGCAGCGTGGCCGCAGCCGGCACCACGAACGGCCCCTGCACCGCCCAGTGCCCACCGCCGCTCGGGACGAAGAAGGTGATGATCAGCGAGCAGATGTAGCTCCAGAACGGCAGGGTATGGGCGCTGGACACCACGACGAACGCCTTGGAGATCGCGTCGGCCAGCCCGGTACCCGACATGATGCCCATGATGCCGCCGTAGAACGGGTACTGCAGCATCATGCCGCCGGTCTGCTTGGCGGCGTTCTTCATCGCCTCGCCATAGGCGATGGGGGTGCCGTGCAGCGCGATGCCGCCGATCAGGAACACCAGGATCACCATGTTGACGTCGAAGGTGAGCGCCCCTTGCGCCCACAGCACCCCGACCACGGCCAGCCCCGCCGCCAGCAGGAACAGGCTGCCGATGGGCGAACGGTCCATGCGCCGGGCGATGGAGTTTGACGGGTCTGGCAGCGCGGGCGGCGCCTCTGCCTCCGGCACGAATGTCACCACGTCGGCGTCGGCCGGGCGGATGGCGATGAACACGACCGGCATCAGCAGCACGATCAGCAGCGTCGGCAGCCAGTTGAACGTCGCGAACACCGTGTCGGACAGCGGCAGCATCTGGCCGGTCAGCTTTTCCACGATGTTCAGCGCGTTGCCGTGCGTCGCCTGGGTGAGCGCGATGGAGGAGGAGATGCCGCTCGCCCACACCACGAAGCCGGAATAGGCGGCGGCGACCAGCCAGCCGAAGTCCACCCGGACCTGCCGCGCCGCCTCGCGCGCCAGGATCGCGCCCACCACGAGGCCGAAGCCCCAGTTCAGCAGGGACGCCGCGGCGGCCACCAGGAAGGTGAGCGCGACCGCCTGGTTGGCAGTGCGCGCCAGCCCCACCAGCCGGCGCAGCAGCCGCGCCACCACCGGGGCATGCGCCAGCGCGTGCCCGGTCGCCAGGATCAGGATCATCTGGAAGGCGAAGCCGAGGATGGCGAAGATCCCGCCGTACCAGGTCGTCACGATCATCGCCGGCGAGCCCTTGGGCGCGATCAGCAGAGCCAGGACGGCCGTGACCGCGGTCAGCCCAATCGCCAGCACGAAGGGGTCGGGCATGTAGCGCTCGAACAGGCCGACGAACATCGGCGCCAGAGATTGCAGGCCGCGCCGGCGCGGCTGCGGGAGGGCAGTGGTGCTCATTGTCGCTTCCCCTGTGATTTTGCGCTTGGCTGCGCGAGGCCGCCAAGCGATGTCGGTCCGGATGGGTTTACCTGAACCGAAGCTTTGCGCCATTTCACAATTGGTTAGGGCAAGCCCGGCCTTGTCCGCTCCGCGGGTTTCCTAGAGCACGTTTGTATCTGGCGGAATCGGGACTCCGTTTGGGCGCGTGATGTGGTTCAAGTTGCGGGCTGGGTTGGAGGCCAGCGTGCATGACCCGTCCGTATTCTGACGACCTGCGTGCCCGTGTCGCTGCTGCGGTCGTGGGCGGTCAGACGTGCCGGGCGGCGGCGGCGCTGTTCGACGTCAGCGTGTCTGCGGTGGCCAAGTGGTCGGCCCGGCTGCGGGCAGAGGGCAGTGCCGGTTCCAAGCCGATGGGCGGCGCCCGGCGGGCGGTGCTGGCTGGCGAGCTCGCGGAAACGCGAAGCGTTTGCCGCTGGACTGGCTGCTGGAGCGGATTGCCGCTGTCCCTGACCTGACGCTGCGCGCGGTCCGGGCCGAACTGGCGTCGCGCGGCGTCGTGGTGAGCCCGTGGGCTGTCTGGTGGTTCTATGAGGCCGAAGGGATCACCTTCCAAAAAAAGCATCCTGGCCGCCGAGCAGCGGCGCGCGGACATCGCCAGCCGCAGGCGGCGCTGGGCACGGCTCCAAACCACGGTTGATGCCAAGCGCTTCGTGTTCACGGCGCAAACCTCCGGTTTCGCCATCGACGAGACCTGGGCCAAGACAAACATGACGCGCCTGTTTGGGCGCATCGCGCGCGGCCAGCGCCTGAGGGCACTGGAAGACGATGACCTTCGTGGGCGCGCTGCGCTGCAACGGGATCGCCGCACCCCTTGTGCTGGACGGCCCGATGAACGCAGCGAGCTTCCTGGCCTATGTCGAGCAGGTGCTCGTGCCGACGCTCCGGCCCGGCGACATCGTGGTCATGGACAACCTGTCCTCCTACAAAGGAACCACGATACGCCGGGCGATACGCGCCGCTGACGCCAAGCTGTTCTTCCTGCCGCCTTACAGCCCGGACTTGAACCCCATCGAGCAAATGCTCGCAAAGCTCAAGGGCCTGCTCCGCAAGGCCGCAGAGCGCACCGTCGAAGCCACTTGGAAGCGCATCGGCGCCTTGCTCAAAGAGTTCAGCGCCACAGAATGCGCCAACTATGTCAGGAACTCAGGGTATGTCTCCATCTGATCCGGACGTGCTCTAAAGCGTCGCCGCAAGCCGGGTGGCCTGTGCGCAGGCCGCGGCGCGCCCGGCGCGGTCCGGCTCCGCCCCCATCAGCGTCTTCTCGACCTCGATATGGCTGATGTCGGTGATGCCGATCATCTGCAGCCACGCGGTCATATAGCGCTGCTGATAGTCCAGTTCCTCGCGCGGGAAGTCGGGGCCGAGGCCGACCCCGCGGGAGTTGACGACCACCGCGCGGCGCCCGCCGAGCATGCCGCGCAAACCGTGCTCGTCGAAGGTGAACAGCACATCCTTTTGCGAGACCGCGTCGATCAGGTGCTTCAGGCGGTAGGGAATGCCGAAATTCCACATCGGCACGCTGAGCAGCACGACCTCGGCCCGGCAGAACCGGTCGGCCAGCACGCCGATGTCCTGCCACGCGCGGGCCTGCCCCGCGCTGCGCTCACGCCCTTCGAGACCCGCGTACTTGGCGTCGAGCGCCTCCCCGTCGAAGGCCGGAAGCTCGGTCGTCCAAACGTTCAGCACGTCGATCTCGGCGCCGGGATGGCGGTCCTTCCACGCTTCCAGAAAGGCATGGGCGACTTGCAGCGAGGCGGAACGCCCGCCGCGGGGCGACGCCTCGACATGCAGCAGGCGGGGCATTGTGGAGTCCTGTTGGACGTCAATGACTTGGCTCATGCGGTCTCTTCTGGTCTCGTGCGTCTTGTTTGGGCTACCCCACCCGGACCGGCTCGCGCCGGGCCGGGTGGTTGTGCTTGCCGGGCGGGTTGGCCGCGCACTCGATGCGGCGCAGGCGCAGGTCGACGTCGTCGGCCAAGGTTTTCGCCACGACGATCTTCTCAAGCGCCGCCAGCCAGTGCCGGTAGTAAGTGGTGCCCAGGTCCGGATCACCCTCGACCTGCGCCCGGCGGATCTCGGTGCTGACCGCCGCCACCCATTCGGGCCAGGTGAAGTGCCCGGCCTGGTGCAGCGCCACCGCCAGCGCGAAGGCCTGCGCTTCCCAGGGGTCGCGGAACACCGGGCCGGACGTGTCGCCCGGCAGCGACGGCAGCGACAGGCCGCCCGGCCAGCCGGCGTCAACCGCCATGCGGCTCAACATAGTCCTCGAACATATCGAGATAAAGGGCGTCACGGGCCGGGGCCTGCTCGCCCCACAGGTCGCGGGCGGCGAAGCGCACGCCGTAAACGTGCTGGGGTTTGTGGCCCTGGCCATGCGCGTTGGTGTCGTTGAAGCAGAACACGCCGCGGTCGGCCTCCACGGTGCCGGTCTTGCCGCGGACGTAGCGGGGCAGCCTGGTGTGGGTGAGGGGGTTGATGTTGCGCACAGTGACGCGGTCGCCGGGCCGGAAGCGCGGCCTCACCTCGTCCGGCATGCGCGCGCTGGCGCCGGTGGCGATCAGTCCGTCCACCTGTTCGACGGGCAATGCGGGCATCACGCGGCCTCCTTCGCAAGCTGCGCCATGCGCGCGTCGATCTCGCCCCGTGTCAGCGCGCCGCGCTGCACCAGCAGGCTTTCCATGGCGTGCAGCCAATGCTCGTAGTAGGGCGAGCTGAGATAATGCGCCGGGTCCATCTGCTCGATGGCGAAGCGGAACTCGTCCACGTTGAAGTGGCCGCCTGCGAAGGTGGTCACGAACAGGCCGAAGACGATCCGTTCCCAAGGCGCGTGGAACACCGGCTCCTGCGGTTCGGGGTTGACCGGGCCCATGCCGTGCATGCCCCCGAGGTCGTGCATGCCGTTCATCGTGTTCTCCCCTCAGCCGGCCGCCGTGACGACGCCGGTGCCGATCATCGCGTCCCGCGTCACCATCGCGGCCAGCGCCGAGGCACTCATGCCCTCGGTTCCCGCCGGGCGCTCGGGCAGCACGAGGTAGCGCAGCTCGGCGTTGCTGTCCCAGACCCGGACCTCCTTTTCCGGCGGCAGGTCGACGCCGAACTCGGCCAGCACCCCGCGCGGGTCGATCACGGCGCGGGCGCGGTATGGCGCCGACTTGTACCAGTTCGGCGGCAGGCCGAGCGTCGGCCAGGGATAGCAGGAGCACAGGGTGCAGACGACCATGTTGTGCA
This sequence comes from uncultured Acetobacteraceae bacterium, assembly GCA_964251035.1. Lineage (GTDB taxonomy): Bacteria > Pseudomonadota > Alphaproteobacteria > Acetobacterales > Acetobacteraceae > CAHJXG01. The sequence continues at coordinate 40,646 of CAXUJE010000003.1, forward strand.
CCGTGGGCGTGTTCTCCACGACGACCATGTCCTCGCCCTGCACGCCGGAAAAGCCCAGCTCGGCGATGGCCGCGGTGGCGTCGGACAGCAGGCGCGCCTTGTAGGCTGGGTCGGTCCAGGCGCGGGCGACGACCTGCGCGCCGTTGTGCGGGCCGATCTTGGTCTCGTACGTCTCGACGATGGCGGCGAGTGCTGCCGGCTGCACCAGTCCCTTTTCCACCAGCAGGCTTTCGATCGCGCGCACCCGCAGCGCGATATCGTCCTCGTGCGTGTCCGGCATGGCCTTGCCCCCTCTTGCGCTGCCCCCGTTACGCGCAATTAAGACTGAGGGCCAATGCCTGCGCAATCGGCTTTTCAGGCCGGCACAGGCTGGATGACGCATTGACGCCGGCCTGCGACGCCGCCCTGTTTGGCATCCAGAACGAGCGTTCGACCAAGCTGTGCAAAGTTGCATTGCCGTGTTGCACCGCGGGAAAATTCGCGCCAGGCTTCAACGCTGCAAAGCATAGCCAGCGTGTCTCACCCAGCCGCTGATCGCCCTGTCGTCAACCTGGAGTAGAAGATGCACCCATTCCGCCCATCGCGACGAGGCCTGCTGCAATCGGGCGCCACGCTGGCGGGGGGTGCGCTCGCGGCGCCGCTGGTCGCCCGGCACGCGCTGGCCGCCGACCCGATCAAGGTCGGCAGCCTGCTCGACCTGTCCGGCCCCATCGGCTCTTCCGGCCAGGCGATGCACGCCACCATCCAACTCGCGGTTGCGGAGTTGAACGCGGCCGGCGGCCTGCTGGGGCGGCAGGTTGAACTCGTCAATTACGACACGCAGTCCACCATCCAGCTTTACTCGCAATACGCCCAGCAGCTTGCGCTGAAGGACAAGGTGGCCGTCGTGCACGGCGGCATCACCTCGGCCTCCCGGGAGGCAATCCGCCCGGTGTTCGACCGCTACGCGACGCTGTACTTCTACAACGTGCTGTATGAGGGCGGCGTGTGCGACCGCGACTGCTTCTGCACCGGCACCACCCCGGCGCAGACGGTCAACAAGCTGGTGCCTTATGCATTAGAAACATGGGGCAAGAAGGCGTACATCATCGCGGCCGACTACAACTACGGCCAGATCACCGCGAAGTGGATGGGCAAGTACGTGCGTGACGGCGGCGGCACGGTGCAGGCGACCGAGTTCTTCCCACTCGACGTGACGGAGTTCGCGGCGACCATCAGCAAGATCCAGCAGGCCGGGCCGTCCGTGGTGCTGTCGGCGCTGGTCGGCTCCAACCACACCGCGTTCTACCGGCAGTGGGCGGCGGCGGGGATGAAGGACAAGATCCCGATCGCCTCCACCACTTTCGGCCTGGTCAACGAGATCGCCACCATCGCGCCGTCCGAAAGCAACGGCGTGGTGACGAGCTACGGCTATTACGAGGAGCTGTCCACGCCGGCGAGCACTGCGTTCACCAAGGCGGTACGCGCCAAGTTCGGCGAAAGCCTGCCATACATCAGCGAGCTTGCCTGCGCCAACTACGAGGGCTTCAAGCTGTGGGCGGAGGGGGTGAAGAAAGCCGGCTCGCTGGACCGCATGAAGGTGACGGAGGCGCTGGAGGCCGGCATCGCCATTGACGGGCCTTCGGGCAAAGTGACCATCGACCACGCCACGCACCACGTCGTCAGGAACGCCTATTTGGCAAAGGCGGCCGACCGGAAGTGGGACGTGTTCCAGTCCTACCCGGACCAGGCCCCGGCGGACACCGCGGCGGTATGCGACCTGATCAAGGAGCCGAAATTGAGCAAGCAGTTCGTGATCGACGTGAAGACCTGAGGGCGCGCCCTCCATGGCGCTCATGGGCCTTGTCCTGTTCAACGTCGCCAACAGCATCGCGGTGCTGGTGCTGCTCAGCCTCGGCCTCGGCGTGATCTACGGCATGATGCGGGTCATCAACCTGGCGCATGGCGAGTTCCTGATGCTGGGCGCCTACGCCACAGTGGTCAGCGCCAACGCCGGGCTGAACCTGTGGGTGGCCATGCTGGTCGCGGCGCCGGTGGCGGTGGGGCTGTTCGGGCTATTGGTCGAGCGGCTGTTCATCCGGTTCCTGTATGGCCGGATCATTGACACCATGCTGGCGACCTGGGGCCTCAGCCTCGCGGTGATCGGGCTGGTCACCACGGTCTTCGGTACCACGGTGCGCGGCGTGTCGGCGCCGTTCGGCGGCTTCGCCATCGGACCCTACCAGACCAGCCTGTATTCGTGGTTCGTGATCGCGATGGCGGCGGCGATGGCGGGCGGGGTCTGGCTGGTGCTGCGCTTCACCAAGTTCGGCCTGATCGTGCGCGCCACCATGCAGAACCCGGACATGGCGGCGGCGCTGGGCGTGGCGCCGCAACGGATTTACATGACGACCTTCGCGCTCGGCTCCGCGCTGGCCGGGCTGGCGGGGGGCGTGCTGGCGCCGGTGTCGGGCGTGTCGCCGGTGATGGGCGGCGCGTTCATCGCCCGGGCCTTCATCACCGTGCTGGGCGGGGGGCCTGCCATCGTCACCGGCACCGGCCTTGCCTCGGGCCTGTTCGGCAGCATCAGCGAGGTCGCGACCTTCCTTACCACCCCGGTGTTCGGGCAAGTCGCGCTGCTGCTGGCGGCGCTGGTCATGATCCGCATCCTGCCGCAAGGGATCACTGGCTCCGGTATCACTGGGCGGCTGCTGCGGAGGAGCCTGTGACCGGCTGGGCCAGCTTCGCCGCCATGGTCGCGGCAGGGTTCGCACTGCTGCTCGGCCTGCCCTTGGTGTTCGACCTGTTCGGCCTGCTGCAGATGACGGTGTTCGTGGCGATGGCGGTGCTGGCGCTGAGCCAGGGGTTCATCTGGGGCTACGGCGGGATCATGTCGTTCGGGCAGACCGCGTTCTTCGGCCTGGGCGGCTACACCTACGCAGTCGCGGTGATGAACATGGGGGACAGCACGGTGCCCGTGCTACTGTCGGTCCTGCTGCCGGCGCTGTTCGCGGCGCTGCTCGGATACTTCATGTTTTATGGGCGGATCAGCGACGCCTATATCGGGGTGATCACGCTGACGGTGACGGTGATCCTGTTCAACGTGGTGAACTCCACTGCGGGCGATTTCTATACGATCGGCAATGCGCCGCTGGGCGGGTTCAACGGGATGCCCTCCGTGCCGCCGCTGAACGTGCCCGGCGACCCGTCCGCGCCGCTTGATCCGCAGCAGACCTGGTACGCGGCGATGGGCGCGCTGATCGTGGTCTATGTCCTGCTGCGCGCGATCCTCGCCAGCCGCTTTGGCCGCGTCGTGGTGGCGATCCGGGAGAACGAGACCCGGGCGCAACTGCTGGGCTACGACACGCGGCTGTATAAGCTGATCGTGTTCGCCATCGGCGGCGGCATCGCCGGGCTGGCCGGGTGCCTGTACGCCAACTGGGGATCGTTCATCAGCCCTACGGTGTTCGGGCTGGCGGCGTCGGCGCAGGTGCTGATCTACGTGCTGGTCGGGGGCCTGGGCACGCTGCTCGGGCCGATCCTGGGCGCGGTCGGTATCCAGTACTTGATCTCGGTGATCGGCGCGCAGGAGATGGTGAACGCCAACCTGGTGCTCGGCGCGGTGCTGGTGGTGTTCGTGCTGCTGGTGCCGCAGGGCTTGGTGCCGGTCGTGCAGGGGCTGTTCCGCCGGGTGCCGGGCGTGCGGCGCGGCCGGGTGGCCGAACCGGCGCCGGTGGAGGTGGAACCGTGACGGTGCCGCTGTTGGAGGCGCAGGACGCCACCATGCGCTTCGGCGGCGTCACCGCGGTGAACGGGGTCAACTTCGCGCTGCGCGAGATGGAGCTGCGCTGCCTGATCGGCCCGAACGGCGCGGGCAAGAGCACCTTCTTCAAGATGCTGACCGGACAGCTCAAGCCGAGCGCCGGACGCATCCTGCTGCGCGGGCGCGACATCACCGGCGCCGAGCCGCACCAGATCGCGCGCCTCGGTGTGGGCATCAAGACGCAGGTGCCCAACGTGTTCGACGGGCTGTCGGTGCGGGAGAACGTGTTCGTCGCGGCCAGCAGGCGCGGATCGGCAATGCAGGCGCGGCGCATTATGGCCGAGACTCTGGAGCGCCTGCGCCTGACCGGCATCGCCGCGCGCCTGGTGGGCCAGCTCGCGCACGGGCAGCGGCAATGGGTGGAGATCGCCGCCGTGCTGGCGCAGGAGCCGGAGCTGGTGCTGCTGGACGAGCCGGCGGCGGGCATGACGCATGAGGAGGTGCTGCGCACCGCCGCGCTGATCCGCGAGATCAACCAGACGCATGCGCTGATCGTCGTGGAGCACGACATGCAGTTCATCCGCATGATCGCCCGCACGGTCACGGTGTTCAACCAAGGGGCCATCCTGATCGAGGACGACGTGGAGCGCGTGATGGCCGACCCGGCGGTGCGCGACGTGTATCTCGGAAAACAGGCAGCATGATGCTGCAGGTGGACGGGTTGCGCTCCGGCTACGGCCGCATCCCGATCCTGGCCGGGGTCAACTTCGCCGTGGCGCCGGGGGAGTTCGTCGGCATCCTCGGGCACAACGGCATGGGCAAGTCCACTCTGCTGCGCACGCTGATGGGCTACCTGCCGGCGACCGGCGGGCGCGTGACGTTCGAGGGGCGCGACATCACCCGGCTGTCGCCCACGGCGCGCGCCCGGCTCGGCATCGGCTACGTGCCGCAGGGCCGCCAGATCTTCCCGGCGCTCAGCGTGGGGGAGAACCTGCGCATGGGCTGCCTGCTGTCGCAGCAGCCCGAGCGGCAGACCATCGAGGGCGTGCTGGACACCTTCCCGCGGCTGCGGCGCTTGCTGGACCGCACCGGCGGTGCGCTGTCCGGCGGCGAGCAGCAATTGCTGGCGCTGGCCCGCTGCCTGTGCGGGACGCCGCGGCTGATGCTGCTGGACGAGCCGACGGAGGGTATCCAGCCCTCGATCATCGACGAGATCATCGAGACGCTGGGAGGGCTGTCCCGCGGCGGCGCGGTCACGGTTGTGCTCGTGGAGCAGAACCTGAAGTTCATCGCCGAGCTCTCGCAGCGTATCCTCATCATCCAGAAAGGCGCCATCACCCGCGAAACCAGCCCCGAAGCCGTGCAGGACCCGGCGCTGATCGCCGAGTTCGTCGGCATGGCGGCGTAACCAAGTCAACTCCCAATCCTCATAAACTCAAGGAGCCAACCATGAGCGTCGAAAAGCCGACCCTTTCCCAGTTGCAGGACATCGTCTTCGACCTTGGGATGGAGCTGTCCGAGGAACGGCTGGGCATCTTCCACGCGATGATGGACGGCCCCGTCGAGTCCTACCGGGTCATCGACGCGATGCCGGACGACAAGCCGGTCGTGCGCTACCCGCGCACGCCGGGTTACCAGCCGGGGCCGGAGGAGAACGAGAACAACGCCTGGTATGTCAAAAGCGTGGTGAAGGGCGCGGAGTCCGGGCCGCTCGCCGGCAAGACCGTGGCGCTCAAGGACAACGTGTGCCTGGCCGGCGTGCCGATGATGAACGGGTCAGCGACGCTGGAAGGCTTTGTCCCGGACCAGGACGCGACCATCGTCACGCGCATTCTGGACGCTGGCGCCACCATCATGGGCAAGGCGCATTGCGAGGCGTTCTGCCTGTCGGGCGGCAGCCACACCGGGGCGCTGGGGCCGGTGCACAACCCGCACAAACACGGTTACTCTGCCGGCGGCTCGTCGTCCGGCTCCGGCGCGCTGGTGGCGTCCGGGGAGGTCGATATGGCCATCGGCGGCGACCAGGGCGGGTCGATCCGCATCCCGGCGTCGTTCTGCGGCATCTACGGCATGAAAGGCACCTGGGGCCTCGTGCCCTACACCGGGGTGATGCCGATCGAGGCGACCATCGACCACACGGGGCCGATGACCGCGACCGTTGCCGACAACGCGCTGCTGCTGGAGGTTCTCGCTGGGCCGGACGGCCTCGATCCCCGCCAGATGGGCTGCACCACCGCACGTTATACGGAGGCGCTGGACCGCGGCGTGCGGGGCCTGCGCATCGGCGTGGTGACCGAGGGATTCGGCTGGCCGAACTCCGAGCCGGGCGTGGACGCCAAGGTGCGCGCCGCGGGCGAGCGCTTGGCCGGGATGGGTGCCGTCGTCGAGGAGGTCAGCGTCCCCATGCACCGCATCGGCAAGGACGTGTGGGCGCCCATCGGCAACGAGGGCCTGCAAGTGCAGATGATGCGCGGCAACGGCATGGGCTTCAACTGGAAGGGCCAGTACAACGTCGGCCTGCTGGACGCCCACGCCGGCTGGCGGGAGCGGGCGAACGACCTGTCGGACACGCTGAAGATCTGCATGTTCGTCGGCGAGTATTTCACGAACACCTACCGCGGGCGCTTCTACGCCAAGGCGCAGAACATCGCCCGGCGGCTGCGCGCCGCCTACGACGCGGCGCTGGCGCAATACGACCTGCTGCTGATGCCGACGCTGCCCATCGTGGCCACGCCGCTGCCGCCGGCGGAGGGCGGGCTGGGCCTGTATGTGCAGCGGGCGTTCGAGATGATCAACAACACCGCGCCGTTCGACGTGACCGGGCACCCGGCGATGTCCGTGCCCTGCGGTCTCAGCGACGGGCTGCCGGTCGGCGCCATGCTGATCGGCAAGCACTGGGACGAGAGCACGATCTATGCCGCCGCAGCGGCCTTCGAGGGTGCCGGCGACTGGAAGCGCTTTTAAAGCGCGTCCAGGAAGCCCGCGAGCAGGCTGTTGACCCGGTCCGCCCGCTCGATGGCCAGGATGTGGGCAGCGCGCGGCAGCACCACGAGTTCCGCGTCGGGGATGCGGCTGCGGATGTCCTCGCTCATGGCGGGCGGGGTGGACGGGTCGTCGGCGCCGGCGATGATCAGCGTGGGTGCCTGGATGCTGGCATTGGACGGGCGCAGGTCCATGGCGGCGATGGCGCCGCAGCACACGGCATAGCCGCGGGGGTCGATCTGCAGGAAGCGTTCCCGCAGCGCTTCCGCCTGCGGCGCGTGCTGATAGGCCGGGGTGAACCAGCGGGCCATCACCGAGTCGACAATGGCGCCCATGCCCTGTTCCCGCACCAGCGCCGCCCGCTCCGCCCAGCCCTGCGGCAAGTAGGCGGATGTCGCCATCAGCACGAGGCCATGCACCCGGTCTGGACGGATGGCAGCGAATGCCTGCGCCGTCATGCCGCCGATCGACAGCCCGACGACATGGGCGCGGGCGATCCCCAGCGCGTCCAGCAGCCCGGCCAGGTCGTCCGCCAGGGTCTCGATCCCGACTGGCCGGTCCACCACGGGCGAGCGGGCGTGGCCGCGCGCGTCGTAGCGCAGCACCCGGTAGCGGCCGGCAAGGGCGCTTGCCTGCGCGTCCCACATCTCCAGGGTTGCACCCATCGAGTTGGAGAACGCCATGACCGGCGCGTCCTCCGGCCCCATGAGGTCATAGAAAATCTGTGTGCCGTTGGCAGCGATAAGCGGCATGGGTGTGGCACTCCTTCAAGCGGCTTGCAG
>CAXUJE010000004.1:0-26027 GCA_964251035.1 uncultured Acetobacteraceae bacterium
CCGCCGCACCCGGCGACCTCGCCCGGCAGTTCCGCGGCGCGACGCGCGGCAAGGTCGCCGGCATCCTGGCGACCCTGGCCGCCTTGGGCCAGGCCCGCGAGGCCGGGCCGGGCCGCTACGCCGCGTAAGCGCGGTCCGGCGGCATGGTCGCGAGATCACAGGACCATAGTCCTGAACCGGACTGACAGCATGGGCGAAACATCGGATAGGAGCAAGCAGCCATAGCAACGGCTGCTTGACAGTAATCCGACGCCTTTGACCCAGGTCAGGCGCCATCGAGGAGACGCGCCATGGCCGCGACGATCAACGACACGACTGCCAACCCGGTGGTCACCGCCAGCGGCACGACGGCCACGCCGTTCGGCGGCGTCACCGTGAACGAGGCGTCGGCCCTGATGCCGGCCTTGGAGGTTGTGAGCGTGCAGCTCAGCGCCGGGCCGAACTACACGGGCAGCGACCTGGGCAGCATCAGCGACCCCAATGGCCTTGGCGTCTTCAACAGCAACAACGGCACCTTCGCCGAATCTGTCTTCTCCTTCGGCTCCCCGAGCGGCGCGTCCAACATCTTGAGCCGCCTGGTCTATACCCCGCCGAAGCTGGCCAACGGCACCTACGCCACGGTGGATGCCGCCATCAACATCGGCAGCGCGCAGCTTCCCCCCATCCCCGGCGGCACGGTCACCCTGGCCGACCCGAACAACCCGGTGGTGCTGAAGACCGTCACGCCGCCCGGCATCAGCGGCACCGGCGCCGAGCAGGTGGCGTCCGGCACGGTTCTCCGCCCGTTCGCCTCGGCCCGGATCACGGACAACACCCCGGGCTATGATGCGCAGACCACCGGCACGATCACGCTCACCGACGCCACGGGCGCGGCCTCCGACGCGGGCGGCACCCTGGCCGGCCCGGGCCTGACCAAGACGGGCGTCGGCACCTATGCGCTGGCTGCCGGGTCCTACTATGCGCTGCAGAACAGCCTGCAATCCCTCACGTTCACTCCCGCCGCAGTGGCGGGCGGCAGCACGGAGACCACCGGTTTCGACCTCAGCGTGAGCGACGCCGCGACGGAGCTGACGGCCGACGACAAGGGGGCCACGGTGCAGGTGGCCGGGACCTCCGCGGTGCCGGTGGCGCCGTTCATCGCCGGCACTTCGGGCCAGACGGTGGCCGCCGGCAACGGCATCAGCCCGTTCAACGGCGTCACCGTCTCCGACAGCAACGCCAAGCCGCTGGTCAGCGCCACGCTGACGCTGAGCGGCGGGGGCACGCTCAGCGGCACGGGGCTGGTTGCCGCCGGCGCCGGCATGTACACCCTGGCGGCGGCCTCGCCCGCCGCTTTGACGGCGTCCTTGCAGAAGCTCACCTTCACCGCGCCGCCGCTGGCCGGGCAGGACTCGGCCACGAGTTCGATCAAGCTCGACATCGCCGACGGCGCGCAGGTCGCCAGCGACAGCCAGACGGCCGTCACCACGGTGGCCAGCCTGCCGGGGAGCAGCGGGGGCGCCAACTTCACCATCACCGACCAGACGACGGGCCAGCAGGCCTTCATCAGCGGCGACAGCTACGGCGGACCCGTGCAGGGCCTCAGCCAGCAGTTGAGCCTCGTCACCCCGGACAACCTCAACATCACCGCGACCACGCCCAACGTGTTCATCCGCACCGGCAGCGGGGACGACGCGATCGACGTGAGCAAGGTCAACGGCAACAACGTCCTGGACGGCGGCAGCGGCTCGAGCTTCCTGACCGGGGGCACCGGGGCTGACACGTTCTTCCTCGACGACCGCAGCCTGGCGTCGGATGCGTATTCGACCGTCGTGAACTTCCACGCCGGCGACAACATCACGGTCTTTGGCGTCGATCCCACGAACTTCCACCTGACCACGCAGGACAACCAGGGCGCCGCCGGGGCCAAGGGCCTCGCCTACACCTTCACCAGCGCGGGCAAGCCGAACGCCACCGTGGTGATCGCCGGGTTCAGCAGCGCCGACCTGACGAACGGGCGCCTGACGGCCTCCTACGGCGCCAACCCGGCCACGCCCGGCGTTGCCGGCAGCGGCGGGTCGTATTTCAATATCCACGGCAACTGATTGGACGGCTTCACGAAGGGCGGGCTGCCGATGGACGGTCCGCCCTTTTTCATGCGAAGCGGCGTGGCAGCCGGTCGTCACGCCCGCGAGCGGGGTTGGGGCGAACGCCGGTCGGCCGGTGGCAAGGAGATTGGCGGACCCGAGACGATTCGAACGTCCGGCCTTTGCCTTCGGAGGGCAACGCTCTATCCAGCTGAGCTACGGGTCCCGCAGCACTCTCATAGCCCGACGCGGCAGCGCCGCCAAGCTCTCAGTTCAGTGATGCACGCTGCGCCATGACGCCGCGGCCACGTCGGCGCCCGAAGGAAGCCAGGCGTCCGGCGCAGCGACCCAGGCGATCACGTCGCCGATCACCGACCTGCGGGCGCGGTCGCGCATCAGCAGATGGTAGCCGCTGCGATACAGCCCGCGCCGCACCCCGGGCGGCATCGCATCCCAGGCGCGGCCGGCGGCCTCGGCGGGCACCAGCGTGTCACGCTCCCCATACAGCGCCAGCGTGCGGCCCGGCAGGCGCGGTGCCGCCGACTGCGCCGTGTCCATCAGGTCCGTCAGGCCGCGCAGCGCGTCGAAGCGGGTGCGGCGGATCGTCAGCGGGTCACGCGCCAGGCGCAGCAGCGCGTCCCGGTTGTCGCTGGGCGTCACGCGGATCGACACCTCCGTCCCGGTGACGGTCAGGCCCGGCGCCACGCTCGACACCAGCCAAAGCCCGCTGCTGAGCGCAGCCCCCATCTGCGCCCGTCCCCAGACCGCCGGGGACAGCAGCACCCAGCCATCCACCGGCGGCGCCTGGCCGGATGCGGCCAGCGCCATCAGCACGGCGCCGCCCATGCTCTCCCCCATCGCGTAGACCGGCACGCCGGGGTAGCGCGCGTGCAGGATGCGGAGCATGGCGGCGGCGTCGGACACCAGGGCGGGCTCGCCGGGCCAGAACCCGCGCCCCGGCGCCGCGCCGAAGCCGCGCTGGTCCGGCGCGAACAGCGCGAGGCCGGCGGCGGCGAACTCCGGACCCGGCAGCTCCCAGGCGTCCCGGCTGTCGTTGAAGCCGTGCAGCGCCAGAACGACGGCCCGGGGCGCAACATCGCCGGTGGAGGTTGGGGCTGGCAGCCAGGTCCGCACCGGCAAGCGGGCGCCGTCCGCCATGACGAAGCTGTCGTCCGCTTGCCCCAACGAGGGCGGCAGAGGCGGCAGGACCGTGTTATAGGACGGCAAGCCGCCGCACCCTGCCAGCAGCAGCGTCAGGGCCAGGCAGCGCATCGCGTTGTTTGTCACGGGCGCAAGGCGTATCATCCCGCCGCCGTCCCGACCAGCGAGGATCAACCGATGCCCGGCCCCGACATGCCCTTTGGCGCCAACACGCCCCATCCCGAGGTCGGCCTGCCCGAGATCCTGCACGTCGATGACCGCGTCGTGGCCTGCGACGGCGGCGACGGGCCGCTCGGCCATCCACGGGTGTGGCTGCGCATCGTGGAGCAGCAGACCTTCTGCCCGTGGTGCTCCCGCATCTTCGTGCTGAACGAGGGTGCAGCCGACAGCGATCATTGACGCCATGCCCGAAGCGCCACTCCCCGAACCTGGGCCCGAAGCCTCCCCCATGCACCTGATCCTGATCGACGGGTCCGGCTTCATCTTCCGCGCCTTCCACGCGCTGCCGCCCATGGCGCGGGCGGACGGCACGCCGGTGAACGCCGTGTTCGGCTTCAGCAACATGCTGGCCCGCCTGCTGGAAAAGCACGAGGGCACCCACATCGCCGTCGTGTTCGACGCCGGGCGCACGACGTTCCGCAACGACATGTATGCCCAGTACAAGGCGCACCGGCCCGAGCCGCCGCCGGAACTGGTGCCGCAGTTCACCCTGGTGCGCGACGCGACGGCGGCGTTCGGCGTGCCGGGCGTGGAGCTGGCGACGTGGGAGGCGGACGACCTGATCGCCTCCTACGCCCGCGCCGCGGTGGCGGCGGGCGGGCGGGTCACGATCGTCTCGTCGGACAAGGACCTGATGCAGCTCGTGGGCGACCGCGTGGCCATGCAGGACCCGATCAAGCAGAAGCCCATCGGCCCGGCCGAGGTGATGGAGAAGTTCGGCGTGCCGCCCGAGAAGGTGGTGGACGTGCAGGCGCTGATGGGCGACAGCGTCGACAACGTGCCCGGCGTGCCCGGCATCGGCCCCAAGACCGCATCCCAGCTTGTCCAGGAGTTCGGTGACGTGGAGGGAGTGCTGGCGGCGGCGGAGGCCATGAAGCCCTCGAAGCGCCGCGACATGCTGCTTGCCCACGCGGACGCCGCGCGGATCAGCCGCAAGCTGGTGGAGCTGTGCTGCGACGTGCCGCTGCCGCTGCCGTTGGAGGACCTGCGCGCCAAGGAGCCGCACCGGGAAACCTTGGTCGCCTGGCTGCTGTCCCAGGGGTTCCGCAGCATGGTGGCGAAGCTCGGCGCCGAGGGGACGGTCCCGCCGCCGGAAACCCCGGTGCCGGACGCGACGGCGCGGCCGCCGTTCGGCCCTTACGAGTGCGTGACGACACCCGAAGGGCTTCAAGCCTGGATCGTGGAGGCGCGGGCGGCCGGAGTCGTCGGGTTGGATACGGAGACCGACAGCCTCGATGCGCTGCGGGCCGAGCTGGTGGGCTTCTCGCTCGCCACCGCGCCGGGCCGGGCCTGCTACGTGCCGCTGCGGCACCGCGCGGCGGAGACGGCGGCCCAGGGTACGTTGGACAGCACGCTGGATGCCCCCGCGCCGGCGGCGGTCGAGGTGCAGCAGGTCGCGCCGGAGGACGCGCTCGCGGCCTTGGCGCCGCTCCTGGCAGACCGGGCCGTGCTCAAGGTGCTGCACAACGCGAAGTACGACATGTTGGTGCTGGACCGCGCCGGGCTGCCCGACATCGCGCCGGTGGACGACACGATGCTGGTGTCCTACGCGCAGGAGGCCGGCGCGCACGGGCACGGGATGGACGAGCTTTCGGTCATGCACCTGGGCCACCAGCCGATCACCTATGACAGCGTGACCGGCACCGGGCGGGGGCGCATCCCGTTCGCGCTGGTGCCGCTCGACCGCGCGGCACCCTATGCCGCGGAGGACGCGGACGTGACCCTGCGCCTGTGGCACGCCTTGCGACCGCGCCTGCGCACCACCCGCAGCCTCGTGCTGTACGAAAGGCTGGAACGCCGGCTGATCCCCGTGCTGATGCGCATGGAGCAGGCCGGGATCAAGGTGGACGAGGCCGAGCTGCGCCGCATGTCGGCCGACTTCGCCGAGCGCATGGGCGTGATGGAGACCGAGATCCACGCCATGGCCGGACGCCCGTTCAGCCTCGGCAGCGCGAAGCAGCTCGGGGAGATCCTGTTCGACGAGCAGAAGCTGCCCGGCGGCAAGCGCCTGCCGAGCGGTGCCTGGGGCACCGATGTCTTCCTGCTGCAAAGCCTGGCCGACCAAGGGCATGAGTTGCCGGCCCGCATCATCGAATGGCGGCAGTTGTCCAAGCTGCGCTCAACCTACACGGAGGCGCTGGTCGGCCAGATCAACCCGGACACCGGGCGCGTCCACACCAGCTTCGCCCAAGCGGTCACCAGCACCGGGCGGCTGTCGAGCACCGACCCGAACCTGCAGAATATCCCGATCCGCACGGAGGAAGGCAGCCGCATCCGCCGCGCCTTCGTCGCCGAGCCGGGCCATGTTTTGGTCAGTTGCGACTACTCGCAGATCGAGTTGCGGCTGATGGCGCATGCCGCCGACATCGCGCCGTTGAAGGAGGCGTTCGCGACGGGCCAGGACATCCACGCCCGCACGGCGTCGGAGGTGTTCGGCATCCCGATGGCCGGCATGGACCCCGCGACGCGCCGCCGGGCCAAGGCGATCAATTTCGGCATCATCTATGGCATCAGCGCGTTCGGCCTGGCACGGCAGCTCGGCATTGATGCCGGCGAGGCGCGGCTCTACATTCAGGCCTATTTCGAACGTTACCCTGGAATACGCGCCTACATGGAGCGCACGAAAGAGGAGGCCCGGCAGTACGGCTACGTCCTCACGCTGTCCGGCCGTCGCTGCTGGATTCCCGGAATCGCCGACAAGTCGGCGCAGCGCCGGGCTTATGCTGAGCGCCAGGCGATCAATGCCCCGTTGCAAGGCGGGGCGGCGGACATCATCAAGCGCGCGATGACGCGGCTGCCGACAGCACTGGCAAAGGCAGGTTTGACCGCCCGCCTCCTGCTGCAAGTCCATGACGAACTACTGTTCGAAGCCTTGGATGAGCAGGCAGACGCGACAGCCGCCATCGCCAGGCATGTCATGGAAAAAGCGGCTACCCTTTCGGTGCCGCTGGTCGTGGAAACCGGGGTCGGACGGAACTGGGCGGCCGCCCACTGAGACGGCCGTCCCTCCCCCACGGATCGCCTAGCGGGTCAGGCCCGTATCGACGTCGCGCTGGGCCGTGGTCTCGCCCGGCACCGCGGTGCCGACAGTTCCTGCGCTGCTGGTGCCGACGGTGGTGGGTCCCGTCATGGCGTCCGGGACGGCGTAGCTGGACGGCCGCGTCATGGTGCTGCCCGTCATGCCGCTTCCCATGCTCATCATCTGCTCGACCTGCGACGCCTGCCCGTCGTCCACGCGCGCTGTCACCAGCGTGCCGCCTTCGTTGACGTGCTGCTGGTAGGTCTGGGCATCGGCCTCGCTCACCCCGGCGCCAGTCAGCGACCCCGCAAGGCCACCCGCCGCCGCGCCGACCCCCGCGCCTGTCAGCGCCGCCACCAGCCAGCCTGCCGCGACGATCGGGCCGATGCCCGGGATCGCCAAGGAGCCAAGCCCTGCAAGCAGCCCGGCGCCGCCGCCCAGCACCGTGCCAATCGTGGCGCCCGTCCCGGCGCCTGTGCTGGCTCCCTGAGCGGGGTCGCCGCTGGTCATGCCGGTCGCTGTGCCGCCAGCCCCAGCGGCATTGGCGGTCTTGTCGCCAGAAATGATGCTGATGTCGCTATGCGGAATGCCGGCATTTTCCAGCGCGCTGACCACGCTGCTCGCCTCGGAATAGCTGGAATAGGTATGTGCGATCGTACGCATGGGCTTTCTCCTCGATGCCGTTGTTCAGGCTTACGACGCGCCGACGTTGCCCTGGTAGTCGCAGAAGACCGAGACCGAGGTCCCACCCTTCATGGCTTGGCCACGCCAAATCCCGTCGCCGTCCTTCTTCAGGCCGGATACTTGGGTGAAGCCGCCTGCCTCGATCCGCCGCCGCGCCTCGTCCATCGTGAAGCTGTTGGCGCCCTTCACCGGGGCCGCAGCGGTCTTGCTGTTCGCGTTGGACGTGGTGACGGCGGGCGGCGATGCCGTGGTCGTGTTCGCCGGGCTGCGCTGCTGCGGCGTGTTCGTGGTCGTGCCAGGTATGGCCGGCGCGTTGGTCGCAGGTTGTGCGAACGTTGGGACGCTCAGCGCAACCGGCGCAAGAGCAATCGTCATCACCCACTGGATCTTGGTCATTCTCACGCTCCCTCGTTGATGCGATTGCAGGCTGAACGCCGCCGCGCGACCGCGGTTCCAATCGTGTCGTTACGGAATCATCTTGCGGACCAGCTCGGACAGCGCGCTGCCCTCGAATGGCTTGGGCAGCATCGCCTCGCGTACGTCGCGCCTCCGTCCGGCCAGGGAGGCGGTGCGCCCCGTGATGAAGATGATGGAAAGGCCGGGCCGCTGGCCATGGAGCCAATCGGCCAGCTCCGGACCGCTCGGCCCGGCGCCCAAATCAACGTCGGTCACCATCACCGACGCTTCGAGGCCGTCTCGGATCAGGCCCTGCGCCTCCCTCGCAGTGGCCGCCTCGACCACGTGGAAGCCCTCGTCTTCAAGCATCATCGCGACGGTCGTGCGAACGAGCACGTCGTCCTCTACAAGCAACAGGCAGATGCGGTCGGATGTTGGCATCGATGGGGCCGCCACAGTGAGGTCGCCCCTTCAGAACGGACGACCTGCACTTTCGTTCAGCGCCCCGGCGGCGATCCGGCGAAGAAGTGACGCAGACCGTTCAGTCCGCTGTCCGCTCCGCTACCCGAGCAGCCGGCCGATCACCCGGGCCGTGTAGTCGACGACGGGGATGATCCGGCCGTAGTTGATCCGCGTCGGCCCGATCACCCCGATGGCGCCCACGATCCGGTCGGCGCCGTTCCGTGCCGGCGCCACCACCATCGACACCCCGGTGCCGCCGAACAGGCCGCTTTCCGCGCCGATGAAGATGCGCACGCCGTCCGAGGCCTCCGCCAACTCCAGGAGGCGCAGCATCGTCTCCTGCCGCTCCAGCCGCTCGAACAGCGTCTGGATGGCGGCCAGGCTCTCGATGCCGGTCACGTCCGACAGCAGGCGGGCCTGGCCGCGCACGATCAGCGCGCCGCCCCTTCCCTCCCCGGTCCAGGTGGCAAGCCCGGCCTCCACCACCTTGCTGGTCAGCGCGTCGAGCTGCGTCCGGTCCTCCGCCATGTCGGCGCCGACGACCCGGCGCAGCTCGGCCAGGCTGCGGCCCGACAGCCGGGCGTTCAGGTAGTTCGCCGCCTGCGTCAGCGCGGAGGGCGGCAGGCCCGGCGGGGTCTCGATGACGCGGTTCTCCACCTGCCCGTCCGCCGCCACCAGGATCACCAGCGCCCGCCCGGGGCCGAGCGCCACGAACTCGATGTGCCGCACCGCGCCGTCCGACTTCGGCGCCAGCACCAGCCCGGCCGCGCCCGCCAGGCCCGCCAGCATGGTGCTCGTTTCCGCCAACGTGTCCTCCAGGCTGCGGCCTCTCGCTTCCAGCGCGCGGCCGATCGCCTCCCGCTCCTCTTCCGGCAGGCTGCCGGTCTGCAGCAGCCCATCGACGAACAGCCGCAGGCCGCGCTCCGTCGGCAGCCGCCCAGCGCTGGTATGCGGCGCGAACAGCAACCCGGCCTCGGTCAGGTCCGACATCACGTTGCGGATCGTCGCCGGCGACAGCGCCACCGGCAGCATGCGTGACAGGGTGCGGCTGCCAACCGGCTCGCCGGTCGCGACATATTGCTCCACGATCTCCCGCAACACGGCGGCGGAGCGGGGATCAAGCCCGGGTGGCATGCGCGGCGGACGCTGGCTCATCCACCCTCTGCCACGCCGGTCATCGGACGCCCGGACAGGATGGCCTCCACGACCTGCTGCACGTCGAACGCCTCGACGACGGTCGCAAGCTGGTGCGGCTCGCCCTGGACCATGCGGGCCACCTGCTCAAGCTGCCGGCGCAATGCCAGCGGACGCCCGCGCTCGTTGGGCAAGGCGTCGGGATCGGGAACCCAGGTGCCGTCCGGCCGCTGCCGCTCGGCAATCGACCAGTCGCGCAGGCGGAAGTTGGCAACGCCCTGGATGGTCCAGGTGTTGTGTTCATCCTTCGCAGTGCCGCCGACGCTGCCGCTCACCCGGCCCGGCAGGCCGCCCGCGTCCAACCGTGCCGCGATCCGCCGCTCCGTGCCGCCCTCCGCGCCGTAATCGACCTCGCTCGCCTTCAAGTACAGCGGCCCGAGCAGACGGCGGGACAGGAACAGGAAATGGGACACGACCTCCCGCGTGAAGCCACCCTCCGCCGCGCCATCCAGCCAGCCGGCCGCGCCCTGCTGCCATGGCCGGGGCCAGGCGGCGAAGCCGACATCGATGGCGAAGCCGCGCGGCGCGCCGGCCACGTTGTCACGCAGCCAGGTTTGCAGGCGCAGGGCGGCAGGCGACGAGGCGAAGGGAAAATTGACGGCAGCCCGGGCGGCAGAAGCCTCGGCGACGAAGGCCCGGGCGTCGGTCAGGTCCACCGCCAGCGGCTTCTCCAGGAACACCGCGCGCCCGGCTGCAAGCGCCGCGCGGGCGTAGCCCAGATGCGTGCCGGGCGGGGTCGCGATGTAGACGCACTCCGCGCCCTCGATCACCGCCTCCGCCGAGGCGGCCCGCGGCAGGCCCGGCACGCTGCCGGCGATCCGGTCAAGCGCGGCAGGCGCGTGGTCCCAGACGCCGGTGACGTGCGCCACGTCGCCCGCATGCTCCAGCGCCGCCCGCAGCAGCCGCTCGCCCATGATCCCGGCGCCGACGATACCCAATCCGATTGTCATGCCGCGGTCCCAAGCTCCCTGCCATGCGCGCCTGGATTACGATATAGGGACGGGCCAACGATCAGGACAGCATCATGCGCCCTTCCGGCCGCGCCGCCGACGCCCTCAGAGACGTTTCCTTCGCCACCGGCTTCGCCCGGCACGCCGAGGGGTCGTGCCTGATCCGCATGGGCGGCACGGAGGTGCTGTGCACCGCAAGCGTCGAGGGCCGGGTGCCGGGCTTCCTGCGCGGCACCGGCCAGGGCTGGGTCACGGCCGAGTACGGCATGCTGCCCCGCGCCACCCACACCCGCGGCGACCGGGAAGCAGCGCGCGGCAAGCAGTCCGGGCGCACCCAGGAAATCCAGCGCCTGATCGGACGCAGCCTGCGCGCCGTGGTGGACCGCGGGGCCATGGGCGAGTGCAGCATCACGCTGGACTGCGACGTGCTGAACGCCGACGGCGGCACGCGCTGCGCCAGCATCACCGGGGCCTGGGTGGCGCTGAGCCTCGCCTTCCGCCACCTCCAACGCAACCGCGTGATCACGAAGTCGCCGATGTCCGGGCAGGTCGCGGCCGTGAGCTGCGGCTTGGTAGGAGGAAGCGCGGTGCTGGACCTCGACTACGCCGAGGACAGCGGGGCCGAGGCCGACGCCAACTTCGTGCTGACCGAGGGCGGCGGCATCGTCGAGATTCAGGGCACGGCGGAGAAGGCGCCGTTCTCCGAGGAGCAGTTCTCGCAGTTGATGCAGCTTGCCAAGCAGGGCACGGCGCGGCTGTACGGGATGCAGCGGGCCGCGCTCGCCTGATGCGGCGCCTGGTCCCCGGCGCGCGGCTAGTGCTGGCCACCCACAACCCCGGCAAGGTGCGGGAACTCGCGGAGATGCTGCGGCCCCATGGCGTCGAGGTGTTGTCCGCCGGCGCGCTCGGCCTGCCGGAGCCCGTGGAGGACGCGCCGGACTTCGTGGGCAACGCGCGGCTGAAGGCGCTGGCTGCCGCGCGGGCTTCCGGCTTGCCGGCGCTGGCCGACGACTCCGGGTTCTCCGCGGCGGCGCTGGGCGGCGCGCCCGGCGTGCTGTCCGCCCGCTGGGCTGGGCCGGGCAAGGACTTCGCCGCCGCGATGGAGCGGGTGCGCCGCGAGATGGCCGGGGCCGACCGCCGCGCCTGGTTCACCTGCGCGCTGAGCCTCGCCTGGCCGGACGGGGCGACCGCGACCTTCCTGGGCCGGGGCGAGGGCCCGGTCGCCGGGCCGCCGCGCGGCGGCCGGGGCTTCGGCTACGATCCCCTGTTCGTGCCGTTGGGAAGCTTCGAGACCTATGGCGAGATGGACCCGGCGCTCAAGCACGCGACCAGCCACCGCGCACGCGCCATGGCGCAGTTGCTGCTGAGCTGCTTCGACCCGGCGCGTCCGTAGGAGCCGCCAAGGAGGACCGGCCCTTCTTTGAACGGCCGGGCGGTGCCCTGATCCCTCGGCCTCGCCGCGACACCATATGGAGGCGATGGACCCCCTCGCCCCCCCACTGGCGCTCTACATCCACTGGCCGTTCTGCCTGGCCAAGTGCCCGTACTGCGACTTCAACAGCCACGTCCGCGAGCGCATCCCGCAGGCCCGCTTCGCAGCCGCGCTCCGCGCCGAGCTGGCGTGGGAGGCCGCGCGGCTCGGCCGCCGCCCGCTCGCCTCCATCTTCTTCGGCGGCGGCACCCCGAGCCTCATGGACCCCGCCACCGTCGCCGGCCTGATCGCGGACGCCGCCCGGCTGTTCGACCCGCTGCCGGGCATCGAGATCACGCTTGAGGCCAACCCGACCAGTGTGGAACTCGGCAAGCTCGCGGCGTTCCGGGACGCCGGGGTGAACCGCCTTTCGCTCGGCGTCCAGAGCCTTGACGGCGACGCGCTGCGCCTGCTGGGCCGGGAGCACTCGGCGGAGCAGGCGGTGGCGGCCCTCCAAGCGGCGCGCAGCACCTTTTCGCGAGTATCGTTCGATTTGATCTACGCCCGGCCCGGCCAGTCGCTCGCCGCCTGGCGGGCCGAGCTGGACCGGGCATTGTCGCTCTGCGCCGACCATCTTTCCTTGTATCAGCTCACGGTTGAGCCTGGCACGACCTTCGAGGCGCTGCACCGCCGGGGCGAGTTGGTGCTGCCGGACGATGACCTCGCGGCAGAGCTGTACGTCGCCACCGCCGATGCCTGCGCAGCCCACGGCTTGCTGCCGTACGAGGTGTCCAACCTCGCGCGGCCCGGCGCCGAGAGCCGGCACAACCTGGCCTATTGGCGCTATGCCGACTATGCCGGCATCGGGCCGGGCGCGCATGGCCGGGTGACGCTCGGGGCCGAGCTGGTGGCGACCCGGCGGCACCGCGCGCCGGAACCCTGGGCCGACCGGGTCGAGCGCCAGGGCCACGGCAGCACGGCCGAGGAGCGGATCGGGCCCCGGGACCGGGCGCGCGAGATGCTGCTGATGGGCCTTCGCCTGACCGAGGGCGTCGACTCTGCCCGGTTCGCCGCCCGCGCCGGCATGGCCCTGGGAGACGCCCTCGACGCCCGCGTGCTGGAGCAGGCGCTGGAGGCAGGCTACCTGACACGCGGCGGCGGGCGGCTGGCGGCGACAACCGAGGGGCGGCTGCGCCTCGACGCGCTGCTGGCGCAACTGGTCAACTAAGGAGCGCCAGGGACGCGCCCTGGCCGTCAAGTGAGCAGCGGCGTCATGTCCGGGTCGCCCGTCCGCATGGCCTTTTGATAGGCGGGACGGGCGCCGATGCGCTGCAGGTACGCGAGGATGTTGGGATATGGAGCGAGGTCAAGCGGCAGGAAAAGCCGCATGGTCGTGAGGGAGAAGACCGCCATGATGTCCGCCGCCGTGAACTCGCGGCCTGCGAAGTGGTCCGCCTCTCCCAGCCGTGCCTCGACCAGATCGAGCGCACGGTCGAGGCGGCCCTGCATCGCGAGCTGCACCGGGTTGTCTGACGGCAGGCGGAGGCGGCGCAGCACCATGCTCCGGCCCATGCTCGGCTGGAGGCTGCCATTGGCGAAGTGAAGCCAGTAGAGATATTGCGCAAAGTCGGGATGGTCCGGCCCGAGCACCAGGCGTCCGCCGCCGTACTTGGCGATGATGTACTCGATGACGGCGCCGGACTCGGCAAGGACCAGCGCGCCATCGGTGATCACGGGCGCGGCACCCATCGGGTGCAGCGCCTTGAATTCGGGCGGGGCGAGGATGGTCACGGGGTCGCGCTCGTAGCGTTTCAGCTCATAGGGCACCTCAAGCTCCTCGCAGAGCCAGACGGCCCGCTCGGACTGCGATTTTCCGAGATGGTGGATGGTCAGCATGTCAGACGCTCCCAAGCAGGCCCAGTTGAACATCATGGCCGCCGGAAACGCCGGGGCCACCGCGGCCGTTCAGTCTTCCTCGACGGGGCTGCTCAAGGAAGGGATGGGTGGCGGCCGCCCTGGCTCATAAGCACGTCCAGGTAGCCTTTCAGCATCTTTCCCTGTTCATACTTGGCTGATAGGCCGGTCGCGAACGTTTTCAGGTCCTCGGCGCATAAAGGCTGATCAAGGATACGGCGGATGGCCGCTTCCCATTCCAAAGGGTTGCGGGGATCGACAAAAGATGCGACGGCCCAGCCTTCGATCGTGAGCACCTCCCGCATGGCGGCGATGTCGCTGACGATGGACGGAAGGCCCTGCATGCCCGCTTCCACGGCTGACAGCCCGAACGTCTCGTGCAGCGTTGGAAACACGAAGATGTCCGCGGCGGCATACAGGTCCGGCACGGCCCGGTGCGGGACAGGCCCGAGGAGCTGGACGCGGTCCTCCAGCCCAAGCCGCCTGATCAGCGCGCGGTACTCGGCCTCGCAGGGGCCGCTGCCGGCGAGTACGAGCCGCAAGCCCGGCAGGTTCTTCATGGCGTGGAACAGGATGGCCTGGTTCTTGTCTTTCGCCAGGCGGGCCGTGTTGAGCAGGATCGGGCCGTCATCGGGAATGCCGAAATGGGCCAGCGTGTCGGAGCGCGACCGCGCGGCCGCGCGCTGCTCGACGCCGTGCTCGATGAGCACGAGGCGCCTGCGGTAGCGCTTGGGATAGCTGGCGAACTGCTGCTGCGTCGCGGCGCTGTTCGCGACGTTGAAGGAATAAAGGCCAAGGGTTCCGGCGATCTTGTCGAGCCAGCGGATCGGGCCGCCCACCGCGGGCAGCATGGCGGTCTGGTGGACGATGCGGCGCGGCACGCCGACGAGGGAGCCAACCGCGCCGACGGTGATGGAGGCCGTGGCCTGGTAGGCGATGAGCGCATCGTACCGCTTGGTCAGGATTTTCGCCGCGACGCGCAACGCCCCGACGAACGTGGGCCAGCTGCTGAAGCCAGCATCCCGCCGGAGATAGGCTGTCTCAAACACAAGGCCGTGCTTGGCAAGCCCATGGCTGAGAGCCTGTGCAATCGTCTGGATGCCTCCTGGCTCAGGGGAGTGGATGATCTGCAGGACGCGCATCGCGTTCAGGTCATGTCCTTGCTGAGGCTGCGTTCAGCAAGGTTGCCTTTGCCCCCGGGCGGCGCGGCTGCGGGCACGGCTTGTGCGGCCATCACGCGATGACGGTGGCCGAACGTCGCGCAGCCGAGCCAAGATGGTTTGAAGGGGATCACAGGAATGCCCAGCTTCCGGTCGGCAAGGATAACTCCAACGAATATGACAGCAAGCACTTCCAGGTTGGTCAACCAGGCAAACAGGACGATCTGCCCCGCATAGGCGGCGGCGACCTTCAGCAGGGACGCCCCGAAGAAGACGCCAAGCCGCAATCCGACATAGGCCCTCTCCGCGCCGCAGAATGGCGCAATGACGTGATGGAGTCCAAAAAAGTTGTAAAGCACCGGGCCGATGCACAGGATCCTGATCAGGAAGCCGTAAGGGCGGAAAGCCGGGTTGAACAGGGCCAGGATCTCGTCCGACGCCACGAACATGACGGCTCCGGCCAGCAGGGCCATGCCGCCCCCCTGATAGGCCGCATTGAGGGACATGCGCGTGATGTCGCGCAGGCGGGACGCCTCATACGCGATGACGACCGCCGGCGTCATGACAACGCCGAAGGAGTAGGCGAAGAAGTAGAGCACCAGGGTCGTGCGCGCTGCGGAGAAGTAGGCCCCGATCTCCACCGCGTTGCCGTCGGTCATCCCCAGGATGATCGGGTCGATGTATCCGTTCGAGACGGACAGCACGATAAGGCCGAAGAAGACGAACGACTGCTGCCAGTTCCCCTCGGGCGAGGCGCTTTCCCGGCCGGCTCGCGGCACCTGCCGAAAGCGGAGCAGCGCCAGGACGCTGAGCAGGACGACCGAGCCGACGGTCGAGAGGAACAACGCGGACGCCATGTACTCGATCTGGAGTCCGCGGCCTGCCGCGGCGGCCGCCACGACCGCCCCGATCAGCAGCAGGCGCCACAGGATTTCCTTGCCGAACATAGAGACCAGCAGCGAGCCGCTGGAGCGATAGAGCGCGAACAGGTACTCGCCCAGCGCCGTGACCACCACGATGCCCCCGCCGACCGCCAGCACCGTGCCGGACGCCCCGGCGTTCGTCCGGGCGAGCAGGAGCGCGGCCAGGGCCGTGAACACCACAAGGCCGAACAGCATCTTGGTGAGATGCTCGCGCACGATGCCGTAGAGCCGGGGATCGTTGCTGGCGAACAGCGTCGGCAGGTGGCGGAACGCCAGCGCCGCCTGGCCGAAGGTCGCAAGCCCGCCGCATGTTCCCGTGACCGAGACCAGCAGGGCGAACTGGCCATACGCCTCAACCGAGCTGTACCGTCCCACCAGGACGAAGGTGAGATAGGAGAGCAGGGCCGAAGACGTCCGCATGGTGAACGTCGCCAGGACCTTCCTCGCGTCCCAGATGCGCCGGAGCAGCCACAACGCCTGGCTCATGGCCTTCGTCTCGCCCGCATGGCTTCCACGCCGAGCATCCAGGGAAACAGGATCGCGCCCTTGACATAGCGTCCTGCGAGGCGGCGAGGCTCCGACAGCAGGCGCCACGTCCATTCGAGATGGATGTCCTGCACCCACTTGGGCGCGCGCCTCTTTACCCGCGCGAGGAAGTCGATCGTGGCGCCGCAGCAGATGACGACCCGGGCGTCGATGCGCTCCAGGTGGCGCTGCACCCACACCTCCTGCTTCGGCGCCCCGAAGCCGACCGCGACGACGTCCGGCTTTGCCGCCGCGAGCAGGCCTAGGATCCGGTCGCACTCGTCCGGGTCCCGCTCGAAGCCATAAGGGGGGCTGTAGGTTCCGACGACCGCGACGCCCGCCCACCTCCGCTCGATCTGCCGGGCTGCCTCGGTGGCGACGCCAGCAGCGGCGCCCAGCAGGAAAACCCGCACGGGCCGAAGCCTCGCAGCCTCGAAGATCGCCGGAACCAGATCGCTCCCGCACACCCGTTCCGGCAGGCCAGGCCCCAGCAGGTGCGACCCCCAGACGACGGGCTGGCCATCCGGGAGCACGAGGTCCGCGCCGCGCAGGGCGGCTTGCAGGTCAGGATCGTCCAACTGCTTGATCAGCACGTCCACGTTGACCGGGACGATGTAGCGGCACCGGGTTTCCTCATCAATCCACTGGAAAACCGTTTCAACGACCTCCCCCAGGGTTTGCGCGGAAAACGCGAATGAGAACATCGATACTACGCTCGCGCTCATGATGCCCTCCAGCAAATCATGTTTCGGAATCGGATAGTAAACAGGCGCAGCCTGCAGAGGGGGCGGTTGCCCATCGCGCCGAAGGGGCAGGCGCCGTCCATCAGGAGCAAAGCCAACGTGACGAGGCAGGAAGATGGCGATGCCGTTGAGCGACAGGCCTGATGGCTAGGCAGCCAGGCTTCCTTTCATTGTTGTGCGATCCACATTCAGGAGAATGCTTATTTGTAGAAACGTAACAATATCGGAGGGGCCGAATGTTCCGTTACTCTACGCACACTCTACTTGCTTGGCTAAGCCGAAGCATTGCTGAATGCCTGGACTGTTGATGAAGGCTGGCCGGCAGGCGTGATGAGTCTGGAGGCGCCGTTCTTCGTGACGTAGGCGCTTCCAATGGATTCGAGCTCTCCAGCCGCTTCCAGCGGCTGTCCCGCCCGGCGCTTCTGCAAGGCCATCTGCAAGCGGACTGCCGACAGCGCCAATCGGCCCCGCAAGGTGGCTGCACCCGTGAAACGGCTTAACCGGGCATACATCGTCGCAAACTCAAACTTGTAAGTCTCATTGCCGCGCAAATAATCAACTTCCTCAAACCCGTCATCAAGGGCGCGCTGCGTGTACTCGGTCATGAGCAGGATACCCGGCGACGCGCGGTGGAACTTGGCGTCGTAGGCCGAGAAGAAGGCCCAGACGCGCTTGCCATGGGTGGCGTTGATGGCGCCCGCGACGACCTCTCCGCCGCAGCGGACGACGAACGCATAAAGGCGGCCAACCTTCGCCAGGCTTTCGGCAAAGGCGATCAGCAGCCCAGGCCCACCGTCGAGCAAAGCTGACTCCGCCTTCGTGTCCCGCAGCCATTGCCGCTTGAGGTCAACAAGCTGCCCGATGACGTCGGCCGGCATCGCCTGGTCGAAGCGCTCGATCGTCACGTCCCCAAGCTCCGTCAGCATCCGCCGGCCGCGCGCATGGTTGCTGCGCTTCTTCTTGTTCAAGGTCCGCAGCCAGGCCTCGCCATTGGGCCAGACCGACCTGAGCCGGAGGGACACCTCGTCCTCGGCCTCGATCAGGAACGAGAACGGGGCGCCGGCGAAAGCCGGACGCATGGCGGCGTCAGGAGCGACGTTCCTCAGCCGTATGACATCGAACCCGCCCTGCCGGACGACCTTCGACCACAAGGCCTGTAGCAGGTCCGGCGGGCCGATCCCATCGCAATAGTCGCTGAAGCGCTGGACCGCGAACTCCAGGACCCGCACCCCGTGATACCGGCGGATGGCCAACGGCAGGATGGCCGCGATCCGGCCATCGCGGCGCGCGACCGCGACGTGCAGCCGCCATTTCCCCGCGTCGGGATCGCCCTGCAGCCACGCGCTGATCCAGCAATGGCTTTGGAAGACGGCGCCGTGGGCGCGCTGCCAGAACTCGTTCCAATCGCTCTCCAGCCGGATGAAGTCGGCAGGGCTGGTGACGATCTCATGCGTTGTCATGGACTCCCTCTCGCCGATCGACGCGGGGGCGGCTCAAGATGGCGTAGATCTTGGTGAACGGCGTGAGCCACAGCCGGGTCGCCGAGCGGTACTCCGGATGCTCCTCAGGCGTCAGGCCAAACGCGAAATCCTCGTTCGGCTCGGGGATCATGAGGGTCTTGAACATACGGTCCCACACCGACAGCATCAGCCCAAAGTTCTTGTCATAATGCTTGGCGTTGGTGCTGTGGTGCAATTGATGCCAATGCGGGCATAACACGATTCCGTTGATCAGCTTGCCGAACGAAATCTTGTAGTGCGTGTGGCGGACGAGGTCCAACATCAGGATGTTCCGCAGGATGTAGATATTCAGTCCGAATATCGTCACCTCTGCAGGTTCAAGCAAAAAGAACAACCAGACGCCATAGACCGGCCCGGTGATCAAAGCGTCCCACACGTGGTTCATGAAGTCGTCGAGCGGGTGGACCCGGTCCTTGGTGAAGCCCACCATGACTTCCGCCGAGTGGTGAACCTTGTGGATTTCCCACAATATGGGAATCCGGTGCTGCATGTTGTGGTAGACATAATACGAGAAGTCATAGGCGATGAACATCGTGAAGCTGAATGCGATCAGCAACGCGATGCTGGCGTGGCTGGACGGCGGCGGGAAGTCAGGCAGCAAGTGGGCAAGGCCGTTGTGCACCAGCACCCCGACAGTGGCCGCCGAGACCACGGCCGGTATGGCCATCACCGCGTTGAAGGCTTTTCGGCTGATCCAGAACAGCACGTCGGCGCGCGCCGATGGATGGCTCAGGGTGCCGGGCGGAATGGCATGGTCGCAAAAGCCTCTCCATGTCCGGGGCAAGCCGCTGGCATAATAACTTACAACCATTGAGCAAATGGCTGTGAGCCAAAGCAAGACAATTGCTAGTACGTATTCGCCAGTGAGTTTCCCCCAGACAGCATGGACAAAGCTCATGAGCAACAGCATTCCATTTCTGTTCGACTACGTTCTATTATACCTGGGTCGCGCGACATTGTGACGCAAGAAGCATGCCCGCATCATCACAGTTGCGCAAGGGGCTTAGGCCGTTGAGAACTGGCATTGCCAATGCACTGTGCTGCAAATGCAACCACGGCGGCTGAACGCCGCGCGATCGACTTCGTCGCCCGCAGGATTGGCGCTGAAGTTTCCTAGTGGAGCAGGCCGAAAAGGTTTGCTGGATCGCGAGCGGCATGGAGACCTGCCGGTCTGAGACCGGCCATGCCAGCCGCCGTCCGCACGGGCCGGCCCGCCGCTACCGCCATCCCTCAACGCCGACGCCGCCGAAGATGTGGCGCTTCAGCCCCGAGCTGAAGAACTCGCCTTCCGGGGCCGAGGCCGCGTCGAGCGCCAGGAGCTGCTCAGGGGTGAGGCCCAGGCTCATCGCCGCGACGTTTGCGTGAAGCTGCTCGGGCGTCCTGGCGCCGAGCAGCAGGCAGGCGATCCCCGGCTTGGCGGCGGCCCAGGCCAGGGCGGCCTGCGCTGCGGGCCGCCCCACCTCCTGGGCCACGGCTTCCAGGGCATCGAGGACCCGCCAGTTCCGCTCGGTGAACTTCGTGAAAGGCCCCGAGAAGGGATTGGCGCCCCCCAGCCGGCCTTCTCCGGCACCGTCGCCGCTGCGGACGTACTTGCCCGACAGGAAGCCGCCGGCGAGCGGGCTCCAGGGGACGATCCCCAGCCCGCACTCACGCGCGGCCGGCACGTGCTCGCGCTCGATGCCCCGCGCGACGAGCGAGTACTCCATCTGCAGCGCGACGGGGGCGGGCACGCCCTGCGCCGCGGCCATCGTCGCCATCCTGGCCGCATACCAGGCCGGCACGTTTGACAGGCCGAAGTAGCGGATCTTCCCTGAGCGCACGAGGTCGCCCAACGTCTGGAGCACCTCCTCGGCCGGCGTCACCATGTCCCAGACGTGCAGCCAATACAGGTCGAGGTAGTCGGTCTGCAGCCGCCTCAACGAGCCCTCCAACGCCCGGAGGATGTTCTTGCGGCCGTTCCCGCCGGCGTTGGGGTTGGCGGCCTGCGTGCTCCAGCCGAGCTTGGTGGCCAGCACAAGCCTGTCGCGTAGGCCGCGCCCGGCTACATAGGCGCCCACGAGTTCCTCGCTGCGCCCGGCGGAGTAGGCCTCCGCGGTGTCGACGAAATTCCCGCCCGCCTCCACGTAGGCGTCGAACACCGCGCGGCTGGCGTCGTCGGACGATCCCCACCCCGTGTTGCCGAACGTCATGGTCCCGAGGGCGGCCGGGCTGACAGCCAGGCCGGAGCGGCCGAGCGTGCGGAAATCCGTGAGGCCCATGGCCCTCTCCTCAAGCCGCTGGCGGCGCCGGGAAGCGTTGCGCATCGACGAAGGCAGGGAACATCCAACCGGGATATTCCGGTGGCAAGGCGCTGACGGCATCCAGCGCCGCCATGTCCGCCTGCGACAGCCGGAGCGACGCCGCCGCGATGTTGTCGTCCAGTTGCCCGACCCGCCTGGCTCCCACGATCACCGAGGTGACGTGGCTTTGGCGCAGCAGCCAGCCGAGCGCCACCTGCGCCACCGAGACCCCGTGGGCGTCGGCGATGGGGCGCATGGCGTCGATGCAGGCGAAGGCGCGCTCATCATCGACCGGCGGAAACGGCAGGCTGGCCCGGCGCGAGCCTTCGGGCGGCGTCACCCCGCGTGAGACCTTGCCGGACAGCAGGCCGCCCGCCAGGGGACTCCACACCAGAAGCCCGACCTTCTGGTCCCCGAGCATCGAGACGATGTCGCGCTCAAGGTCACGGTCGGCGAGGCTGTAGTAGGCCTGCAGCGTCTCGAACCGCGCCCAGCCGTGCTGGTCGGACACCCCCAGCGCCTTCATCACCTGCCAGGCCCGCGCGTTGCAAAGGCCGACGTACCGCACGAGGCCCTGGCTCACCAGGTCGTCCAACGCGCGCATCGTCTCCTCGATGGGCGTCACGGGATCGAAGCCGTGCATCTGATAGAGGTCGATGTGGTCGGTCCCCAGCCGCTCCAGGCTGACGTGGACGGCGTCCATGATGTGGCCGCGGGACGCGCCGCGGTCGTTGGGGCCGGGGCCGGTCGCGCCGTAGGCCTTCGTCGCGAGCACCACGTCGCCGCGCTTGACGCCCAGGCTCTTCAGCACGGCACCCGTGATCGCCTCGGACTTGCCGTCCGAGTAGGCGTCGGCCGTGTCGATGAAATTGATCCCCGCTTCCAAGGCGCGGCCGACGAGCTGCTCGGCCTCCCCCTGCTGCACGTTGCCTATCAGGCCGAAGACGCCGCTTCCGCCGAACGTCATCGTGCCGAGGCACAGCTCGGATACGAACAGGCCGGTGCGGCCCAACTGGTTGTAACGCATGCGATGTGTCTCCGCGCCGGCATGTTCGGGACCGGGCAGGACGAGAGATAACCACTGGGCGGGCGGTGGATTAGCCGGTATGATCGGCATGAGCTTGTGAGGGTGGTGCAGCAATGCGGCGCGACGAATTGAACGACCTGGCGGCGTTCGCCGCCGTCGCCGACGCGCGGAGCTTCACGCGGGCCGCGTCCGCCCTCGGCATGTCCCCGTCCGCCCTCAGCCACGCCATGAAGGGGCTGGAGGACCGCCTGGGCGTGCGGCTGCTGGCGCGTACGACCCGCAGCGTCGCCACGACCGAGGCGGGCGAGCGGCTGCTGCGCACCCTGCGCCCGGCCTTCGGCGAGATCGGCGCCGAGCTCGCCGCCCTGGGCCGCCTGCGCGACCGGCCCGCCGGGACCGTCCGCATCACCACGTTCAAGCACGCGGCGCAGACGGTGCTGATGCCCGTGCTGCCGGGCTTCCTTGCCGCCCATCCCGACGTGGCGGTCGAGGTCTCGATCGACGACGGCCTGACCGACATCGTGGAAAGCCGCTTCGACGCCGGTATCCGGCTCGGCGAGCAGGTCGCCCGGGACATGGTCGCGGTCCGGGTCGGGCCTGACCTGCGCATCGCGGTCGTGGGCGCGCCGTCCTACCTCGCCGGCCGTCCGGCGCCGCGGGCGCCCGGCGACCGCGCCGGGCACCGCTGCCTCAACTACCGGATGGCGACGTCGGGACGCCTGTTCTGCTGGGAGTTCGAGGAGGATGGGCGCCCCTTCCAGGTCAAGGTCGAGGGTCCGCTCGTGTTCAACGACGGCGACCTGATCGGCGAGGCCGCCTTGGCCGGGCAAGGGCTGGCCTACGCCTACGAGGAGCTGGTCGCCGAGCACGTCCGTGCCGGGCGGCTGGTCCAGGTCCTGGAGGCGTGGTGCCCCACGGTCGCGGGCTGCTTCCTGTATTACCCGAGCCGCCGGCACACGCCACCGGCCCTCGCGGCCCTTGTCGCGGCGCTGCGCCGCCGCAGCAGGAGCTGAGATCGAAGAACCGGGGATCGAAGGACTGGGCCACCGGCGCCGGGATGCGTCAGGCCAGGACGGTGTCCGGGAAGTCTTCCGGCGCGAGGATGCGTTGGGCCACCTCGGCCCAGCTCAGGAAGTCCGGCCTGTCGAAGCGGCCGAACGACAGCGCGCCCCTGACAGCGTCGGCGATGGAGTCGGGGCTGTCCGGCGCATAGCCGAAGCGTCCCTTGCACTCGCCGGCCACCACGGCCGGGCAGATCGCCGGCAGGCCCAAATGGCTGTATTGCATGAGCTTCATCGAAGTATGCCTCAAGTAAGCAGGAGCCTTGTCTGCTGCATAGGGTGCCACGCCGGCGTCGGCATGCTTGAGGTAAGGCAAGGTGTCTTTGAACGGGGTTTCAGGATAAACGGCGACGTTGGGCGCGGTCAGCGTGCGGGCGCTTTTGCCGCCGCCGATGACGTGGAAGTTGATGTCCGGGAATGCGGGTGCGGCGACCTCGAAGAAGCGCGGGTCGAACAGCATGTTGCCGACCGAGACAATGTTGACGCCTCCCTTGTAGGGGGACGCGCCCGAGGCCTGCAACACGCCCGCGTCAATGCCATGCGGCACGAAATGCAGCTTGCAACCGGGTGGAAACGCCGGGGCCAGGAGCTGCGACGGAAGATAAACGGCGTCGAATTGGGAGGCGACGCGCTGGAACTCCTTCATCACGTAAGGGGAGGAGCCAATCGTCTCCAGTGAATCCGAGCTGATATAGGCGATCCGGCATTTCGGGTTGTGACGCCTGATGAGGTCAAAGAAGATTTCCGGCCCGCCGGACTCCAGCAGGACCAGGTCGGACTCGGCGATCCACGCCCGCAGCGTCGCGGGCGCATGTTCGACATAGGATCGGAAGTAGCGGTCCATCGCGCCGTTGAGAAACCCTGGCGACTTGCACGGATGGGCCAATGTCTTCCAGAGATAGGCCTCGACGCCGTCGAGCTGCTCAACACGGTTGGCGCAGGTCCAAAGGGGCAGCCGTTGATCGTGAGTAAGAAACGACAAGAGGCTGAAAGCGCTGGAGAAGAAGCGCGTCGTGCCAAGCTTCGCCAGTTCGCGCGCGATGAAGTGGACGTTGACCTTCCGCCGGCTGCGGTAGTCGTGTCGCGAAATGACCAGGAACTTGGATTGGCGGCGCACGGGACTCATCATCTCTGCCTCGGCAAGCACATGCCTGTTCGTCAACGGCATTCGGACAGCGGCCACAGGTCGAGCGCCGCGGACCGTATCGCCGCCTCGGCCGGCATGTGGACGCCGTGCAGCAACGCCAAAACAAGGACTGCCATCGCGGCGAGCCGTCCGGTCCGCAGCCCGGGCGGCGGCGCACCCGCGAGGCGGTCGGCCGCCAGAGCGCCGCACACCCCGACCGCGCCCCCCACCGCGACCTCCAGCCCCGTATGCACGCCCAGCGCCAATCGAGACCCCCCGATGACGAGCATGACCAGGAGCGCGCAGGCTAGGGTCCAGCGGCCATGTCCGGTGGCGAGGCGCGCCGCCAAGGCGAGCAGGCCGCCGTAGATGGCCGCGGCCGCCGCGGTATGCCCGCTCGGGCTGTGGAGTTGGCTGCCCGGCAGCAGGTGGCCGCACGCCAGGAAAACCAGCTTGAGCACGACCATGAGGGCCAGCGTCCCCACGACCGCAGCCGCCCAGGCCACGGCGCCGCGCCGCCATCCCGCAAGGGCGAACACCAGCGTGACACCCGCCGCCAGCGGCAGCAGGACGGCCTGGTCGCCAAAATCGGTCACGAACTGCGCGGGTCGCATCTGCGCATTCGCCCCGGGCACGAACGGACTTGGGACGCTGGCGCCACGGGGCGACGGGCGCGATCCAACGAGGTCAGCGGCATCGGGCGATGCGCGGGGCGTTGTCAGTCTGCATGGGGTCTGGGCCAGGTTTGATCATCAATCGGCAAGGGGGCGCGGCGTTCGGATCAGCCGAGGCTGGCCCGGCTGCGCATCCGCCGTTTAATGGGTTTCGGCCGGCTGATCCATCCCTCGGCAAGCCCGTTGCCCAAGGCCGGCAAGACGAAGGCCGGCGACCGGCCTGGACGCCATGCGCATTCGCCAGGCCTACAGACATCCCTTGCCGCGCGGCCCAGAGCATGACCGCATCAGGTGTGGCCGCCGGGCAGCGCCGCGGTGCTGACCGGGCCGGCGCTCTTCCCCGGGCTGATGGCCGGGCCGTTCAAGCATGGGCTGGTGTTCGCCTTCAGCTTCTCGGTCCTGCTTTATTTGGTCGTAGTCGCCGCCTCCTGGCGCGGCGGCTCCCACACGGCGCCGGAAGCCGATCCGGCCAGGCGCCCGGGCGCGACCCTGGCGGAACAGCCCGCTCAGTCGTGCTCGTAGCCGTAGACCTCCGGCAGGATGAAGATCGCGGCCAGCAGCCCAACCAGCGGGAACACCGCGACGAACAGCGTGGCGTTGGCCTGGCCAATCGCCGTGAACAGCGCAGGGAACAGGAAGATCGCCAGGAACGACGGCAGCTTGACGAACATATAGGCGAAGCCGCTCGCCGTGCCGCGGTATTCCGGCTTGGCCACCACCGTCGGGATCGTCATGCAGTTCGAGGCATCCCAGTAATGCCCCCACAGCATCGCCGCCGCCGCGAAGGGCAGGAGGGCCGTGTTCCCCGTGTAAAGCGCGCCGGCCGCGACCAGCAGGGACGCCAGCACGATGCCGAACCCGGCGATGCTGATCCCGCGCTGCCCGATCCGCGGCGTGATCAGCGGCCCGACCCAGCCGGCGATGGCGGCGATGACGTAAAGCCCCATGGTGACGAGGTTGATGCCCAGGAGCGACGACA
The DNA here is from genome assembly GCA_964251035.1 of uncultured Acetobacteraceae bacterium. GTDB lineage: Bacteria > Pseudomonadota > Alphaproteobacteria > Acetobacterales > Acetobacteraceae > CAHJXG01. The sequence goes on from CAXUJE010000004.1 coordinate 25,494, forward strand.
CGCCCACCATGACGAACAGCACGGGAAGGTAGAAAGCAAACGTTGAGAACTCGCTGCCCTGGCAGAAGCAGGCGATCCAGCCGTACAGCGTTGCCCGCCAACGCACCGGGTCCCGGCGGATGTCGGCCAGGAACGCCGTCGGGCGTGGCTTCGGCACGGTGATGTCCTCGTCCGGCAACATGTCCAGCGGGTCCGAGTACATCGCCTTTGAGACCTGCTTCGCCTCGCGGAACCGGCCGTGGCGGATCAGCCAGACTGCCGTCTCCGGCAGGTCGTGGCGCATCAGCAGGATAATGAGGGCCGGCAGCGCGCCTAGGCCCAGCGTCACCCGCCAGATCACCTCGTGCGGCAGGTCGAGCACGATGAACACCGCGATGACCGCGAGCGTCAGCACCTCCCCCACCGCGAACATGAACTGCCAGCGGTTGCCCATGACCTCACGCTCGCCCTTCGGCATCGACTCCATGATGTACGTGTAGCCGTTGCTGATGTCGCTGCCGAGCGGGATGCCAAGGAACACGCGCACCACCACCC
>CAXUJE010000004.1:26037-43763 GCA_964251035.1 uncultured Acetobacteraceae bacterium
ACTATATTTTGTTGGGGCCGCTTGTGGATTGGGCGCGCCGGCGGGTGTGGCGCCGCGCCCCCCCCACGACCACCAGCCAGCCGACGCTCGTGACGAACGCCTGCACCAGGGCGAGGATGATGAACATTACCATGGTGGACAGGAACATCACCCGGCGTCCGATCTTGTCGGACAGCCAGCCGCCCAGCAGTGCCCCGATCAGCGCGCCCCCCTGCGTGCCCGCCGCGGCCAGTCCGAGCAGCAGCGGGTCCGGATGGTATTGGTCGCGGATGAACACCAGCACGAAGGCGATGGAGTAAAGGTCCCAGGCCTCCACCAGGATGGAGGACATCATCAGCCAGCCGACCCGGTTGCCTTTGGGGTTGTAGTTGGCCACCAGGTGACGGACGGCGCCGTCCATCGCCGCCTGGTGCGGCATCGTCATTGACACGCGAGTTCCTCCCCCAGTTAAAGCACGGCGAGCATCCCGCCATCCACGTAGATGATCTGCCCGTTGACGTAGTCCGATGCCGCGGAGGCGAGGAACACGGCGGCGCCGATCAATTCCTCCGGCTTACCCCAGCGGCGGGACGGCGTGCGTCCCTTGACCCAGGCGTCGAAGGCCGGATCATCGACCAGGGCCTGGTTCATGTCCGTCAGCATGTAGCCCGGCCCGATGGCGTTGGCCTGGATGCCGTGCTGCGCCCATTCCGCCGCCATGGCGCGGGTCAGCATCTTGATGCCGCCCTTCGCCACCGTGTAGGGCGCGACCGTCGCGCGGGCCAGCTCGCTGGTGAGCGAGCCGATGTTGACGATCTTGCCGCGCCCGCGCGGGATCATGCGCCGTGCTGCTTCCCGCCCGATCACGAAGGCGCTGGTCAGGTTGGTCTCTATGACCCGGCGCCAGTCCGCCGTCGCCAGCTCCACCATCGGCTGCCGCCACTGAATGCCCGCGTTGTTCACCAGGATACCGACCGCGATCCCCTCCCGGTCCAGACGCTCGAACGCGGCGACGGCCGCGGCCTCGTCGGTCACGTCGAAGCAGGCTTCGTGCACGGCCCGGCCCCGGCCGCGCATCTCGCCTGCCGCCGCGGCGAGCCGGCCCGGGTCGGCGCCGTTCAGCACGACGGACGCGCCCGCGTCGGCCAGCCCCTCCGCCATGGCCCGTCCCAGCCCGCGGGAGGAGCCGGTCACGAGGGCCGTTTGGCCCGTTAGGTCGAAAAGCCCGGTGGGCATCGGCACCTCCGTCAAAGGGTTGAGCGTCGGACGGTGAGGTCGGACCGCTCGAACACGGCTGGGAGCAGCTCGGTCCCCAGCCCCGGCCCCTCCATGGGCAGCACGTAGCCGTCCCGGATGACCGGCAGGGCCGTGACCAACTCCCGATACCAGCCGGAATAGAAGGCGCGGACGGATTCCTGGATCAGCGTGTTGGGCTGGCTGAAGGAGGCGTGCACGGCAGCGGCGTAGCCGACCGGGCCGGTGCAATCGTGCGGCGCGAAGGGCCGATGGTACGCCTCGGCCAGGGAGGCGATCTTGCGCGCCTCCGTCAATCCCCCGGTCCAGCAGATATCGACCATCGCGACGTGGGTGGCGTCGCGCTCCAGCATCTCCTTGTAGGGCCAGCGCGACCCCAGCGTCTCGCTGGCGCACACCCACACGTCCGTGCAGCGGGCGTACTCCGCCAGCGCCTGCGGGGAGTTCATCCGGATCGGGTCCTCGAACCAAGTGGGGCTGTACGGCTCCAGCGCCCGGGCGATCTGCTTGGCGGCCGGCAGGTTCCACAAGGAGTGGAACTCCACCATGATCTCCATCTCGTCGCCCACGGCCCGGCGGATCTTCTCGAACGGCTCGACGGCGCGCCTCATCTGCGCGGCGCTGATGAACGCGCCCTCATTCTCCTGCGCCGCCGGGTCGAAGGGCCAGATCTTCATGGCCTTGATGCCGGAAGCGAGCAGGCTCTCGGCCACCGCGTCGGCGCGGTGCATGAAGCCGTCCAGGTCCTCATACGGCCCCGCCGCCCCGCTCGCCCAATTGGAAACCGGGCGGATGTCATTGGAGCGCACGTAGCGGGTGCCGGCGCAGGTGTTGTAAACCCGCACCTTGTCGCGGCACAGCCCACCGAGCATCTGATGCACGGGCTGATCGCACAGCTTGCCGAACAGGTCCCACAGCGCGATGTCCACGGCCGACGCGGCGCGGTACTCCGCGCCGGTGGAGGACTGCGCCATGGGCAGGCTCACCATGTCGCGGTGGATCGCCTCGATATGCAGCGCGTTGCGGCCGAGCAGCCGTCCGGCGAGGGTGTCGTGGACATGCGCCGCCACCGCGCCAGCGCCGTAGAACGTCTCGCCAAGGCCGACGAGGCCCGTATCCGTGTGGACCCGGACCCAGAGCACGTTTGCGAACTCCTCCGTCCGCAGCGTCTCGATCGAGGTGATCCTCACGGCCGCCCTCCCCAGTCCTTCTTGGCATCAGTCCTGCTTGGCGTTCCGGCGAAGGATCACGGGCCCTGCGTGCCGCCTGCCGCTTGGATGGCGAGGCTAACAGCGCCGGCCAAATACCACAATTCGGACCTTGCCTCCGCCAAGCGCGGGCTGGCGCCGGGCTTCCGCCATCGCCGCCTCAGCCGACCAGGCGCGTGTCGTGCACGGCCCAGGTGACCAGCGCCGGCTCGCCGGGCCGCAGCACCGGCCGGTCCGCGCGGTTCGGCTGCTTCACCAGCAGCGTCTCGCGCGTGTCCGTCTCCAGGGTGTAGCGCGTCGCCTCGCCCATGAACACCGCCTCCCGCACGGTGGCCTGCAGCCCATTCTGCCCCGGCGGCGCGGCGCCGGGCGGCCCAGCGGTCATCCGCTCCGGACGCACCATGCAGGCGCAGCCGGAAGCGTGCGGCTGCTGCGGGGCGCGCACGGCGGCGCCCCAGGCCGTCCAGACGAGCAGCCCGTCGTCCTGCTCGGCCACGCTCGACACCGGGGCGAAGTTCGCCTGCCCAACGAAAGCCGCCACGAACCGGTTGCTCGGCGCGTCGTACACCGCCTGCGGCGACGCCAGTTGCTCGACCCGGCCCTCGTTCATCACCGCGACCCGGTCCGACATCGCCAGGGCCTCGCCTTGGTCGTGCGTGACATAGACGAAGGTGATGCCCAGCCGGTCGTGCAGGCGCTTGATCTCCATCTGCATGGCATCCCGCAACTGCTTGTCCAACGCGCTCAGCGGCTCGTCCATCAGCAGGACCTGGGGATCGAAGACGACGGCGCGCGCAATCGCCACCCGCTGCTGCTGCCCGCCGGACAGTTGCTGGGGATAGCGCCCGGCGAACCCCGGAAGCTGCACCAGATCCAGCATCCGGCGCACCGCCGCGTCCCGCTCCGCCCGGACGACGCCGCGCTGCTTGAGCGGGAATCCGATGTTCTCTGCCACCGTCATGTGCGGGAACAGGGCGTAGCTTTGGAACACCATGCCGACGTTGCGCCGGTAGGGCGGCAGCCGGACCACCGGGGCGCCGTCGATCAGGATCTCCCCGGCGCTGGGCGCGTCGAACCCGGCGATCAGCATCAGCGTCGTCGTCTTCCCGGAGCCGGACGGGCCGAGCAGCGTCATGAACTCGCCCGCCCGGATGTCGAGCTGCAAGCCGTGGATCGCGCAGAAGCTGCCGTAATGCTTGGAGATGCCGCGGAACTGCACCGGCGCGCCGAGGCGGCTCACGCCCATTCCCCGCGCGCCCGGCGCAATGCCGGATTGATTGGGTCGGTCATGCGGGCGACACTATCAACTCCTGGCGGAACCGGCATGGAAATTGCTGCGCCCGTGGCATGACAAGGGGCGCGACGTGATGGATGGACGCGCGACGCCGCAGGCCTTCGCCCGTGGCGGCACCCTCCCCCGCGCCGGCACGCGGCGATCTCGCCTCGCGGCGCCGGGGGCGGAATGGCTCGCGGCGCCGCTCGGGCTGTTCCTGCTGGTGTTCTACGCCTACCCCGTCGGCGCGATGCTGGCCCGCAGCGTCCATCCGTCCGGCTGGTCGCTGGCCCCTTACCAGGCGCTGGTGTTTGGCGGCGTGTTCTGGCGCGTGATGGGCATCACGCTGGAGATCGGCGGCGCCGTGACGGCGGCGTGCCTGCTGCTGGCGCTGCCGCTGGCCTACTGGCTGGCGCGGATGCCGCCGGCCCGGGCGAACCTGCTGCTGCTCCTGGTACTGGTGCCGTTCTGGACCAGCATCCTGGTGCGGTCCTACGCCTGGATGGCGCTGCTGGAGCGGCACGGCATCGTCAACAACCTGCTGATCTGGCTCGGCGCCCTGGACCGCCCGATGAAGCTGCTGAACACAAGATTGGCCGTGTGCCTCGCCATGGCACACGTGCTGCTGCCGTTCATGGTGCTGCCGGTCTACGCGACCCTGCGCGGCCTCGACTGGCGGCTGGTGCAGGCGGCGGAGAGCCTGGGCAGCACGCCGTGGGGCACGGTGCGCCAGGTCGTGCTGCCTCTGGCCAGGCCCGGGATCGCCGCGGGCGTCACGCTGGTGTTCACGCTGTCCGTTGGCTTCTACATCACGCCGGTGCTGGTCGGCGCGCCCGGGGATGTCATGGCGGCGGTGCTGATCTCCGACCAGGTGGGACAGCTCGCCTGGCCGGAAGCCAGCGCCATGTCGGCGGTGCTGCTGCTGCTCGTGCTGGCGGTGACGGCCGGGCTGTCGCGGCTGCTGGGGACGCGCGCCACCCTGCCGGGCGCGTTCTGAATGACCACGGCCCGGCGCGCCTTGCTGGGGACGCTGTGCTGGGCGACCCTGCTGTTCCTGGCGCTGCCGGTCGTCATCGTGTTCCCGCTGTCGTTCTCGTCGGGCAGCTATCTCGCCTTCCCGCCGCCGGGGTTCAGCGTCCGTTGGTATCGCGCCTTCTTCGCCAGCAGCGAGTGGACGGGCGCGGCACTCATGAGCCTGCAGGTGGCGCTTCCGGTCACAGCGCTGTCCCTGCTGCTGGGCACGCCCGCCGCGGTCGGCCTGTCGCGCGGGCGCTTCGCGGGCAAGCGGCTGGTGCAGGCGCTGGTGCTTTCGCCGCTGATCGTGCCCGGCATCGTCGTCGCGATTGGGGTTTACTTCGTTTACGCGCAGTATGGGCTGGTCGGCCATCCGCTCGCGCTGGTGCTGGGCCACACCTGCCTCGCGGTGCCGTTCGTGGTCATCAACGTGTCGTCCGCCCTGGCGGGCGTGGACAAGCGGCTGCAGCAGGCGGCGGCGAACCTCGGCGCGCCGCCATTTGCGGCGTTCCGCCAGGTGACGCTGCCGTTGATCGCGCCAGGCATGTTCGCCGGCGCGGTGTTCGCGTTCATCACCTCGTTCGACGAGTTGCTGGTCTCGCTGTTCCTGTCCGGCACCGGCGCGGTCACGCTGCCGCGCCGGATGTTCGACGAGATCCGCTACGACATCGACCCCACCATCGCCGCGGCGTCATCCCTGCTGGTCGTCGCCACGACCGGCCTGATGCTCGCCGCCGAGCTGCTGCGCCGCCGGAGCCTCCGCCTGCGCAGCCGTCCCCTCGCCCCGACCTCGTGACTCAGGAGCCGCCGATGACCGACCCGAAGGCCGCACTCGCACGCATGGCGGCCGAGCCGCCCCACGTCGCCGACCACAGCCGGCGGCGCTTCATCGCCCATGCGGCGCGATGGGGACTGACCGCCGCCGCGGCGGCGGCGATGACCCGGCATTTGGCCATGCCCGCCCTCGCCGCCACACCTGAGCTGCCGGCGATCAAGGATTTCCCGGCGTCGCTCAGAGGCAGCGGCACGGTGCGCGTCTGCTCCTACGGCGGGGCGTTCCAGGAGGCGCAGCGGGACGCCTACTTCAAGCCGTTCGAGGAGCTGAGCGGCATCAAGGTCGTGGAGTCGCAGGGACCGGACATCTCCAAGGTGAAGGCCATGGTCGATACCGGCAACGTCGAGTACGACGTGGGCGAGTTCGACCGCAGCTCGGTCATCAACCTGGAGCGGAAAGGCGACTACTGGGAGCCGATCGACTATTCCCTGTTCGACACCGACAACATCGACCCGGCGTTCCGCTACAAGGCCTCGGTCGATATGCTGCCCTACGGCCAGATCTTCGCCTACCGCACGGACGCCTTCAAGGGCGCGCTACCCGTCAGCGTTGCCGACCTTTGGGACACCAGGAGGTTCCCGGGCGCCCGCGCTCTCCAGGCCGGCTCCGGCGGACTGGCGCCGGACCTGGAGGCGGCGACGGTGGCGACCGGCGTGCGGAGGGAGAAGGTCTATCCCATGGACATCGACGCGGCCTACGCCAGCCTCGCCAAGATCAAGCCCGACGTTGACAAGTGGTGGACCGCGGGCGCCGTGCCGGCGCAGCTGCTGAACGACAACGAGGTGGTGATGGCCACCGCCTGGTATGGCCGCATCTACGCCATCCAGCAGGCCGGCGCGAAGGTGGCAGCGGTTTGGAAGGACGGCTTGCTGCGCACCGACGCCTGGGCGATCCCGAAAGGGGCGGCGAATACGCTGAATGCGCAGAAGTTCGCGGCTTTCATCACCATGGCGGTGCCGCAAGCGCGGCTTTCCTGCCTGATCCCGTATGGCTTCGTGAACAGCAAGTCGGCTGCCCTGATCCCGGCGGACCGCTTGGCGCAACTGCCCACGGCGCCCGACATCCTCAAGGACATGCTGATCTACAACACGCAATGGTGGGCGGACAACCGGGACGCGGTGCTGGCGCGCTGGAACAAGTTCCTGCTGGAATGAGCGCCCCGTTGCCGCGCTCGCTCTATGCCGACACCGCGGCGCCCGGCCCGGCGACCCCGCCGCCCGACGGCGACGCGCGGGCCGACGTGGTTGTGGTGGGCGCCGGGTTCACCGGGCTGTCCGCGGCGCTGCATCTGGCGGAGCAGGGCGCCGATGTCCGGGTGCTGGAGGCCCATGGGGTCGGATGGGGCGCGTCCGGCCGCAACGGCGGGCAGGTCAACCCGGGGCTGAAATTCGACCCCGACCGGATCGAGGCGGATTTCGGCGCCGAAATGGGCCGGCGTATGGCGGCGTTCTCGGGCGCCGCGCCGCAGCGCGTGTTCGACCTGATCGAGCGGCACCAGATCGTCTGCGAGGCCCGCCGCGACGGCACGATCCGCGCCGCGAAAAGCGAGCGCAACGCCCGGGCGGTCCACCGCTCCGCGGCTGCGTGGGCAGCAAGCGGCGCCCCGGTGCGGTTCCTGGATCGCAACGCCATCGCGGCGGCGACGGGTACCGGGCGCTATGTCTGCGGCATGGCGGACCCGCGCGGCGGCAGCCTGAACCCGCTCGGCTACGCCCGCGGCCTGGCCCGCGCGGCGCAGGGGGCCGGCGCCTGCATCCACGCCGGCAGCCCGGCGCTCCGCATGGAACGGGCGGCCGGCGGCTGGCGCGTTGCGACGCCGGGCGGCAGCGTGACGGCGGATTGGCTGGCGCTGTGCACGAACGGGTACACGGACGGGCTTTGGCCGGGGCTGCGGCGCTCCGTCGTCCCCGTGTTCAGCATGATCGCCGCCACCGAGCCGCTTCCGGACGCACTGGCGGCGCGGGTGATGCCGAGCCGGTCCGTGCTGTTCGAAGTGGCGAGCATGACTGTCTACTACCGGCTGGACGCCGCGAACCGCCTGCTGATGGGCGGCCGGTCGCCCTCGCGCGACACCGGCGACCGCCGGGCGTTCCGATACCTGATCGACTACGCGGAGGGCCTGTGGCCCCAGTTGAAGGGCACGGCATGGTCGCATTTCTGGAATGGTCAGCTCGCCGTCACCACCGACCACTACCCGCATTTCCACGAGCCGGCGCCCGGCGTGCTGGCGGCGCTCGCCTACAACGGCCGCGGCGTCGCGATGGCGACGGCCATGGGCACGCAGATTGCCGCGCGCATCCTGGGGGCGGCACCCGGCGAGTTGGACATGCCGATCACCAACGTCCGCGAAATCCCGTTCCACGGCCTGTGGCGAAGCGCGCTCGCTGCCCGAATGGCGTACGGCCGCATCCGGGACAGCCTGGGGCTGTAAGCTAGAATTCCAGCAGGTTGTCGCGGAACTGCTCGTGCCCGTACGCCTTGCGCACCAGGCCGCGCCTTTGCAGCGCCGGAACCAGCCCATCCTCGATCTCCGCAACCGAGCGCCTGCTGATGTCCGGCATCGAGAACAGGAAGCCGTCGCCGCCCACCTCCCGCATCGCTTCCGCCATCTGCGCCGCGACGCCGTCCGGCGTGCCCACCAGCTCCACCGACCCGCCGTCGCTGTTGTAGGCCGCGACCGCCTGCCGCAGCGTGCGGTCGCCGGCCTTGCGCTTGAAGTCGTCGAGCGTCTGCTGGTGGCCGTTGGTGGTGAGTTGGCCCACGGGCGCATCCAGGTCGAACTGCGCGAAGTCGATGTTGGTGAGCTTGCCCAGGAAGGCCAGCTTGCGGTCCACCTGCGCCGCCACCCGCGCGGCGCGCCGGGCCTTGAGCGCCGCCGCGTCCTCCGCCGTTTCCGCCACGATGGGCGCCACCAGGAACAGCACCTTCACCGTCGCGGGGTCGAAACCTTGCGCCCGGCGGCGGGCGCGCACGTCGTCCCGGTAGGCCCGCATCGCATCGACGCCCTTGACGCTGGCGACGATGGTGTCGGCGTGCCGGGCCGCGAACTGCCGCCCGCGGGGCGAGCCGCCCGCCTGCGCGACCACCGGGCGGCCCTGCACGCAGGGGCCGGAGTTCAGCGGGCCGCGCGAGGCATACCAGCGCCCCTTGAAATCGACCTGATGCACCTTCGTGTGGTCCACCAGCATCCCGCTCTCGGCGTCCGCCACCAGGGCGCCCGGTTCCCACGAATCCCAGAGCTGGCCCACGAGGTCCATGTACTCGTCAGCCATGTCGTAGCGCAGGTCGTGGTCCGGCAGCCCGTCGAGGCCGAAGTTGCGCGCGGCGAAGTCGGAGCTGCCGGTCACCATGTTCCAGCCGATCCGCCCAGCCGAGACCTGGTCCAGCGTCGCCACCAGCCGCGCCAGCAGGTAGGGCGGGTAGGCGAAGGTCGCGAACGTCGGCACGATGCCGATCCGGCTGGTTGCCGCCGCTATCAGGCTGGCCACCACCGACGGGTCCTGCCGCGGCACGGCGATGCCGTTGTGCAGGTAGATCTCGCGGGAGGCTGCGTAGCTTTCGCCGACGTAGGACGAGTCTTCAAGCAGGATGTAGTCGAAGCACGCGCGTTCCAGCGCCTGCGCCACGTCGATGAACAGCTTCGGCTGCATCCAGCTCTCGCCGATGCGCCCGGTCCACGGCTCTCCCCAGGCCTGAACGCTGGAGCCTTGGAGGAACAGGCCCAGGTGGAACGGTTCGGTCTGCAAGGCTTCAACTCTCCCGTGAGGCGATGGCCGGCTGGATACTGGCACCAGGCGCGGGGCCGTGGCGAGCCTCCCCGTCGCGTCACGTCCGTGGCGTCCAGCACGGCGCCGGCATAGGCTCAGGCCGCAGGGCCGATCAGGAAAGGACCCCCACGTTGACGCGACGGCAGATGAGGCTTGGCCTCTCGATGCGCTACCTCGGCTATCACGACGCGGCCTGGCGTCACCCGGAGGTGCCGTCCGGAGGTGCGTCGGACTATGGCCACTTCCTGCGCTGCGCCCAAGCCGCCGAGCGGGGCCGCTTCGACATGGTGTTCTTCGCCGACGGAATCGGCGTCCGTGCCAATGACGAGCCGCCGGGGTCGCTGAGCCATTCCAACCGCAACGTGGAGCTGGAGCCGCTGACCCTGCTCTCCGCCCTGGCGCCGATGACGCAGCGCATCGGCCTGGTGTGCACGGCCTCCACCACCTACAACGAGCCGTACCACATCGCCCGCAAGTTCGCCTCGCTGGACCACATCAGCGGCGGCCGGGCCGGGTGGAACATCGTCACCTCCTGGTCCGAGCAGGAGGCGTGGAACTTCGGCCGCGACACCCACCTCGACTACGACACCCGCTACGAGCGCGCGCGCGAGTTCGTCGATGTCGTCACCGGCCTGTGGGACAGTTGGGAACCGGACGCCTTCGTCCACGACAAGGCCAGCGGCCAATTTTATGACCCGGCGAAGCTCCATGTCCTGCACCACCGGGGCAAGCACTTCGCCGTCCGCGGCCCGCTGAGCGTCCGCCCGACGCCGCAGGGCCGCCCGGTCCTGGTGCAGGCGGGCGCGAACCCGATGGGGCAGGAGATCGCCGCCGCCGATGCCGACGTGGTGTATTCGTCGATCAACGACTTCGCCGCGGCGCAGGCCTATTACGCCTCGGTGAAGGGCCGCATGGCCCGCTACGGGCGCGACCCCGGCCAACTGCGGATCATGCCCGCTTTGGTCCCCATCGTCGGCCGGACAGCGGCAGAGGCACAGGCGAAGCTCGACCAGCTCCAGGCGCTGATCGACCCGCTGGTCGGCCTGGCCCGCATCTACGGCCTGATGGGCGACCTGTCCGGCCACGACCTCGACGGCCCGGTGCCGGAGCCGGTCGGCGCCAAAGTCCGCAGCCTCGCCTACAGTTGGTACGAGCGGTCCCGGCGCGAGAAGCTGTCCATCCGGCAGACGTACAGCGAGTACGCGGTCGGCGAGGGCTTCCGCGTCGTCGGCACGCCGGCCCAGGTGGCGGACACGATGGAGGCGTGGATGGACGAGGGCGCGGCCGACGGCTTCAACATCACCCCTACCCACCTGCCCCAAGGGATCGACGACTTCGTGGACATGGTGGTGCCGGAACTGCAGCGCCGCGGGCGGTTCCGCACGGAATACGAGGGCGCCACCCTGCGGGAGAACCTGGGCCTGCCGCCCTATGTCAGCCGGTGGCGCGGCTCCGCACAAACGGTTTGACGCGGGCCAGCGCCCCCCGCAGGATGATGCGGCGCAGCAAAGAGGATGGACGCCGGCCGTGCAGCGGCAGATGAGGCTCGGGCTGAACATCGTGGCGAACGGCGCCCACGCGGCCGGCTGGCGCATGCCGGAGGCGCGGGTGGACGCGGCGCTCGACATCCGGCTGTGGAAGCGCATGGCGCAGGCGGCGGAGCGGGCCTGCATCCATTTCATGTTCTGGGCCGACGGCATCGCGGTGCGCCACTCCGCCCGCGACGAGGACGAGCTGAGCTACAATGCCCGCATCGACGTGTTCGAGCCGCTGACGCTGATCGGCGCGCTCGCCGCCGTGACCGAGCGGATCGGCTTCTTAGCCAGCGCGTCCACCACCTACAACGAGCCTTACCACGTCGCCCGCAAGTTCGCCTCGCTTGACCACATCAGCGAGGGCCGGGTCGGCTGGAACGTCGTCACCTCCTGGAGCGAGCAGGAAGCCTACAACTTCGGCCAAAACGCGCACATGGAGCACGGCCTGCGCTACTGCCGGGCAGAGGAGTTCGTCGATGTCGTCTTCGGCCTGTGGGACAGTTGGGAGGACGATGCCTTTATCCGCGACAAGCAGAGCGGGCGCTACTTCGACCCGGCGCGGCTGCACACGCCCGACCACAAGGGCGAGATCTTCTCCGTCAAAGGCCCGCTCAACGTGGCGCGTCCGGTCCAGGGCTACCCGGTGATCGCGCAGGCCGGGTCGTCCGGCCCCGGCCAGGGCCTCGGCGCCCGCATCGCCGACCTCATCTACACCGCGCAGAAGTCGCGGGAGGACGCCGTCGCCTTCTGCCGCAGCGTCAAGGCGCACGGGGAAGCGGCGGGCCGCGCGCCCGGCTCCATGCTGGTCATGCCCGGCATCCTGCCAATCATGGGCCGCACCCGGCAGGAGGCGCAGGACCGGTTCGAGCAGTTGCAAAGCCTGGTGCACGAGCGGCTGGGCCTGCCGATGCTGACCGACACCTTCGGCGACCTGTCCGGCCATGATCTGGACGGCCCGCTGCCGCCCGCGCTCGACACGCACAACGCCGTCAAGAGCGCGCACGAGAAGCTGGCCCAAATGGGCCGGCAGGAAGGGATGACGATCCGCAAGCTGTACCAGATCATGGCCGGCGCGTCGGGCCACAACGTCGCCGTCGGCACGCCGTCCGACGTCGCGGACACCATGGAGGACTGGTTCACCGCCGGCGGCTGCGACGGGTTCAACATCATGCCCGCCTTCATGCCGGACCCGGCAGTCGAGGCGTTCGAATGGCTGGTCCCGGAACTGCAGCGGCGCGGGCTGTTCCAAACGGAGTACGCCGGGGACGGCACGCTGCGCGGCAGCCTGGGCCTGGCACGCCCGGCGCATGGGAGCCACCGGCGCCGGGCTTGACGAGGCGGAGGGAACCCCGATGAGACAGGCTTTACGCGGGATGACCGCTTTGCGGATCGCGCTCATTCTCGCCCTGGCATCGACCGCTTGGCCCGCTGCGGCGGAAGGCGACCCGCCGCTCGTTCAAGCCGCACAGCCTGAATTGGTGAAGATGCTGCCGCCGAGGGTCGCCGACGCCCGGACCTTCACCCTCGCTGTGTCGCTCGGCTCCCCGCCCGACGACTTCCGCGACGCGAAGGGCGAGACCGTGGGCTGGGAGATCGACATCATGCGCGCGGCGACGCAGGCGCTGGGTTTGCAGCTCGACATCCGGCCCACGACCTTCGACTCGCTGATCCCCGGCCTGCAGGCGAAGCGGTTCGATGGCGCCACCGGGCAGATGGGCGTCACCGACGCGCGCGAGAAGGTGGTGGACATGGTCGGCACGCTCACGGGCAACGAGCTGTTCGCGGCACTGGCCGAATCTGACCTCAAAGTGAACGGCCTGGACGACCTGTGCGGCGTCACCGTGGGCACCACCCGCGGCTCGCGCGAGATGGTGTTCGCCGAGGACCACCAGCCGAACTGCGCGGCGGCCGGCCGGAAGCCGATCAACGCGCTGGCGTTCAGCGACGGCAACGGCGCGGCGGAGGCGCTGATGAGCCGCCGGGCCGACCTGTTCTGGCTCGGCTCCACCGCGGTCAGCTACTTCGTCGCGCAGTCACGGGGCCGCGCCAAGGTGGTCGGCAGCTACACCGACGTGAGCTACTTGGGCGTGGCGCTGCCGAAAGGCTCCGACCTGGCCGCGCCGCTGCAGGCCGCCATCCAGCACCTGATCGACGACGGCACCTATGGCAAGATCGTCAGCAAATGGGGCCTGGAAAGCAACGCGGTCAAGCAGGCGCCGCTGAACCCCACTGGCACGCCGCGGTGACGGACGGGGGCGCCGCCCTGTCGCTCGCGGAGGAAGCGGCAGCGCCGCTGCGCGTGGTCCCGCTCCGCCATCCCTGGACCTGGCTGGCCAGCGCCGTCGCCGCCCTCCTGGCCGGCCTGGCGCTGTTCAGCGTCGCCACCAACCCGGCCTTCCGCTGGCCGGTGGTGGCCGAGTACCTGTTCGACGGGCAGATCCTGCTGGGCCTGGGGCGCACGCTGGAGCTGACGGGGATCGCCATGGCCATCGGCCTCCTGCTCGGCACCGTGCTGGCGGTGATGCGCCTGTCGTCCAACCCGCTGCTGTCCGCCGTGAGCTGGGCCTACGTCTGGTTCTTCCGCAGCGTGCCGGCGCTGGTGCAGTTGATCTTCTGGTATAACTTCGGCGCGCTCTATCCGACGGTCTCGGTCGGCCTGCCCTGGGGGCCGACGCTGTTCAGCGCCAGCGCCAACGCGCTGATCACGCCCCTGTTCGCCGCCCTGGCCGGGCTGGGCCTGGCGCAGGCGGCGTACACGGCCGAGGTGATCCGGGGCGGCATCCTTTCCGTGCCGCGCGGGCAGACGCGCGCCGCGCTGGCCTTGGGCATGGGGCCGATGACCACCTTCCGCCGCATCGTGTTTCCCCAGGCCCTGCGGGTCATCATCCCGCCGGTCGGCAACGAGGTGGTGTCGATGGTCAAGAGCACCTCGCTCGTCAGCGTGATCGCCATGGCGGACCTGCTCTACACTGCGCAGCTCATTTACGCCCGGACCTATGAGACCATCCCGCTCCTGATCGTGGCCTCGCTTTGGTATCTGGCCGTCGTGTCCGTGCTATCGGCCGGGCAGCACGTGCTGGAACGCCGGTTCCGGCAGCGGTGACGGACGCCATGGTGCGTATCCGCGGCCTGTCGAAGCGCTATGGGGCGCGGGAGGTGCTGCGCGGCATCGACCTTGATGTGGCCGCCGGCAGCGTGCTGTGCGTCATCGGCCCGTCCGGCTCCGGCAAGAGCACGCTGCTGTCCTGCATCAACCATCTGGAGCGCATCGACGCCGGGCGGATTTGGGTGGCGGGCGAGCTGGTGGGCTACCGCGAGCGGGGCGGCGCCCTGTACGAGTTGCCGGAGCGGCAGATCGCCCGGATGCGCCAGCGCGTCGGCATGGTGTTCCAGCAGTTCAACCTGTTCCCGCACATGACCGCGCTGGGGAACATCATGGAGGCGCCGGTCCAGGTGAAGCGCACGCCCGCTGCGGAGGCGCGCGCCCGGGCGATGGCGCTGCTGGAGCGCGTGGGCCTCGCGTCCAAGCACGCAAACTTCCCCGCCCAGCTTTCGGGCGGCGAGCAGCAGCGCGTCGCGATTGCCCGCGCGCTGGCGATGGACCCCGTGCTGATGCTGTTCGACGAGCCGACCTCGGCGCTCGACCCCGAGCTGGTGGGCGAGGTCCTGGCGGTCATGCGGGACCTGGCGCGCTCCGGCATGACGATGATGGTGGTGACGCACGAGCTGGCCTTCGCGCGGGAGGTCGGGGACGAGCTGGCCTTCATAGACGCGGGCCGGGTGGTGGAGCGCGGGCCGCCGCGCAGCATGCTTGCAGCCCCGCAGCAGCGGCGCACGCGGGATTTCCTGTCGCGGGTGCTGTGACGGGGGCGGCTGCTTTCGGATGGTCAAATCAGGCGTTTGATGATGTGAATGGCTGCGTCGGAGTTCATGGGGCCAAGCATGCAGGATACCTCACCTGGAGCGGTTGCGCTTGTCCCCGAGTTGGAGGTGTCCAACTTTGCCGAAAGCCTAGGCTTCTACGTTCGAGTGCTCGGTTTTTCGGTGCTCTATGACCGCCCTGAACGGCCATTCGCGTATCTCGGCTTGGGGGCCGCCCACATCATGATCGAAACCGGCGGGACCTGGATCACAGGCTCACTGACGCCGCCGTTCGGTCGCGGCATGAACTTCCAGATACGTGTTCCGGACGTCGGAGCCATTGAAGCGCGGCTTGCACAGGCGGAATGGCCGCTGTTTCGTGAGATCGAGGACGCCTGGTACCGGCGTGGCGTCGAACTCGTCGGCGCCCGTGAAGTGGTGGTCCAGGACCCAGACGGCTATTTGTTGCGCTTCTCGCAACCGCTCGGCATGCGTCCAGCGTAGGTCCGGTCGGGTTGGGCGGTCGGTCCGACGATGGATTGGTCCTACGGCAAACGCCGGGGAACACAGGGCCGCCGCCCTACGCACCGCCATAGAGGTCTTCAACCGTAACGACAATCCCAGGCGGGTCCATCATGATCGGGCTGCCCACGACGACCAGCGTGTCAATGCGGGTGCCAATCCGGCGGTGGTGGGTGACCATTCGCCGGGTGGGGTGGACGATCAGGTAATGCGCGACCGATGGCACCCGGAAATAGTCGGCCAGCTTGCCGCCGGTGTCCGTCGAGGCCATGCCGGGCGAGAGCACTTCCACGATGATGATTGGGTTCGGAGCCGCGACGGCATCGTCGGCCATCGGCGTTCCGCAGTTCACTACCGCATCCGGCTCGTAGTCGCTGTCGCCAGTTTCCACCGTCGCGCCATCGGGCAATGCCTGGCAACCAACGCCAGCCATTGCGACTGCGCGGTACAGCGCCCTGTAAACGGCGCCCTTGACCCGGAGGTGTGCGCCGCGTTCCGGCGCCATGGCCACGATGCGGCCGTCCACCCGTTCGTAGCGGCCCCACGGCTGAGTTTCGCACCACTGCCTGAACTCCTCGCGGGAGTAGCGCCGGTCCGTTTCTGGTGACGAAAGGGTCATCGGGAACTCCGGGTCGTCAAACGGGCGCTGACATCATGGGCGGCTTGCCAGATCATGCAGCGGGCAATCCGCTGAGGCCTTTGTCCTATCGCGATCATCAAAACTTGAACGTCGGCGCCTCGGCCCGCTTGTCGCGCGCCGTCTCGGGCGCGGCCGTCACGTCCAGGTCGAGCTGCGCCAGCTCAGGCGGCACGTACCAATGGACCTTGTCACCGTGGTATGCCTGCCAGACGGCCTTGGCCACTTCCGAAGGGTCCACAACGCGGAACATACCTTCCTTGGGCAAAAACGGCTTGCGGTCGGGCGACATCATTCCCGTGTCGATCAGGCCGGGCAGCACGTCCGCGGCACGCACGCCCTTGCCGTGCAGCTCGACGGACAGCGCCTCCGTCAGGCCGCGGACCGCGTGCTTGGTCGCGGAGTAGACGGCGATCCCGCCGGTGCCGAAGATGGCCGAGGCTGAGCACGTGGTGAAGCAGAGCGACCCGGGCGTCGCCTTGAGCAGCGGCAGGGCCGCATGGATGCCGAACATCACGGCGACGAGGTTCACGTTGACGATCCCCATCACGGCGTCCCAGGGCATGTCGCCAAAGGCGCCCTCCGCGATGATGCCGGCGTTGTTGTGCAGCACGTCCATCCGGCCCCCGCCCGCCGCGCTGAACGCATCGAGGGCCAGCTTGAAACTGGCATGGTCCGTGACGTCCAACGGCTGGAACATGCCGCGGGCCTCGCCGATCTCCGCCTTCAGGCCGTCAAGAGCGCCACCGTTCCGGTCGAAGCAGCCGACGAACCAACCTTCCCCAGCGAACAGCCGCGCCGTCGCCCGGCCGATGCCGGACGCGGCGCCCGTGATGAAGATCGCCTTGCGCGCCGTGTCTGTGGACATATGACCTCGTTTGTAGAACCGGCTATGGGCATCGCGCCCCAGCAGCCACAAGGGTGGGTCGGGGCCGCGGCCCCTGCCCATCCGTCCCCGGTTGCTGCATTGTAGCCCTCCCCGAAGGGAACCGACAATGGAACACCGCCTGGCCGCCGCCCTGCTATGCCTTCTGGCCGCAACGCCTGCCGCCGCTGGCCTGCCGGACGCCGTTGCCAGCCGCGGCAGCCTTGTGGTCGCCGTCGTGCCCAACTACCCGCCGATGGAGTTCCGCGACCCCGCCACAGACGCCCTCGCCGGCTTCGACATCGAGCTGGGCGAAGCCCTGGCCCGCAAGCTGGGCCTGCGGATCGCCTGGCAGGAAACCAGCTTCGACCAGATGATGCCCGCCCTCGCGACGGGCCGCGTGGACGCCATCCTGTCCGGCATGACGGACCTGGCGACCCGGCACGAGGCGGCGTCCTTCGTGGACTACCTCCGCAGCGGCCCGCAGTTCTTCGTCCAGCAGTCCCGCGCGCCCGGCCCCGGCATGGCGGCCCTGTGCGGCAAGGCGGTCGGCGCCAGCCGCCGCACCTCCTTCCCCAAGGAGATCGCCGCCTGGAGCGACGCCCACTGCCCCGGCGATCCCATCCGGGTCGTCGGCACCGAAGGCTCGGGTGACGCGCGCATCCAGTTGAAGCAGGGCCGCATCGACGCCGCCGTGCAGGGGAGCGAGACCCTGCCTTACGTGATGGAGCAGGAGCCGCGCGCCTACACGCCGCTCGGCGCCCCCATCGCCACCCAGCTCACCGGCATCGCCCTGCCCGTCAAGGAAACCGGGCTGCAGCAGGCGGTGGCCGAAGCACTCGACGGCCTGATAGCCGACGGCACCTACAGGGCGCTGCTGGCGAAATGGCATCTCGCGGACAACGGCATCGAGAAGGCGACGGTCAATGCTGGACGGTAAGGCGCTTGCAAGCATCCCTCTCATCCCGGCCAACAC
>CAXUJE010000005.1:0-13786 GCA_964251035.1 uncultured Acetobacteraceae bacterium
GCCGTGGGCGGTGGCGTAGAACATCGGGTGCTCCGTCTTTGAGGGGCGCAGGCCCACGTAGGCCGCGCGTTCGGTCGATTAATTCAGCAGCGTCGATGTTGGGCTTTCGCCATGGCCTGTGCTTAGCCGGCGCGGCAAGCGGCGGCTAGGGGGCGTGTGGCAGGGAAGGACGTGGCGGCCGGATCGGGCCTGATTGGGACTTGCATCCTTGCTGAAGGAAATCGATGCGAAGATGGCGTTTCAGCAGGAGGCTCCGATGTCTGACGACTTCCCACCCATCGAACTGCCGCCCGAAAGCACGCCCGCCGGTCAGTATCCATACGGCATGGATACCATCGTCATTCCCTTCACGTGGTCCAAGCCTCGCCGGCAAGGGCCGGACCCTATGAACCGTTTGGGCCAGCGCAATGAGGCGTGGGAGCGACAGCGTGCGTGGATGTTGAAGGACGCACGGCTCACCAGCACGGAAATCGCGCTGTCCGCCCTTCAGTCGCTGCGCGAGACCTCCTTCGGCATCCACCCTCGTGACGCGGCCACGGCAGCCGCGGCTGTCGCCGGCGGCGGCAGTCCCGACGACGGCGCGAGCAACGGCGTGGCCGTGCCGGATCAGGCCGCCGCCCTAGCAAGCTTGCCGCAGTCGGACATTTCACCGCCAACCGACGCAGGCGCGACAACAACCGCCAACGCAAGGGCCGCCGAGGGTGCTACGGCAGTCGGCGTCAGCACGCTTAAGGACCCGACCGCACCCGTGCCGGTTGTGGACGACCAGGGTAATCCCGTCCTGATCCCGGACGGACCCTACAAGGGCCAGCAGATGCTGCGTCCGGCCGGGCTTGATCCACACCTCTTTGTCACCCAGGGGTCCGCGGACAAAAGCGACTACGACGCCCGGATCAAGAAACCCAATCCTAACCCGTTCGGTGGCGACGACGCGGGTCTCGGCTTCTTATCGAGTGAACTTAGGCAGTTGTCCAAGTTCAACCACTATCGTGAGTGGGATGCACAGCGTTTGGGCGGCAAGTTTCATGAGGAGTATGTAGACTACTCCACCGTTGCGATTGGTCTTTACGCAGCATCCGCCGGCATGTCGCTTGACGAAATCCTGCGCATCCAGGATGCCTTCGCCGCATTAGAAAGTAAGTTCCCGTCAGACCGTGCGCGAGACAAGACCTACACCCATCTGCTGGCCCGCAACGTTGCCAACACGGAACTCGGCTTCCAATTGTACGAAGCTGGCCGTATCCGCGCCGTGGCCAAGCCCTGAAAGAAGGGGCGCTTGATGCCTGGGACCGTGCAGCACCGCGGCTGGCGCGTGGAACTTGCTTTGGCCGCCATACTGCTGATCCTGATTGCCGCCGTGCTGATCAAGGCCTGTACTCCGTATCCCTGCGAGGAGGCCATCGTCACCCGCCTGCCCTCGCCGGACGGAGAATGGGAGGCCAGGGTGGACGAGGCCATCTGTCCGGTCCCACTGGGCGGGGCGGCCATTGTCGCAACGGCCCGCCTCCTCTCCACCCGCGACCCGGCGCACGCCGCCGACCTGCTCGGGGTGGACACGGGCGGGCACCATGACGAAAGGCCGCGCCTCGTCTGGACGGCGCCGGATATTCTGCAGGTCACGGTTTACGACCACTCCTACCTTTGGGTGGTGAAGCGTCAGTTCGGCGGCGTGCGGCTGGACTTGCGATACGACCCGGACGATCCCGCCGACAGGGCCGCATGGCGACGCGAGCATGGCATGTCGCCGGACCCAGGCCCTTAGAGGCGAAACTCGTCCGGACCGTTCAACTCCCCTCCGCGCCCAAGAACGCCGTAGCGCCGTGCCGGACGCCCGGTGTAGGCTGTGATCCCATGAAGCAACCGGCGCGTCGGCGAACCCGCATCCCGCTTGCGCTGGCAGCCGTGCTGCTGAGCGCGTGGGCAGCGCCAGGGCCGGCGGATGCGGCATCCATGACCGTGCGGCAGGTGATCGCGCTGCTGCGCGCCGGGCGCCCGGCGGACCTGGCCGGTCAGGACCTGTCGCGGCTGGACCTCGCGGAGCTTGACCTCAGCGGCGCCAACCTCGCCGGGGCCAACCTGTTCGGCGCCGACCTCACCGGCGCCAACCTGGCGGGCGCCAACTTGGCCGGGGCCGACCTCGACCGGGCCATCATCATCCGCGCCGACTTCTCCGGCGCCGACTTGTCCGGGGCACGGATGTTCCTGCCCGCGGCGTCCACCCTGCTGGGCGAGAACCCCGCGGACGAGGCGCCTCGCTTCCGCCAGGCCAACCTCGCGGGCGCGCACCTGCTGGCGCACCTGGGCAACGGCGACTGGACCGGCGCCAACCTGGCGGGGGCGCACCTGGAGCTGGGGCGCACGCAGTTCCTGGCCGCGCTGCGCTCGGACCTTGGCGGCTGCCGGATGGCCGGGGCCAACTTGGAAGGGGCGGACCTGTCCGGCGTGCGCCTGGCGTTCGCCGACCTGCGCGGCGCCAGGCTGGCGCGGGCCAACCTGCAAGGCGCCGACCTGGCCGGGGCGCGGCTGGATGGGGCCGACCTGACGGGAGCCGCCCTGGCGCGCGCCGACGTGCACGGGGCGTCGCTGCGCGGCGTGGTCGGCCTGGACCAGGCGACCGGGCTGGGCAGCGTACGGAACCTCGACCTGGCCGAGTATTAGCCATGCCGCGCATCGCCTTGCTATGGCTGTTGCTGCTCGCCGCGCCGACCGTCCCGGCGGCGGCACAGACGGAGCAAGTGGACCTGGCGCTGGTGCTGGCCGTCGATGTGTCGGAGTCAGTGGACGCCGCGCGCTTCACGCTGCAGATGGACGGCATCGCGACGGCGCTGGAAGCGCGGGAGGTGCAGGCCAGCGTCTTGTCGGGTCCGCACCAGTCCATGCTGATCGCGCTGGTGCAATGGTCCACCCGCCCGGCGCTGTCGCTGCCGTGGACGCTGCTGACCAGCGCCGGGGACGTGCAGCGCTTCGCCGGGCGCCTCCGTCACCTGCGCCGGGCGAGCAACGGCTTCACCTGCATGTCGGCGGCGCTCCGCAGCATCGCCGACAAGCTGCTGACCCAATTGCCGGTCCCGGCCGACCGCAGCGTGGTGGACGTGTCCGGAGACGGGCAGGAGAACTGCAACCCGCCGGAGACCGTGGACCGGGTGCGGGACGAGTTGGCCGGCGCGGGCGTCACCGTCAACGGCCTGCCCATCCTGGAGGGCGACGAGGCGGCGACGCTTGAAGCCTGGTATCGGGACCACCTGATCGGCGGCCCGAACGCCTTCCTGGTGCCGGCCGAAAGCTTCGATGACTTCGACCGGGCCATCCGCCGCAAGTTCGTGACCGAGATCAGCGCGCTGCCCTGCACCGCGTGCGTGCGGGAGGCGGCGCGGTAGGTCCGGCGCCTCGCCCAGGGCAAAGCGCCGGCGTCACGGCTGGCTCAGCCCGCGAGCTGCCGCGCCCGGTCGAGCGCGCCGCGGCAGGCCCCGTCGTCCTGCGAGTCCATCTTGCGCGCCTTTTCCAGCTCCGCCTTGGCCTCTGACATCTTGTCGTTCGGCCCGGCGCCGCTGGCCTGGCCCGGCGTCGTCTCCACCGACTTGCCCGATCCGGCCGCGGCCACCGCGGCGGCGGTCGGCAGGCCCTCCTGCTGCCGCCGCACGTCCTGCGAGGACGTGGCGATGTTGTTGCCGACGGCGGCGTTCGCCTCCTTGGTCCCCGCCGTGCCGCCCACCCGGTTGTCGGCGGAGGTCCCGGTGGGGGCCGGCGCGGCGGAGGCCACGGGCGACGTGCCGGGCGCATTGTTCGGGTTGGAGCCGGTGAGCGTGCCCGTGGTCGGCGCACCCAGGCTCGGGCTTTGCGACAGCTTGCGGCCAAGCTCGGCGATTCCGTCAGAGCATGGCCCGGCCGCAGCAGCGCCCGGCATGATGACGATGCCGAGGCAAATGGCCGACAAGCCTGCCATGGCCTTGAATGAGGCGTGCATCAAGTTCCTCCTTTTGTGAGTTTTGCCCACAACGACCGGCGCTGCAGAGATTTCCGCCACACGGCAACACGAGGTCGTGATAAGGTAGACCCGTCCCCGCGCATGGCGCGGCGCTGGCGCTTGACCACATGCAGGGCGCAATCATAGATTGCGGCTCGTTCAACAATAAACGGAGGACATGATGGCTTGGAAGACCCCGAAGGTCGTCGAGATCGCTCTCGGCGCAGAAATCAACTCCTACGCTTGCGCTGACCTGAAGAAGTAAGCGCAAACTCTGGCATCGCCCTGGAACGGTGCGTTTTGCACCGTGAGTCCAGGGCGCGTGCTGGGGTGCAGCGACGTATGCTTCCATGCGCGTAGTCGTGCTTGGCGCTGCTGCAGGCGGCGCGTTTCCACAATGGAATTCCAACGCCCAGCCTTGCCGCCGTGCCCGGGCCGGTGATCCCGCGGCGGTCCCAAGCACCCAAGCGTCGATCGCCGTCAGCGCTGATGGCCGTCACTGGGCGGTACTGAACGCTTCCCCAGACATACGGCAACAAATCGAGCAGACGCCGGCGTTGCAGCCGCAGGTCGGTTTAAGGTCCTCGCCGATTGCCGCGGTCGTGCTGACCGGCGGCGACGTGGATGCCATAGCGGGCCTGCTGACCCTGCGCGAACGTCAGCCATTCAGCGTCTTGGCCACGTCCCGGGTGCACCAGGTTCTGGACGACAACCCTATCTTCGAGGTGCTGGCCCGCGGAATCGTGGCACGGCAGCGCATCGCGCTTGATGCGCCCACCCCCGTGACCTTGCCGGATGGCGGCGAGCCAAGCGGGCTGACGGTCACGCTGTTCGCCGTGCCCGGCAAGGTGCCGCTCTACCTCGAACAGCCCGGCGCCGCTCCTGCCCTTGAGGAAACCGACCAGACAGTCGGCGCGGCGGTGTCGGATGGCCGGACCACCCTGTTCTACGTGCCGGGCTGCGCCGCCATGACGCCGGGCCTGGCCGACCGCCTGCGCGGCGCCGCGGCGGTGTTCTTCGACGGCACGCTGTGGACGGACGACGAGATGATCCGCGCCGGGCTGGGCCCGAAGACCGGGCAGCGCATGGGGCACATGAGCGTGTCCGGGCCGGACGGCACGCTCAAGGCCTTTGCCGGGCTGGAGGTGCGGCGGCGCATCCTGCTGCACATCAACAACTCGAACCCTATTCTCTTGGCGGACTCGCCGGAACGGGCGCAGGTCGCCGCTGCCGGGTGGGACGTGGCCTACGATGGAATGGAGCTGACCCTGTGAGCGACCGCCTCCTGTCTCCGTCCGACATGCGCGCCGCGCTGAACGCCACCGGCGGCGAGCGTTACCACATCCATCACCCGTTCCATCGCATGCTGCACGATGGCCGGCTGACGCGCGCCCAGGTGCAGGCCTGGGCACTGAACCGCTACTACTACCAAAGCCGCATCCCGGCGAAGGACGCGACCCTGCTGGCCCGGCTGCCCACCGCCGACCTGCGCCGCGCCTGGCGCAGCCGGCTGGAGGACCACGACGGCAGCGGGCCGGGCCTGGGCGGCGTGGCGCGCTGGCTGAAATTGGCGGAGGGCGTCGGCCTCGACCGCGCTTACGTCGAGACGACGGAGGGCATCCTGCCGGGCACGCGCTTCGCCGTGGACGCCTACGTGGCGTTCGTGCGCGACCGCAGCGTGCTGGAGGCCGTCGCCTCCTCGCTGACAGAGATGTTCTCCCCCACCATCATTGCCGAGCGCGTGTCGGGCATGCTCGCCAACTACGACTTCATCACCCAGGACACCCTGGCCTACTTCACCCCGCGCATGACGCAGGCGCCGAAGGACGTGGATTTCGCCCTGGCCTACGTGGACGAGCACGCCCGCACCCGGGCGCAGCAGGAGCAGGTCTTGGCCGCGCTGCGCTTCAAGTGCGACGTGCTGTGGTCGCAACTTGATGCGCTGCATTACGCCTATGTCGAGCCGGGCCGCGTGCCGCCGGGCGCTTTCGTGCCCTCGGCATGACGGAGGCGGCCTTGCAGGCGCCGGGCGTGCCCGCCTTCAACCGCGGCTTCCGGCTGCGGCACGACGCGGTGCGCGGCGCCTGGGTGGTGCTGGCGCCGGAGCGGCTGTTCCTGCTGGACGAGCCGGCCGTCGAGGTGCTGAAGCTCGTCGACGGCGCCCGCAGCGTGCCGGAGATCGTGGACAGCCTGGCCGCGAAGTTCAATGCGCCGCGCGAGACCATCGCGGCGGATGTCTCGGCCATGCTGCAGGATTTGGTGGTCAAAGGAGCGATCCGGCTATGAACGCACTCTCGCCGACCCCGCCCGCCCCGGCGCCAATCCCGGTCATCGAACCGCCGCTGGCGCTGCTGGCCGAGCTGACGCACCGCTGCCCGCTGCAATGCCCGTACTGCGCGAACCCGCTTGAGATGGAGCGGGCCGCGAACGAGCTCGACACTGCGGCCTGGCTGCGCGTGCTGGAGGAGGCGGCGGCGCTCGGCGTGCTACAGGTGCATTTCTCCGGCGGCGAGCCGACGGCGCGCAAGGACCTGCTGCAACTGGTCCGGCATGCCGCGGCCCACGGTCTCTACAGCAACCTGATCACCTCCGGCGTGACGCTCGACCCGGCGTCGCTTGCAGCGCTGGCCGACGCCGGGCTGGATCATGTGCAGCTCAGCTTCCAGGACGCCGACGCGGCGCAGGCGGACCGCATCGGCGGCTACCGCCGCGGCCATGCCCGCAAGCTCGAAGTGGCCCGGCAGATCCGCGAGGCCGGGCTGCCGCTCACCGCCAACTTCGTGGTGCACCGGCAGAACCTGGAGCGCCTGCCGGAGATGCTGGCGCTCGGGGAGGAGATCGGGGCGAGCCGGATCGAGATCGCCCACGTGCAGTACTACGGCTGGGCGCTGGTCAACCGCGCCGCCCTGATGCCGAGCCGCGCGCAGCTGGAGCGGGCGAACGAGGCCGTGGCGCAGGCCCGCGAGCGGCTGCGCGGGCACATCACCATAGACTACGTGGTGCCGGACTACTACGCGGCGCGGCCGAAGGCGTGCATGGGCGGCTGGGCGCGGCGGATCATCAACATCACCCCGGCTGGCCTCGCCTTGCCGTGCCACGCGGCGGAAACGCTGCCGGGGTTCGAGTGGCCATCGGTGCGCACGGCGTCGCTCGGCGCGATCTGGCAGGACGACCCCGGCTTCAACCGGTATCGCGGCACGTCCTGGATGCCTGAGCCGTGCCGGTCCTGCGACCAGCGGGAGGTCGATTGGGGCGGCTGCCGCTGCCAGGCCCTCGCGATGACCGGCGACGCGGGCGCCACCGACCCGGCCTGCGCCCTGTCGCCTGACCACTTCATGATGGCGGATGCCGTGGCCGCCGCCGATGCCGTGGCGGAGGGGCCGGCGCCGGACTTGGTGTACCGGCGCATCCGCACCGCGGCGCTTGTTCGGTGAAGCGGCGGGACGCGCTGCTGCTGGCGGCCATCGCCGCGCTGCGCCCCGACCGCGGCCTGTCGGCCCCTATCCCGGCCAAGCCCTTCCCGATGGCCGAAGTCGCGCCGGGCGTCCACGTCCGCCAGGGCGTGCATGAGGAGGCGACACCTGAGAACCAGGACGGTATCGCCAACATCGGCTTCGTCGTGGGCAGAGAGGCCGTCGCCGTGCTCGACCCCGGCGGCAGCCGCGCGGACGGCGAGCGGCTGCGCGCCAGTATCCGCGAGCGGACAACCCTGCCGATCCGCTACGTCGTGATGACGCATCTGCACCCCGACCACGTGTTCGGCGCCGTTGCCTTCGCGGATGACCGCCCGGTGTTCGTGGGGCATGCCCGCATGGCGGCGATGCTGGTGCAGCGTGGAGAGTTCTACCGCAACGGCCTGGCCGACACGCTCGGCATCGAGGAGGCCGGCGACTACGCCAAGCCGGACCTGCTGGTCGATGACACGGCGACGCTCGACCTGGGCGGACGCCGCCTGTTGCTCCAGGCGCACCCGACGGCGCACACCGACAACGACCTGTCGATCCTGGACGAGGCGACGGGCACGCTGTGGCTGGGCGACCTGCTGTTCGTGGACCGCGTGCCCGCGCTGGACGGCAGCATCCTGGGCTGGCTGGCGCAGACGCAGGCGCTGCGGGGTTCGTCGGCGACGCGGGCCGTGCCGGGCCATGGGCCGGCCTCCGTTGCATGGCCCAGTGCCGCCGCGCCGCAGGAGCGCTATCTGGGCGGGCTTGTCCGCGATATCCGTGCCATCATCGCCCATGGCGGCGACATCGAGGAGGCCGTGGCGACGGTGGGCCAGGCGGAGCGGGGCCGCTGGGCCTTGTTCGACGACTACAACGGCCGCAACGTGACGAGCGCGTTCAAAGAGCTTGAATGGGAATAGGCCGGCGCGAAGCGGGCCGTATCGGGGGATGGGGCACATGAGGGCGATCGCGGCGGCAAAGGTGGCGGCGGTATTGGGCCTGGCACTCTGCACGGCGGCGCCGGCCTGGGCGGAGGAAGACCCGGAGGCCCGCGCCGCCCGCTGGACGGACCTGAAGCATGCGGTGTTCGGGGAGCGGGAGGTCGCGGACGGCGCCGGGGTCATTACGCTCGACGCGCCGGCCCGCGCCCAGGATGCGGCATTGGTGCCCATCGGCGTCAGCCTTTCGGCCGGCGGCGGCGCCGGGGCGGGCCGGGTGAAGGCGGTCTGGATCGTGGTGGACGGCAACCCGTCGCCGCTCGCCGGAACCTTCAAGTTCGGCCCGGCCGCCGACCCGCGCAGCCTCAAGACCCGCGTGCGCGTGGACCAGTACACCTTGCTGCACGCGGTCGCCGAGACCGAGGACGGCCACCTTTACGCGGCCGAGCGCTACGTCAAGGCGGCGGGCGGCTGCTCTGCCCCCTCGACCAAGGACCCGCAGCTCGCGATGTCGCGGCTGGGCCAGATGCGCCTGCGCCTGGATGGCGAGGCGCCGCTGCACGAAGGGGAGGCGGCGACGGCGCATCTGCTGATCAGCCATCCCAACAACAACGGCATGCAGGTGGACCAGGTGTCCCACCTGTTCGTGCCGCCGCGCTACATCCAGGACATCACGGTGCGTTACGGCGACGCGCTGGTGCTGAGCGTCGATGCCGACATCTCGCTGAGCGAGGACCCGGTGATCACCTTCGGCTTCGTGCCCCAGGGGCCGGGACCCATGCGGGTGGACGTGCTGGACAGCACGCAGGCGCGGTTCCACCGGGACTTCGCGCTGGGGGCCGAGCGGAGCTGACCGCCTGACGCCCCGCTACTTGCACTGCAGCGCCACCTCCGCCTGGGCGCGGTTGAGTTCCTCGGTGCGCTCCTTGGCGACGGGAGTGTCGCGGAACATGGCGCCGCGGTCGCCCAGGCCGCCGCGCTGCATGCTGAGGATCGTCTCGGCCTCCTGGTAGTCCTCGTACGGCATCAGGTCGGCGATGGTGTCGATGCCGCAGGCACACTTTTCCAGGAACTCCCGCTTGAAGCCGTTGCTGGCCAGGCAGCCGATGACGTAGTCGGCCCGCGTCGCTGTGGGGTAGTCATGCGCGGGGTGGCGGACCTCGGCACGCGCGGCGGATGCGGCCAGCGCGCCGGCGGCTGCGGCCAACAGAGGGATGAACAAGCGGGGGCGGATCATGGCTCGACCCCGGTGAACACCGTGCGTTGGCTGAAGGCGGGTACGTCCATCTTGGCGTCCGCCGGGGTGTCGATGCGGATTTCCGCCAGCATGCCTGGCACCGCGTCGGCCAGCACGAAGGTGTAACGCTTCGCCTGCAGGGACGGGATGCGCTCCAGCCGCTGCTCGCCCGCGAAGGGCTGGACGGTGACCACCCGCGCGGGCACGGCGGCGCCGTCAAGGTCGAAGCTGCCGTCCGCGACCGTCGCCCCCGTCACGAAGGCCTCGCGGAGCTTGTTGCGGAAATACGACGCAGACACGCCGACGGCCTCCTTCATCTCGTTCACGTCGCGCTCCAGCGTGAGCATCAGCAGTGGGTTGCCGCGGAAGTTGTCGAGTTCGGGGAACTTCACCTGGTGTTCCCCGGTCAGGTAGTCGAACGCGACCGATTTGGTGCCGTCCGGGTTCACCCGGCGGACGTGCAGCGCGACCTTGTCGGTGAACCCGGCCGGCCCTTCGCGGTGGAACCCGTAGTCGAGCGTCTCGGGGTGGTCCACGTTGCGGAGGTGCGGCGTCTCGAACAGCGCGACCTGCGCCGGGCTGAGCGGCCGGGGGTCGTCGGACGGCGCTTGCGCCCAGGCCTGGTCATACAAGGTCGGGCCGCACAAGAACGCCAGGGTTATTGCGCCCGCGCCGAGGAGCCTCATAGTCTGGGCAGTCGTTTGAAGGAAGCGCCTCGCCATGATCGAGTTGGTCCTTGTTTATTGCTTATCGAGCACGCCGGACCGCTGCATGGAGCGGCGGGAGGTGCGGGAACCTGTGGGCAGCCCGATCGAATGCACCTTGAAGGCGCAGACGATTGCCCAGGAGTACGTCATCGAGCATCCGAAATTCCGCCTGCAGGGCTGGCGGTGCGAGGTGGACAAGCCCCGGGAGAACCCGGCGTAGCGGCACGCCGGGCGTTCCAGTGGGCTAATAAACGACCACGCTGCGGATGCTCTCTCCCCGCGTCATCAGGTCGAAGCCTTCGTTGATCTGATCGAGCGGCAGGATGTGGGTGATCAGGTCGTCGATGTTGATCTTGCCGTCCATGTACCAATCGACGATGCGCGGCACGTCGGTGCGGCCCCGCGCGCCGCCGAAGGCGCTGCCCTGCCAGACCCGGCCTGTGACCAGTTGGAACGGCCGGGTGCTGATCTCCTGGCCGGCGCCGGCCACGCCGATGATCGTGCTCTTGCCCCAGCCTTTGTGCGCGCATTCCAGCGCCTGGCGCATCAGCGTCGCGTTGCCGACGCACTCGAAGCTGTGGTCCGCGCCGCCCTTCGTCAGCTCCACGAGGTGGGGCACGATGTCGCCGCCGACCTCCTTGGGGTTGACGAAGTGGGTGACGCCGAACTTCTCCGCCAGCGCGCGGCGGCCCGGGTTGATGTCCACGCCCACGATCATGTCGGCGCCGGCGATGCGGGCGCCCTGCACCACGTTCAGCCCGATGCCGCCCAGGCCGAACACGACGACGTTGTCGCCGGGCTTGACCTTGGCGGTGAAGATCACGGCACCCACCCCGGTGGTGACGCCGCAGCCGATGTAGCAGATCTTCTCGAACGGCGCGTCCTCCCGGACCTTGGCGAGCGCGATCTCCGGCAAGACGGTGAAGTTGGCGAAGGTGGAGCAGCCCATGTAGTGCAGCACCGGCTTGCCCCCGAAGCTGAAGCGGCTGGTGCCGTCCGGCATCAGGCCGCGTCCCTGGGTCACGCGGATCTTCTGGCACAGGTTGGTCTTCTGGCTGAGGCAGTAGTCGCATTCCCGGCATTCCGGCGTGTAGAGCGGGATGACGTGGTCGCCCTTTTTCAGCGTGCGCACGCCGGGGCCGACATCGACGACGACGCCCGCGCCCTCATGGCCCAGGATGGCGGGGAACAGGCCCTCCGGGTCGTCGCCGGACAGGGTGAACTTGTCGGTGTGGCAGATGCCGGTGGCCTTGATCTCGACCAGCACCTCGCCCTCACGCGGGCCTTCAAGCTGCACGGTCTCGATGCTCAGGGGTTGTCCCGCTGCGAAGGCAACGGCGGCACGGACATCCACGATACGTCTCCCAGTCTTATGCCCGGCACAAGCTAACGGAATGCGCGCACGAATCCAGTCCCGTTGATGCCATGGCCGAACCTGAAATGTCTTGCTGCACCGCAGCATAGAAAGATTCGTGCAGCGGCCCGGGTTTTCGACTCCTGCGGCGTCTTGCCGGGATGCACATTGCCTGCATATGCTCAAGACCGAGCGTTCCGATGCCGATGCGCAAGCCTCAGCATGGAGCGTAACGGTCTGCCGGACGAGCAGAATCAATCGGCCACAATGATCGGCCATATTCAGGAGGGATTGACGTGAGGCTCAAGAAAGTTCTGCTCGGCTGTACGACCATGCTCGGCGTCGCCGCACTCGCCGCGGGATCGCCCGCGTCCGCCAACGACGAGCTGCAGAAGCTGCAGGGCGACGCCAACCAGTGGGTGATGCCGACTGGCAACTACGCCAACCAGCGCTACAGCACGCTCGACCAGATCAACGCCACCAATGCGTCGAAGCTGCATCCGGTGTGGTCGTTCTCGACCGGCGTGCTGCGCGGGCATGAGGGCGGGCCGCTGGTGATCGGCGACACGATGTACGTGCATACCCCGTTCCCGAACAACGTCTTCGCGCTCGACCTGAACGACAACGGCAAGATCATCTGGAAGTACGAGCCGCGCCAGGACCCCAGCGTCATCGCCGTGATGTGCTGCGACACGGTGAACCGCGGCGTCGCCTACGGCGACGGCAAGATCATCCTGAACCAGGCCGACGCCACGACGGTGGCGCTCGACGCCAAGACCGGCAAGGAACTCTGGCACGTCAAGAACGGCGACCCCGCCAAGGGCGAGACCATGACGATGGCGCCGATGATCGTGAAGGACAAGGTCTACGTCGGCATCAGCGGCGGCGAGTTCGGCACGCAGGGGCGGTTCACGGCATACAACCTGAAGGACGGCTCGCTCGCCTGGAACGCCTACTCGGTCGGGCCGGACGAGGGGATGCTGGTCGATCCCGTGAAGACCACGATGATGGGCAAGCCGATCGGCAAGGACTCGTCGGTGTCCACCTGGCAGGGCGACCAGTGGAAGACCGGCGGCGGCAGCACCTGGGGCTGGTATTCCTACGACCCAGCCTTGAACTTGGTCTACTACGGGACGGGCAATCCCAGCACCTGGAACCCGGTGCAGCGCCCTGGCGACAACAAGTGGTCGATGACCATCTTCGCGCGCGACGCCGACACCGGCATGGCGAAGTGGGTCTACCAGATGACCCCGCATGACGAGTGGGACTACGACGGCATCAACGAGATGATCCTGGCCGACATCCCCGTGAAGGGGAAGATGACCAAGGCGCTCGTGCACTTCGACCGCAACGGCTTCGGCTACACGCTGAACCGCGAAACGGGCGAGCTGCTGGTCGCCGAGAAGTACGACCCGGCGGTGAACTGGGCCACCAAGGTGGACATGCAGACCGGCCGCCCGCAGGTCGTGTCGCAGTACTCGACGCAGGCGCAGGGCGAGGACAAGAACAGCCGCAACATCTGCCCGGCGGCACTCGGCTCCAAGGACCAGCAGCCGGCGGCGTTCTCGCCCAAGACCGGCCTGTTCTACGTGCCGACCAACCACGTCTGCATGGATTACGAGCCGTTCAAGGTGTCCTACACCGCCGGCCAGCCCTACGTCGGGGCGACGCTTTCGATGTATCCGCCGAAGGGCGACAACAACCTGGGCAACTTCATCGCCTGGGATGCCGGACAGGGCAAGATCGTCTGGTCTGACCCGGAGCCGTTCTCCGTCTGGTCGGGCGCCTTGGCGACCGCGGGCGACATCGTGTTCTACGGCACGCTCGACGGCTACCTGAAGGGCGTCGACATCAAGACCGGCAAGGAGCTTTACAAGTACAAGACGCCGTCCGGCATCATCGGCAACGTCAACACCTACACGCACAAGGGCAAGCAGTACATCGCCGTGCTGTCGGGCGTCGGCGGCTGGGCCGGGATCGGCATGGCGGCCGGGCTTGGCAACGACACCGACGGCCTGGGCGCGGTCGGCGCCTACAAGCAGTTGTCCAACTACACGCAGTTGGGCGGCGTGATGACCGTGTTCGGCCTCGACTAAGCCGACATCAGCAGGCTCCGGCCCCGGGCTTTTCGCGGCCCGGGCGC
>CAXUJE010000005.1:13796-29909 GCA_964251035.1 uncultured Acetobacteraceae bacterium
CCCCCCCCCCCCCCCCCGCGCCCCGCCCCGGCGCCGGGCCCGGGGCGGGCGCCACGACTGGAGACGACCAATGCGATACAAGTCACTGCTGGCCCTTTCGGGGTTGGTCGGCGCTGGGGTGGCGTTCGCCATTGCCGGGTCGTCCGGGGCCCGCGCAGAGAACGACCCGGTTTACCAAGTCCAGGATGGGCGCGTGGACCAGCACACGTTCAACGGCTACCGCCGCTACGGCGAGTCCTGCCTTCGGTGCCATGGCCCGGACGGCGCCGGCAGCTCCTATGCGCCGAGCCTGACCGAGTCGCTCAAGAGGATGTCTTACGAGGACTTTACCAACACCATCGTCAACGGGCGGCAGAACGTCACCAAGTCGCAGAACAACGTCATGCCGGCGTTCGGCACGACGGAGGACGTGGTGCTGTACCTCGACGACATCTATGGGTACTTGAAGGCCCGCTCGGACGACAAGCTGCCGCGCGGACGCCCGAAGCGCATCGGCGATGACGATAGCTGAGCAGACCCGCCGCCGTTTCTGCTGGATGCGTCGTGCGGCCCGGCTCCTGCCGCTTGCCTCCATCGGCGCGCTGCTTGCCGGCGCACCCGCGTTCGCTCAGCGCGCCGAGCTGATCTCCCGCACCGAGCTGCGGGTTTGCGCCGACCCGCACGACCTGCCGTTCTCCAACGAGGCGCGTGAGGGGTTCGAGAACAAGATCGCCGAGATCGTCGGCGCCGACCTCGGCCTGCCAGTCAGCTACGTGTGGTTCCCGCAAGTGACCGGCTTCGTGCGCAACACGCTGCGTGCCCGCGAGTGCGACCTCATCATGGGCACCGTCAGCGGCGACGGGATCGTGGACAGCACCAACCCGTACTACCACACCGGCTACATGCTCGTGACCCGCACGGCCGACGCCATCACGGCGCGGTCAGTGGGCGACCCGGCCTTGGCGTCCAAGAAGTTCGGCGTGATCGCCGCGACGCCGCCGACCGACCTGCTGGTGCGGCATAACCTGATGGGCCAGGTCCGTCCGTACTCGCTACGCGTCGATACCCGGATCAGCAACCCGCCGCGCGCCATGCTGCAGGATCTCGTGGACGGAGTGATCGACGTGGCCTTGGTCTGGGGTCCGCCGGCTGGATACGCGATCACCCGGGAGCACCTGCCGCTGACGGCGGTGTTCATCGAGCCGGAGCCGGACGCGCCCCGCCTCGACTACCGCATCGCCATGGGCGTGCGCGCCAACGAGCCGGAATGGCGGCGGCGGATCAACGGAGCCATCGGCAAGCACAAGGCCGAGATCGCCGCGGTGCTGGCGGACTACGGCGTGCCTTTGCTGGACGAGCCGGGCCAGGCCACGCCTTGAGGCATGCGGCTGCGGCGGCGCTGGCCATTGGCCTGGGCGCCATGCCGGTTCTTGCGGACCCCAACGTGCCGGTGCCGGAGTCCTACCGCCTGGACAATTATCGGGCGCCGGTGCCCGACACGGTGCCGGGCGCCGCCGTGCTGCACATTCCGGCGATGCAGGAGCGGGTGGCCCGGCGCGACGCGGTGCTGATCGACGTGCTGCCGGCGCCGCGCCGCCCGCCGGGCATGCGCCCCGGCATGCCATGGCTGCCCGCCCGCCATCCCAGCCTTCCTGGCAGCCTGTGGTGGCCGGAGGTCGGGCGGGGCGCGCTGCCTGAGCCGGTGCAAAGGCGCTTGCAGCAGCGATTGCAGGATGTGACGCGGGACGATCCCGGGCGCTTGGTCGTGTTCTTCTGCCTCGCGGAGTGCTGGATGAGCTGGAACGCCGCGCGCCGGGCTGGCGAGATGGGCTTCCACGCCGCTTGGTTCCCCGAGGGCGTGGACGGCTGGCAGGCGTCCGGCTTGCCGACGAACGATATCTTGCCTGAGGAGTTCGAATAGGAACCCCTCCAAGGATCGAACCCATGAATTTCGACAAGCTCGCCCAAGCCGTGGCCCGCAGCGCCGGCCGGCCGCTGACCTTCATCGCCGCCGTCATCCTGGTTGTCGTGTGGGGCGTCAGCGGGCCGATCTTCGGCTATAGCGACACGTGGCAGCTCGTGATCAACACCGGCACCACCATCGTCACCTTCCTGATGGTGTTCCTCATCCAGAACACGCAGAACCGCGACACGGACGCCTTGCAGGTCAAGATCGACGAGCTGCTTCGCGTGACCGAAGGGGCGCGTTTGGCGCTGCTGGACCTTGAGGAGATGAAGGCGGACGAGCTGGAGCGCATCAAGCAGGGCTTCGTTGACTTGGGCCGGCGCAGCAAAGGCAAGATGGACGACCCCAGCCATTCATCGACCGCAGGGGCTTGAGCCGAGCAGCGCCGTCCCGGCTTAATCCGCCAGCCCGCGCTGCAACGCCTGCGCCAAGGCGCCCAGCTTCGCCTCCATCTGCACGGGCACCTCGCAGGCGTAGCGTATGGTGCGCTCGATGTCCTCGTACTCGCGGATCAGGAACGCCCGGCGGCTGGTGATCTCCTCGCGTTGCGCGGCGGACGCGTCGGGTGGCAGGGCGCGGAGTTCGGCGGTGATCTGCGAAGTCAGCTCGGTTAGCGCGCGCTGCCGGCGGGCCGTGGCGCGCAGGCGGTCGATGACCTGGGCACGCTGTTCGTTGGTCTCGTCCACTAGCCCGGCGAACAGCAGCGCGGACCGTGCCGGCCGGTCGGCGCCGGGCAGCGTTGCCATGTATCGTTCAATCTGCCCGGCGCCATCCTGCGCCGACACGCCCCGCGGCGCCACGGCGGCGACCACCGCGGCCACCTGCGGGTCGGTCCGCCAGTCGCCCGCCGCGTCGTGCCCGCCCCAAAGCGTGGCGGCGGTCAGCTTCGGCACCAGCCGCTGCGCGCAGGGCCAATCCGGATCGGCGGGCGGCCCCGCCGCGCCGAGCGCCAGCGCCGCCAGCATCAGCCCCGCGGCCCAGAGTCCTGTGATCTTGGGCGCCCTCATTCCGCCCCGGCCTTCCGCGCCATCAATCCGCGGCCTGGGTCGTAGCCCGCGACCGCCGCCGCCATGAACGCCACGGTGCAGCCGACGACGACCGCGGCCGACCCCCAATCCACCTGGCCGTAGAGCGCGAAGCGGATCAGTTCGGTGGCCGAGGTGAACGGGTTCAACTGGCACACCCACCACAGGAACAGGCTGCTTTCCTTCACGCGCCACAGCGGGTACAGGGCGGAGGAGGCGAAGAACATCGGGAAGATCACGAAGTTCATCACGCCGGCGAAGTTCTCCAACTGCCGGATGAACGACGACATCACGAGGCCCAGCGCCCCCAGCATCAGGCCCGACAGGACCAGCGCCGGGAGCACGGCGAAGTAGCCGGTGACGGGCGGCTCGATCTCCCAGAACCAGGCGATGCCCAGGAAGATGTAGGACTGCACCACGGCCACCGCGACGCCCGCCAGCAGCTTCGACAGCAGCAGGAACCAGCGCGGGAAGGGGCTGACCATCAACGTCTTCATGCTGCCCATCTCGCGGTCATAGACCATCGATAGGCTGCTCTGCATGCCGTTGAACAGCTCGATCATGGCGATCAGGCCCGGCGCGATGTAGACCTCGTACGGGATGTAGGTCTCATACGGCGGGATGATCGACACGCCCAGCACGAAGCGGAACCCGGCAGCGAAGATCGCGAGCCAGACCAAGGGCCGCACCAGCGCCGAGACGAAGCGCCCGCGCTGATGCACCCAGCGCAGGCCCTCCCGCCGGACGATGCCGGCCATGCAGCGGGCGTAGGCGGCGGGCGGCAGCGGGCGGAGCTTAGTTTGCAGCATGGGTCAGGTGCTCGAATGCGTCCTTGAGGGTTTGGGCGCCGGCTTGCGCCACGACGGCCGGGACCGGACCGGATGCCAGCACGCGGCCCTTGTGCAGCACCACCACGCTCGCGTCCTCGCCGGCCTCGTCGATCAGGTGGGTCGCCCACAGCACGGCAAGGCCGCGCTCCCGGCACAGGCGGCGGACGTGGCCCAGCAGGAAGCCGCGGCTTTCCATGTCGAGGCCTGCCGTCGGCTCGTCCAGCAGCAGCAGCGAAGGCTCGTGCACCAAGGCGCGCGCCAACTCGACCCGGCGCCGCTGACCGCCGGACAGCAGGCGCACCCGGTCGCGCGCACGCTCCAGGAGGTTCACCCGGGCCAGCTCGTCCCGGATGCGCGGCGCCGCCGTGTGGCCTGCGATCCCGTGCAGGGCGGCGTGGTATTGCAGGTTCTGCTGCACCGTGAGATCGAGGTCCAGCGTCGGCTGCTGGAACACCACGCCCATGCGCGCCAGCGCGGCCGAGGCGTTGGCGCGGAACGGCTGGCCGAACACCGCGATGCCTCCCTGGTGCGCGTGGTAAAGCCGGGTGATCAGCGCGAACAGCGTGGTCTTGCCCGCGCCGTTCTGGCCCAGCAGCACCGTGAAGTCGCCGGGCCGGATGCGGAAGCCCACGCCGTCCAGCGCGCGGCGAGGCCCGAACCGGTGGGTCAGCCCGTCCACCTCCAGGGCGGCGGGTTCGTGCGCGACGGTGTCCGGCATTACGGCACCACCACCACGCCCCAGGGCAGTTGCCCGACCGGCACCGACTTCACCACCCGCAGCGCGTCCACGTCGATCACCGACAGGTCGTTGCTGACGCCGTTGGTGGTGTAGAGCCGGTGCGCGTCGAGCGAGAAGGCCAGGTTCCACACCCGCTGCCCCACCAGCAGGTACTTGCGCACCTCGTAGGTCCCCGTGTCCACCACGGCGACGCGGTTGGCCGGGCCGAGCGCCACGAAGGCGGTCTTGGCGTCCGGGGTGATGGCGATGCCGACCGGCTGCACGCTTTCGGCCGGCACGCCGGGGATCGGGAAGTTGACCGTGTGGACGACGGTGTGAGAGGCGGTGTCGATCACCGACACGGTGCCGCCGACCTCGGCACTCACCCAGACCTGCTTGCCGTCCGCGGTGAAGCGCGCGACCCGCGGGCGGCTGCCGACCAGGACGTTGGCGATGGACTGCTGGGTGGCCGTGTCGATGAAGTGCGCCATGCTCGTCGTTTCCGACGTGTTGACCAAGACCTTGCCATCGGGGCTGACGCCCATGCCTTCCGGTTCCACGCCCACCGGGATTTCAGTCGTGACCCGCCCGGCCTTCACATCGACGACGGACACCATGTTGTCGTTCTCGTTGGCGACGTACAGGGTCTGGCCGTCAGGGCTGAGGGTCATCAGCTCCGGGTCCGGCCCGCTCGACAGGATGCGGGTGACGGCAAGCGTCGCGGGGTCGAGCATCTCGACGTGATCGCTGTCGCTCGTGCAGACGTAGATGGCTCGCCCGTCCTTGCTCGCGACGATGCCGCGCGGGCGGTCGCCGACTTTGACGGTCGCGGTGACGGCGAAGGTCTGGCCGTCGAGCACGGTGATCGTGTTGTCCTTTTCGTTGGAGACGAACAGCCGCTCGGCCCGCGCCGCCGGGGCGGCCAGCAGCAGCGCCGCCCCCAAAAGCACGGCTGGGGCCAGCGTCACATTCTGCATGTCGTCTCCGGCTGGTCGATGCCGAGCGTGTCCAACTCGGAGAACTGGTGCAGGTAGCCCGGCTGCGGGCTGACGGAGACCAGGCTGCGCGCGTCGGCCAGCAGCACCGGCTGGCGCAACTGGCCGTCCCAGGGGCGGAAGGTCAAGCGGGACCCCTTGAACGCGGCCAGCTCGAACTTCGGGCTGCGGAGATAGGCGCCGATGGCGGCGGGGTCGGAGGTCGCGCCGCGGCTCGCGGCCTCCCCCACGGCGCGGACGGCCATCCAGGCGCCGAAGTCGCGCGCCGTCATCGGGCGTCCGGCCTGCTTCTGGAACCGCGCCTGGAGCTGTGTCGCCCCCCACTGCTCGAACGGGCGCGCCCAGGCGGCGGGGACCAGGCCCTGCGTGCCGGCGATGGGCCGCGGGTCCGTCGTGCGGTAGGCGAGGTCGTCGCCGAACTCGTCCGCCGTGTCGGCCACCACGAGCACGTCGTAGGACAGGCCCTGGGTGAAGCGCGCGACCTCGGCGCCGATGGACACGTGGCCGGTGTCGGTGCGCTGCGCGCCCGGCTCAAACGTCCAAGGCTTGTCGGCGGCAATGCGCAACTGGAACTTGTGGGCGGAGCGGCGGAGCGCGTCGGCGTAGTCCCGGTCGGCATCATGGGGACCCTGCACCAGCAGCACGCTGCGCCAGCGCTTGACCGCCAGGTACTGCATCAGCGCGTCCGCCAGCATCGCCCGGCTGGGCAGCAGGTGCAGCACGCGCGCCCGGCAGTCGGGGCCGCGCAGCCGGTCATCCTCGGAGGTCGCGTCCAGCAGGGTGGCGTCGCGCGCTTCCGGCAGGTCGGCCACTTGCAGCAGCAGGGGGGCCGGCAGGTCAGTGACGATGACGCGCTCACCCTCCGCCAGCATGGCGCGGGCGGCGGCCAGCACGGCGTCGGCGTCCGGCTCGAGCTGCTCGTGCAGGGCGAAGCTCTGGTTGAGGAAGCGCCCGGTCGTCTGGTCGTCGGCCAGCGCCACACGGGCGCCCTGCACGCCCTCGTCGGCGATGGGCGGGTCCAGCGTCACCTGCGGGGCCACGCGCTTCGGCGCGAGCGCGAGGTAGCCGATGCCCACGGTCACGGGTTCCGCCGCTGCGGCCGGCAGGGCCAACAGCAGCGCCAGCAGCGGTGCGATCGTACCGGGACCTGCCGGCATTCGTTTCCTCCAAAGGCCGCATTGCGCAAACGGCTGCATGGAGTGTGGGCCGCGTGCGCCGGCTTGTCAGCCCCTCCTGCGCATGGCGCCGATTGACAAGCGGCGGCGGCGTGCGCGCATTGCAGCCAACGACACTGCCCAGGGAGGGGCCGCATGCCGATTGGACGCCGTACGCTGCTTGCTACGTCACTGGCGGCCGCTCTGCCGCTGATCCCGGTGCGGGCCGCGGCGCCCGGCAACGCCATCCGCGTCGGCACGCTGCGCTTCGGCTCGGTCGCGTGGGAGCTGGACGTGATGCGGACGCATGGGCTGGACGCCGCCGCTGGCGTCGCGATCGAGGCGGTCGAGTTCGCCGCCACCCAGGCGGCGCAGGTCGCGCTGCAGGCAGGGCGCGTCGATACGGCCGTGCAGGACTGGCTGTGGGTGTCGCGGCAGCGGGCCTCGGGCGCCGATTGGACGCTTTCCCCCACCTCGGGCGCACTGGGCGCGGTGATGGCGCCGCCGGGTTCGCCGGTGCGGACGGTGGCCGATCTGCGCGGCCGGCGGCTCGGCATCGCCGGCAGCCCGCTCGACAAAAGCTGGCTGCTGCTCCGCGCCTATGCGCAGCGCACGCTGGACCTCGATCTGGATCAGGTCGCCGACAAGAGCTTCGGCCCGCCGCCGCTGATCGCGGAGCAACTGCTGGCAGGGCGGCTCGACGCGGTGCTGACCTATTGGCCCTTCGCCGCGCGGGCGGAGGCGGCGGGGCAGCGCCGGGTGCTGGCGATGGAGGACGCGGTCGAGGCGCTGGGCATCCCGCCGGGCGTGCCGTTCGTGGGCTGGGTGTTCTCCGACGCCTTCGCGGCGCGCAGCCCGGCGGCGGTGGGGCGATTCGTCGCGGCGTCGGACCAGGCACGGGCGCTCCTCGTGGCCTCGGACGCGGAGTGGGAGCGGATCGCGCCGCTTACCGGGGCGTCAGGGCCGGACGAACTCGCCCGGCTGCGCGACGCCTACCGGCGCGGCGCGCCGGAGCGTTGGAACCTCCCGGCGGTGGCGCGGCTCTATGACGTGCTGGCGGAGGTCGGCGGCCCCGCTTTGGTCGGCCCGGCGGCGCACCTTGCGCCCGGCACGCTCTGGACGCCGGGTTAGGCTTCTTCCCGATGGGCTGGGCTGGGCGCCTGGTCCCCGTGCTGGTCCTGCTCGCGGCTTGGGAACTGGCGGCGCGGCTGATCGGCAGCCGGCTGTTTCCCCCGGCCAGCACGGTGATCGCCGCCTTGGGGCAGGAGGCCGCGTCCGGCCGCCTGGCACACAACCTGGGCGTGACCCTGGCGCGGGTCGCCGCCGCCTTCACCGTGGCGATGGTGCTGGGGACGGCGCTCGGCGTCGCCATGGGGCGGTGGCCCCGGGTGGACCGGGCGCTCGACAGCCTTGTCACCGGCCTGCTGAACCTGCCGGCGCTGGTCGGCATCGTGCTGATCTACGTCTGGTTCGGGCTGAGCGAGGCGACGGCCATCGCCGCCGTCGCGCTCAACAAGCTGCCGAGCACCGCCGTCACGGTGCGGGAAGGCGCGCGGGCGCTGGACCAGGGCTTGATCGACATGGCGCACAGCTTCCGGATGGGCCGCGGCGCCATCCTGCGCCACGTCGTGCTGCCGCAGCTTTATCCCTACCTGTTCGGCGCGGCGCGCTCCGGGTTGGCGCTGATCTGGAAGGTCGTGCTGGTGGCCGAATTGCTGGGCCGCAGCGACGGGGTAGGATTCCAGATCCAGGTGTATTTCCAGTTGTTCGACGTGACCGGCATCCTGGCCTACACCCTGGCCTTCATCGTCGTGGTGCAGTTGATCGAATGGCTGGCGCTGCAGCCGCTGGAGCGCCAGGCCAACCTGTGGCGGTGATGCTGGAGGTCGAGGTTTCGCGCAAAACCGTCCCGGCCCGCGGCGGGCCGCGCACGGTGATCGCCGGGCTGCGCTTCGCGTTGCAGCAGGAGGAGATCGTCGCCCTGGTCGGCCCGTCCGGCTGCGGCAAGACAACGCTGTTGCGCGTCATCGGCGGGCTGGACGCCCGGTATGAGGGCCGGATCGCCTGGACCGGCGGGGTCGCACCGCGAATCGGCACCGTGTTCCAGGAGCCGCGGCTGCTGCCTTGGCGCACCGTCCGCCAGAACATCGCCCTGGTCCGCCCGCCCGACCCGGCGGAAGCGGAGGCGCTACTGGCGCTGCTGGGCCTCAAGCCCTATGCCGACCTGCACCCGCCGGCCCTGTCGCTCGGCATGGCACGCCGGGCGGCCATCGCGCGGGCCTTCGCCATCCAGCCGGCGCTGCTGCTGCTGGACGAGCCGTTCGTCTCGCTCGATCCCGCCATGGCGGAGCAGGGCCGGTCCGTCCTCGCGACCGCATGGCAGATCCGGCGC
Source organism: uncultured Acetobacteraceae bacterium (assembly GCA_964251035.1). Classification (GTDB taxonomy): domain Bacteria; phylum Pseudomonadota; class Alphaproteobacteria; order Acetobacterales; family Acetobacteraceae; genus CAHJXG01. Next base: position 22,856 of record CAXUJE010000005.1, read on the forward strand.
TGCGCCGCCCTCTTGGTCACGCACGACCTGGCGGAGGCGGCGTCGCTCGCCGACCGCATCCTCTTGTTGTCCGAAGGGCCGGCCCGGGTGGTGCGGGAGCTGGTGGTGCCTGAAGGCAGCCGGCGGCGCGGGATCGCCGAGGGCGCCCGCGTCGCCGCCATGCTTGCTTGAGAGTAGCGCTTACTTGAGGGTTTCGAGGTAGGCGATCACGTTCGCCCGCTCGTCGTCCTTCTTCAATCCCACGAAGATCATCTTGGTGCCGGGGACCACGCCGCGCGGGTCGGCCAGGTAGTGGTCAAGCGTCGCGGGGTCCCAGGTGACGTTGTAGTTCTTCATCGGCTCGGAGTAGCTGAAGCCCTCGATGCTGTGCGACGGCCGGCCGACGACGCCGTGCAGGCTGGGGCCGATCTTGTTCTCGCCCTCCTTGATCGAGTGGCAGGCGGCGCACTTGGTGAACGCCGTCTTGCCGAGCGCCGGGTCGCCGTCCGCCCGGGCCGTGCCGGCCGCGAGAGCCACGGCCGCCATTGTCGCCAATCCTGTCAAGTAACGTCCAATCTGGTAATGCATCGTCTCTCCCCATCGCCACGCCCTGCCGGCGCTGGCCTTTGGCGATTATGGGACCCCGCGGGGGAATGTCGAGGCCGGGGCCGCCCATGCCTCCCGTTCCTTGCGTGCATCGGTAGCCGTCCGTTCAACGCTTTGCGGCGGCCGCCAGCAAGCTTGTGAACCACCCTGGCGTGGCGGATACTGCGTCCGTCCACGCCCATGAGGCAGCCTCTGCTCCGACGACCCTTGTTCCGCCAGGCGGCGCCGCGGCTGCCGCCATCGCCAGGCCCGGTCGTCGCTGCCGGCAGGCTTGGCGAGGGGTACGGCCCTTACCGCCCGGTCTATGACGCGCCGCCCGACGCGGAGCATGCGGCCATCGCGGCCCTGCCGGTCGAGGGCGGGCTGATCCGCACGGACCCGCCGGGCTTCTTGCGCCCGGCGGACGCGCTGACCCTCTACCACCTCGCCCGGCACGGCGTCGGAGACGTGCTGGAGCTTGGCTCGGCCTGGGGACTGTCCGCCACCCTTCTGTGCCGCGGCGTGCGGACGCGGGGTTGGGGCCGGGCCGTGTCGGTGGAGATCGACGCGGCGTTCCAGCATGCCACGGCGCGCGCGGTCCGGGCGGCCGGCCTGGGACGCTGGCACCAGATGGTCGGCGGCGATGCAGGCCAGGAGCTTGACGCTTTCCTGCGCGCGGGACGGCGCTTCGGCGCCGTGTTCGTGGACCACGACCACGGCCTGGACGCCACGCGCCTGGTCTGCGCCTCCCTGCCCCGCCTGTTGCTGCCCGGGGGAATGGTCCTGTTCCACGATTTCAACGACCCCCGCAACCAGACGGGCGAGTACGGGGTATACCAGGCCGTTTGCGAGATGCTGGATGCCCAGCCCGGCCTGGCCCTGTTTGGGCAGCCCGGCTGCTGCGCCCTCGTTGGGTATCGCCCGTGACGCCTGCCATCTCGGTCGTCATGCCGGTTTACAACGGCCGCAACTACATCACGGCGTCCATCGGCAGCGCCGCGGCGCAAACGCTGCAGCCGTCGGAACTGATTGTCGTGGACGACGGCTCGGGGGACGGCTCGGCCGAGCTGGCGCGCGCAATCAGGACGCCGTTTCCGAAGACGGTCCTGGAAGTCGTCAACGGCGGCCAGTCGCGCGCCCGCAACCACGCGGCGGGAATGGCCACGGGAGAGTACCTCGCCTTCCTCGACCATGACGACATCTGGCACCGGGAGCACCTGGAACGTCTGGTTCAACCCATGCTCGACGACCCGGCCGTAGGCTGGACGTACAGCGACATCGACGAGATGGACCATGACGGGCAGCTCGTGCACAAGAACCTGCTTCGCGCCCTGAACCCTGCGGTCGAGCACCCGAAGCGGAGCCTCTACAACCTCCTTGCAGCCGACATGTTCATCTTCCCCAGCGCCGCGGTGGTGCGGGCGGCCGCGTTCCGGGAGGCTGGCGGGTTCGATGAGCGCCTGGCCGGGTATGAGGATGACGACTTGTTCCTGCGCCTGTTCCGCGCCGGATGGGACAACCATTTCCTGCCGGACAGCCTGGTCCGCTACCGCCGCCACCTGTCCAGCAGCGCGTTCAGCGAGCGCATGTGGCGCAGCCGCGAGATCTACGCCGCCAAGCTGATCGAAACCTTCCCAGACGACAAGGATTTCGCCCGCTTCTGGGTGCGCGACCTGATCGCGCCGAGGTTCTTCCGCAACGGCGTTGACGAGTACCTGCGCCACCTCAGCCGCGGCCGGCACGACCTGTGCGCCATGGCGCTCGACGTGTGCCGCCGGTATGACGCGCTCCGCCGCCTGCCGCTGCGGCGGCGCTTGCGGAGCCGGGCCATCTTCGCGCTGATGCGGCATCCGCCCGCGTTCGCGCTCATCTACTCCCTGTTGCGCAGCGACACCCGCTTCCGATGACGCCAACCGCGTTCTGCTCTGACTCAGGCGCGAGTGGGTGCGGCTTGGCGGGCTGTGCTTCGTGCGTCGCCGCCTGGTGGCTCGCCGAGCCAGACCGCATCCGCTCCGCCGCAGCCGCGCCATGGACCAAAACGGCCGCAGCGCAGGGCGGTCTGGAAATATCTGGCCGCGGCCCCGTTCCCACTTCGCCGCCGGCACCGTAGGGTGGCGGCTTAGAAACGGAGGAGGACGCGATGCTGACAGTGGCTGTGACGTATCCCGGCGGCGACGGCACCCGGTTCGACCACGCCTACTACAAGGAAACCCACATGCCGCTGGTGCGCCGCCTGTGGGGGCCGATGGGCCTGCAGGGCGACCAGGTGATGCGCGGCCGGCCGGGGCCGGACGGCAAGGCGCCGGCCACCGTGACCATGACCCTGCTGAGCTTCGCCTCCATGGACAACTTCAAGGCCGCCGCCGACCAGCACGGCGCGGAGATCTTCGGCGACATCCCGAAGTTCTACGACGGCTCCCCGTCGCTCGGCTTCTTCGAAGCGGCGCCCTGACCGATGGACACCAAGGGCACGCATGCCTGCTTCGGCGGCGCCATGGGGTTCTACAGCCATGTCTCCGCCGCCACCGGGACGGAGATGCGCTTCGGCGTCTATGTGCCGCCGCAGGCGCAGCGGGGGCCGTGCCCGGCGTTGTACTACCTCGCCGGGCTGACCTGCACGGAGGAGACGTTCGCCATCAAGGCCGGCGCGCAGCGGTGTGCCGCGGAGCACGGCCTGGTGCTGGTGATGCCGGACACCAGCCCGCGCGGCCTCAACCTGCCCGGCGAAGCGGAAAGTTGGGACTTCGGCGTTGGCGCCGGGTTCTATTTGGATGCCACTGCTGAACCCTGGGCCGGGCATTACCGCATGGCGCAGTACGTGACGCGGGAGCTGCCGGCGCTGATCGAGGCGGAGTTCCCGGTGCGCCCCGGCCGGCGCGGCGTGTTCGGCCACTCGATGGGCGGGCACGGCGCGCTGGTGAGCGCACTGCGGGAGCCGGAGCGTTGGCAGTCGGTTTCCGCCTTCGCGCCGATTGCGAACCCCGTGGCGGTGCCATGGGGGGAAAAGGCGTTCACCGGCTACCTCGGCCCTGACCGGGAAGCGTGGGCGGCGTGGGACGCGAGCCTCTTGATGCGCAAGCGCCCGTATCCCGGGCCGATCCTGGTGGACCAAGGCAAGGAGGACCAGTTCCTCGCCAGCCAACTGCACCCGGAGGCGCTGGAAGCCGCGGCGCAGGCCTCGGGCCAGGAGCTGACGCTGCGGCGGCAGCCCGGCGACCACAGCTACTGGTTCATCCAGAGTTTTGTCAGTGACCACATCGCGCACCATGCGCGGCTGCTCGGATAGGGCGATGCGCGCGGCGCTGGTCCTTCTGGCGCTGTGCGCAGCCCTGCGCCCGGCCGCAGCGCAGGAGCGCATGGCGTTCTGGAACCTGACCTCCTTCACCATCACCAACCTGGCCATGGCGCCCGCCGGCCCGGAGGCCGCCGCCGGGCCGTTCGGTCCCAACCAGTGCGCCAACGACCGCGACGGCGCCGTGGACCATGACGAGCGGCTGCGCCTGACCGGCATCGCGCCCGGGCGCTACGACGTGCGCCTGACCACCAAACCCAATGCCACCAAGCCTGGGCGGGTCTGCACCGTGCGGGGCGTGGAGGTGCGCGGCGGCGGCAAGTACGCGTTCTCCTTGTCCGACAGCGACCTCGTGGACTGCCAGTAGGCTTCACCCCGGCGAGCGCCGGGCCAGCGGAGGTTCAAACCAGCAGAAGCTGCGGGAGGGGGATACACTGGATGGCGTGGCTGATGAGCCGCGGCCGGGCATGGGCTGGGCTGCTGGTCGCGCTGCCGGCGGCGCTGGCGCAGGACGCGCCGGGCGCCCTCGACGGGAATGTGGGCGGCATCGCGCTCAACCTCAGAATGTGACGCGCACGCCACCGAAGCCGCCGACCGGGGCGGCTGGGCTGTAGGAGCGCGGGTTGGTCGCGTTCGGCGCCTGGGCCAGGAAGATCGACGAGGTCGGCGAGAACGTGCCGTAGGTGTAGTACTTGGCGTCGTTGACGTTCTCGACCAAGCCAAAGAGCTGGATGTTCGGCGTGAGCTGATATTGCGTGTTGAAATTCAACGTGACGAAGCCCGGCAGGCGCGGCGTGAGGTTGGCCCGGTCGCCGAACAGGTATTGGCTGCTCTGGTAGATCCCCGCCCCGCCCACGGTCCACTTGTCGCTGACCTTGTAGTTCGCCCCGAACTTGAGTTGGTTGGCCGGGACGCCGGGCAGGCGGTTGCCGGGCCGGATGGCGATGTTCCCGTTGGCGTCGGCTTGCGGGTTGTTGCCGGCGGACTCGGTAAAGCCGCTCTGGTACGTGGCGTCGGTATAGCTGTAGTTGACGTAGGCCAGCCAACGCGGCGTTTTGACCTGCACGCCAGCGTCCACGCCCTGGCGCCGGGTCTGCCCGACGTTCTGGAAGAACGCCCGGTTGAGATCGACGCTGTTGACGAAGGCGATGTCGTCGTCGAGCGTGGTGCGGAACAGGCCCACGTTGTAGGTGATCCGGACGTCCTCCGTCGGCCGGACCGTGCCGCGCAGCCCGGCCTCCACGCTGTGCGCGACGACCTGCTTCAGGTTCGGGTCGCCGGTGAAGAAGTTGGCGAGGCTGCAACTGTCGGCCGGCCCGGCGCAGGACAGCTCGGCAGGCGTGGGCGCGCGGTTGGCTTCGGAGTAGCCGGCGTAGGCGGTAAGCCACGGGGCGAACTCGTAGGCAGCGCCGGCGGCCGGGTTGAAGCGGTTGTAGGTGTGCTGCCCGGTCAGGTTGCCGCCGCCCTGGTCGGACAGGTTGATCTGCGCCGCATCGAAGCGGCCGGACACCGTGACTGCCAACCGCTCCGTCAGGTTCATCGTGTCGGAGAAGAAGACGCCGTAATAGGCATCGCTGGTGGCGAGCCGCACCGGGGTGTTGGTGCCGGGCTCGTCGATGGTGACGCCGGGGCCGATGAACACGCGGTCCAGCGGCGTCAGGCCGCCGAGGCGCGCGGTGGCGCCGAACTCCGTCTGCGCGCCGTCGAAGCTGAAGCCGCCGACCAGGTGGTTCTTGAGGCCGAACACGTCGCCGGTGTTCGTCGCCTGCAGCGACGCGCCATAGCTGTTGGTGTTCGTTGTCTGGTTGTCCAGCTCGGAATACGGGCCGCCGTTGAGGAAATCAGGGATCAGGCCGCCGCCACGGGTCGTGCTGAAGCCGCCGTTGCGGTTGACGAGCAGCCCTGACCCGTCATTGGCCGGCACGTCGTTGGGCGCGTTGCCGTTGACGACCCGCTGCAGCAGGTAGCGGTAGTAGGCGAGCGCCTGGACCGAGGTGGTGTCGGTCACGTCGTAGCTGCCCTGCAGGTTCACCTGCAGGGTGCGGTTGGCGATCAGGTTCGGCGCGGTGAACTGCGCGGCCCGGTTGGCGGCCAGCAGCTCGACCGGCGACGCGCCGGGGCCGTTCAGCACCGAGTTCGCCAGAGTCAGGTTCAGGTGCGCCTCCGCGCGGTCGCCGCGCCAGCCGAGGTCGCCGTAGAAGTTCTGGATGTCGGAGGCTTGCAGGTTCCGCCAGCCGTCCTGATGCCGCTCGGTCGCCGCGACATAGGCGCTGAGATTGCCGACCTGCTTGCCGTACTGGAACTCGCCGACGACCCGGCCGAACGATCCGCCGTAGAGCGCCGCCTCGCCGCCGTGATAGGCGAAGCCGTTCTTGAGCTGCACGCTGATCGACCCTCCCAGCGCGTTCAGGCCGAACACCGGGTTGGGACCTTCCAGGTTCAACTGGCTGATGGCGAGGCTGGGGATCAGGTCCCAGTTCACCGTGTCGCCGAAGGCGTCGTTGAAGCGCGCGCCGTTCACGTAGACCGCCAGCCCCTGTGGCACGCCCTGCAGCGGAGAGGCCTCGAAACCATGGTAGAGCAGGGTCGGCTGGTCGGGGTTGCCCGACGCGCTGTCGAGGTTCACGCCGCCGGCCTGCTCGTTGAGCGCCCGGACCGCATCGGGCGTGCCGTCACGGGCGATGTCGCCGCTGTTCAGCACGCTGGTCTGGGCGGGCAGCTTGCTGCGGTCGATGCCGGAACCCAGCAGCGGGCTGCTGCCGACGACGTCGACCGTTGGCAGGGCGATCTCCGTGGCGGGCGCGTTGCCGGTTGTGCCGCCCGTTGCGGTGCCGGCCTGGGCGAACGCGATCACCGGCATCAGTACGGTGGCGGGCGTCATTGCCGTGATGGCAACGGACAGCGCCGAAATTCTCATGGCATCTCTCTTTGTTTTTCGTTTGCTACGAACGGGCCTATGCTCTGTCCATAGTGAAAGTGATGTTTGCACTTATTGAAGGCGCGTTTGCATTTAGTGCAGTCTGCAACTGCAAGAAATGCGATGCCCTATTGGAGACAAGCCGTGCATTCGCTGCGACTACGCTTGGTCTTGATCCCCACCGCCATTCTCGCCTGCGGCCTGCTCGTCGCCGCGGGGGGGGGGGGGCCCCGCGCCCCCCCCCCCCCCCCGCCCGGGGCGCGGGGGGCGCCCGGCGGGGG
>CAXUJE010000005.1:29919-41452 GCA_964251035.1 uncultured Acetobacteraceae bacterium
GGGGGTGCCCCCCCCCCCCCTTGCCCGCCGCGGCCGCGGCGGCGGCGGCGGGGGGGGGGGCCCATGCCCCCCGCGCCCGCATCCGTCGTGAAGCGGTGAGCAGCCTGGCGGTCGGCCGGATGCTCGTCCAGGCGGCGCTGCACACTGCCGCAGACGCGGCGAGCCCAGGCGAGGCCTTGCAGGAGGTCGAGGCGCAGTTGCTCCGTGTCAGGCACTTGGACATCATCGTCATGCCGGAAGGGCAGGCCGAGGCGGCCGGCCTGACGCCGCTCAGCCTGGGGGACAGGCCCAAGGTCCCGGCCTGGTTCGAGCGGGCGCTCCGGCCGCCGTTGACCACGGACACGTTCCCTGTTGTCCTCCGCGGGGAGCGCGTCGGGCAGGTGCTGCTGCGCTCGAACCCCTATGACGAGATGGGCGAGATCTGGACCGACCTGCGCTGGCTCGCGTTGCTGATCGTCCTGATGTCGGCGGTCATCGTGCTGCTGATCTCCATCGCGACGGCCTTGTCGCTGCGGCCGCTTCGGGCTTTGGCCGACAGCTTGGACGACTTGGAGCAGGGACGCTTCCGCTCCAGCTTGGCGCCGGTCCGCCTGGTCGAGTTGCGGCGCATCGGCCTGCGTTGCCACAGTCTCAGCCAAACGCTGCACAGGCTCTCGGCCGACAACAGCCTGCTGATCGACAAGCTGATCTCCGTCCAGGAAGCGGAGCGCCGCGAAGTCGCGCACGAGCTGCATGACGAGTTCGGGCCTGCCCTGTTCGGCATCCGCGCGGAGGTGGCCAGCATCATGCGCCGGTGCGCGCCGGAGGCGGTCATGAAAGAAGACCGCCTGGCAGCCATCGCCGCTCGCGCAGCGACGATCTCCGGGCTGGTGGACGGCATCCAGCACACCAACGCGCGGATGCTTGCCCGGCTGCGGCCGTTGGTGCTGGAGGAGATGGGCATTGAACAGGCGTTGGGTCAGCTTGTCGCGTCTTGGCGGCAGCTCCGGCCAGAGGTGGCGTGGTCGCTTGAGTTCTCCTGTAGCCTGGAGGCACTGGACGATGCTGTCGCGCTGGTGCTGTTCCGACTCGTGCAGGAATGCCTGACGAACGCCGCCCGGCACGCCAGTGCCCGCCATGTTTGGGTCCAGCTACGCGACGCCCCGAGCGACGCCACCTCGGGCGAAGCCAGGCTGCAGGCGACGGTCAGCGACGACGGCCGCGGCTTTGCGCATCCGCAGCAGTATGGCTACGGGCTGCTGGGCATGACCGAGCGGGTGCGCAGCGTGGGCGGCCGGATCTCCATGTGCAACGGTGCGGCGGGCGGTGCGACGGCCGAGGCGATCCTGCCGTGGCAGAAGTTGGGACGGGTTGAGCGATGAAGATCCTGTTGGTCGAGGACCATCCGATCGTGCGCGCCGGCTGCCGCAGTCTGCTGCAGGACCACGCGGCCGACGACGCGGCATTCGACGTGATCGAGGCGAGCACCGGCGCGGAGGCTGTGGCCCTGAATGCGGCGGCGCTGCCCGACATCGCGGTGCTCGACCTTCACCTGCCGGACATGCCGGGCATGGACGTCCTCCGCCTGCTGCGGAAGCAGACGCCGCAGCTCCGGGTGATCGTGTTCAGCATGTATGAGGACGTGCCGTTCGTGACCTCGGCCATGGAGGCCGGCGCGCGGGGCTACGTGACCAAGAACGACGACCCGGAGAGCATGGTCGAAGCAATCGAGCGGGTGCAGGCCGGCGGCCTGTACTTGGCCCCGCGCGTTGCCGAACGCCTCGCGTTGCAGCCGTTCCGGGACAGCGATCCCCTGGATGAACTGACCCCGCGTGAGCGCGAAGTGTTCGACCTGCTCGGGAAAGGGCGGAGCCTGGCCGAGATCGCGGGCCTCCTTGGGGTCAGCTACCGCACTGCCGCCAACGCGGCAGCCCAGACCAAGGCGAAGTTGAAGCTCGGATCGGCCGCGGCGCTCATCAAGGAGGCGGTCGAGAGAACACGAAGCGATCCGCCGTGACATCCTGCCCAAGCCCTCAAGGCTGACGGCAGCACGGGGACGTTGACGCCTCGCCCGCGGAAGATTGCAGGCTCGCGGTCTGACGAGCCGGTCAGCCTGTCCGCAAAACCCAAGGCAAGGACCGGGACGACAAGGCCGCGGGGCGCCCGGGGTCGCCGTCTGGGTTGGCGGCGGCAAACTCCTGCGGCGTCACCGAACCTGCCAGGCCCTGCCACCGTGTCATCAAGGGGATCGAGCTGTTCGGTTTGGTATAGAACCTGACCAACGCGAGCTGCGCGACGTTCGGCGGCTTCTCCCCGGTGGGGCTGGCGCCCATCGCAGGGGTGCCGGACGCGGCCAATACCCGCAGCCTATCGCCGGGCACGCCGGTTGCGGGGTTCGGCGGCGTGCGGGTGACGTTCTGACGCCGGGTGCGGCAGGCCGTTGTGCGGCCGGGCCGATCATGTAGAGTTGATGGGCGGCGCTTCGTCACGACGCCGGGCCGCCGCGCCATCAGCACGCCGGAACGCACCGGCGCATCGGGGAGAACCGCCATGGCCACCGCCATCCATATCCATCCCTCCGTGGACAACGGCATCAAGCCGACAGCACCCGGCTTCGCGGGAGGCACGCTCGTCTGCCATTGCGCCACCGACCCGGTGAAGGTCGAAGTGTCCGCGCAGACCGCGTTCAACCACGCCTGCGGCTGCACCAAGTGCTGGAAGCCCGCAGGCTCGGTGTTCTCCGTCGTCGCCGTAGCGCCGCGCGACAAGGTCCGGGTGACGGAGCATGGCGAGAAGCTGAAGATCGTCGATGAGACCGCCACGATCCAGCGCCATGCCTGCACCGGCTGCGGCGCGCACATGTATGGGCGGATCGAGAAGGACCACCCGTTCCACGGCTTGGACTTCGTGCACACGGAGCTGTCGCGGGAGGAGGGCTGGTCCGCGCCGGAGTTCGCCGCCTTCGTGTCGTCCATCATCGAGTCCGGCGCCAAGCCCGAGGGGATGGGCGCGGTGCGCGGCCGGTTGCGCGAACTCGGCCTTGAGCCGTACGACTGCCTGTCGCCGCCGCTGATGGACGCGATCTCGACCTACGTGGCCAAGCGCTCCGGCGTGCTTGCGGCATAGCCAGCCCCAAGGTTTATCATCGGTTCCTGGCGGCCCCTGGCGCCGTCCGCCATTCCGCGCGATCCTGCCTTGCGCGCGCAAGACGCGCGGGATGGAGGGACGGTTCATGCTGCACATACCCCGGCGACGCCTTGTCGCGACCCTGGCCGCCGCGGCCGGCCTCGCGGCCCACCGGGCGGAGGCGCACGGCCCGACGCGGCAGAAGGTCACGCAGACCGTCGATGTCGCCCGCACGCCTGACCAGGTCTGGGCCATCGTCGGCGACTTCGACTCCATCGCCCGCTGGCACCCGCTGATCGCCTCCAGCCCGGCGGACCACGGCAACGACATCGGCTCGAAGCGCACGATCACGCTCAAGGCGGAGGGCGAGCCGCACTTCGAGGAGGAGCTGGCCAAGTACGACGCCGCCGCGCACAGCTACATGTATCGGATCGAGAAGGTGGACCCCAAGGTGCTGCCGGTGACGAACTACAGCGCGTGGTTCGAAGTCTCCGACAGTCCGGCCGGCGGCAGCACGGTCGAGTGGCGGGCCGCGTTCTACCGCGGCTACCCGTTGAACGACCCGCCGCCCGACATGAACGACGCCGCCTCGGTGAAGGCGGTCACGGGCGTGCTGCGCGCCGGCCTCGACAACATCAAGGCGCTTGCCGAGCGCGCTGGTTGAGGCTGGCCCTCGCCTGCCTCCTGCTGCTGGCGCCGCCGCCGGCGCAGGCGGCGCTGGCCTACGTCACCAACCAGGGCGACGACACCGTGTCGGTCGTGGACACGGCGGCCGGCGCCGTGGTGCAGACGGTCGGCGTCGGCGCGAAGCCCGCCGGGGTCGCGGTGGCGGCGGATGGGCGGCACGTCTATGTCACCAACCCAGAGGGCCGCAGCGTCAGCATCCTGGAGCGCCGGGACGGCCGCCTGTCGGCCGTGGCAGAGGTGCCGGCGGGCGCCGGGCCGCTCGGCATCGCGGTCAGCCCGCGGGACGGGCGGGTGTTCGTGGCCGACTGGTACGGCGACACCGTCGCCGTGCTGGACGCGGCCGGGTCCGGCCCGGGCTTGATCCAGGTCGGCACGGTGGTGGTCGGCCAGTCGCCCTCCGGCCTCGCCATCGACCCGGCGGGCGCTCGGCTCTACGTCGCCAACCGGGAAAGCGACACGCTGTCGGTGATTGGCCTCGACCACCTCGACACGCTCGCGACGGTGCCGGTCGGCCATGCGCCGTTCGGGGTGACGATCCAGGGCGGCCGGGTGTTCGTCGCCAACGTGCAGTCGGGCGACGTGTCGGTGGTGGATGTCGGCACCCTGGCCGAGACCCGGCGCCTCAAGGTCGGCGACTTCCCCTACGCCGTGGCGGTCACGCCGGACGGGTCGCGCATCCTGGTCACGAACCAGCACGACGGCACGCTGTCCGTCTTCGACGGCGCCTTCACGCCCCTGCCCGAGATCGCGGTGGGCGACTACCCCGAGGGCATCGCGATCACCGCCGATGGCGCCCGCGCCTACGTGGCGGTGTGGATGGACAACCGGCTGGCGGAGATCGACGTGGCCGCCGGCAAGGTGGTGCGCAAGATCAAGGTGGGCGAAAGCCCGCGGGCGTTCGGGGCCTTCCTGGCGCCGCCCTGACGGGCGCACCATATCCCCGCCTTCGCATGACGAAGGGGTTTACGCCATGAGCCGCCTGGCCGGAGACGACGCGGAGCCGATGCTGGGGCCGGACGGCCCCTTGGTGGAAACCGTCATCGTGCCGGGGGCGCGCGACCTCGGCGGCTTCGAGGTGCGGCGCGCGCTGCCGTCGAAGGAGCGGCAGATGGTCGGCCCCTTCGTGTTCTTCGACCATATGGGGCCGGCGGTGTTCCACGCCGGGCGCGGCCTGGACGTGCGTCCGCATCCCCACATCGGGTTGGCCACCGTCACCTACCTGCTGGACGGGGAGATCATGCACCGGGACAGCCTCGGCACCGTGCAGGCGATCCAGCCCGGCGCTGTCAACTGGATGACCGCCGGGCGCGGCATCGTGCATTCGGAGCGCACGGCAGCCGAGCTGCGCCCGCAGGAGAAGCGGCTGTACGGCATCCAGACCTGGGTCGCGCTGCCGCAGGCGCATGAGGAGACCGCGCCGGACTTCGCCCATGTCGGCCGCGACGCGCTGCCGGAGGTGTCGGGGGAGGGCAAGCATGTCCGGGTGATCGCCGGCGAGATGTTCGGCGCGCGCTCCCCGGTGAAGACGTTCTCAGATATGTTCTACGCCGACGCGGCGCTGGACGTGGGCGCCAGCCTGCCGATCGGGGCGGAGCATATCGAGCGCGCCGCCTATGTGCTGGAGGGGTCGGTGCAGGTCGGCCCCGAGACGTACGGCGCGGGCCGCCTGCTGGTGCTGCGCCCGGGCGACCCCATCACGATCCGGGCCGAAACCGCGGCGCGGGTGCTGGTGCTGGGGGGCGAGCCGATGGACGGGCCGCGGCATGTCTGGTGGAACCTCGTGTCCAGCCGGCGGGAGCGGATCGAGCAGGCCAAGGCCGATTGGCGCGCCGGGCGCTTCGACCGGGTGGCGGGCGACGCCGAGTTCATCCCGCTGCCCGAGTAGGCGCACGGCGATGGCGGACGGCGACACGGCGCTGCTGGCCCGCATCGAGGCCCTGCGCAGCAAGACCACCGACCGCGGCTGCACCGAGCCGGAAGCGATGGCGGCGGCGGCCAAGGCCGCAGCGCTGCTGGACCGGCACGGCCTGTCGATGTCCGACCTCGAATTGGGCGCGCAGCCGTGCGACCGCCTCGCGCTGCCGACGGGGCGGAGCCGGATCGGGCCGCTCGACGAGTGCGCGCCGGCCGTGGCGGCATTCTTCGACTGTCGGTTCTGGTTCGAGACGGAGGCGGACGGCCGGCTGACCCAGGTGTTCTTCGGCCTGCCGGCGGACGTGCAGGCGGCGGGGGTCCTCATGCCGCTGATCGCCCAAGCCTTCGAGACCGAGGCCAACCGGTTCCGCGCCGGGCCGGAGTACCTGCGGGGCCGCGGCGGGCGGCGGCGGGCGCTGCACACCTCCTTCGTGCTCGGCCTGTCGCACGGCATCCAGGTGAAGCTCGCGGCGATGCGGACGGAGCGGGAGGCGGCGCTGCGCGCGCCGTCCGGACGGGATTTGATCCTTGCCAAGGCCGGGGTCGTCGATGCGGCGATGGAGAAGCTCGGCTTGCGCTTCCGGTCCCGCAACCCGGCGGAGCGCCCAGTGAACGCTGCCGCGTTCGATGCCGGGCACGCGGCCGGAGAAGGGATCGAGGTGCCGGGACGGACATGAGCTGGGCGAACGGTCAGCCGCGGCGCCGCTGCACGCCGACCGGCAGCGCGGCGACGCGCGCCATCTCGCCACGCTTGGGCAGTCCGGGGTCGTCCAGGGCGGCCTCCGCCATCGGCATGGCGTCCAGGCCCCAGAACAGCGCGCCGCCCACCGCCAGCGTCGGCACCCCGAACACGCCGGCCGCGATGGCCGCGTCGGTCCCGGCATGGAGCCGCGCCTTGGCGTCGTGCTCGGCGATAAAGGCGTCGTGATCGCGGATGCCCAGCCGGGCGCAGAGCGCGTCGCGTTCCGCGCGCTCGCCGGGGTCGCGGCCCTCGGCCCAGGCGAAGTCGAAGGCGGCCCGGACCGCGCCGGGATCGCCGTCCAGCGCCGCGAGCAGCCGCAGGGCATCGAGCGAACGGAACGGGTGCCGGGGCGGGAAGCGCAGGGGCAGCCCGGCGCGGTCGGCGATGAACTGGCACAGCCGGTAGGTGTGGGTCCGCTCCGGCGCGATCTCGGCAGGGCCGAGCTGGCCCCAGTGGGCCAGCACTGCGCCGAGCACGACCGGGCGGAACATCACCGACCGCCGGCGCGCAATGGCCTCCACCGCCGGCAGGGCGAGGTAGGCGAAGGGAGACACCACGTCGAAGTACCAGGCCGCCGTGTCTCCCGCCATGTGGGGGTACTCTCCCTCGTTCATCGGTCGCCCTTGCGGATCGTCCGAAAGGTGCTCAGCTTATCCAGCGAAGCGCAATGGGCGCGCAGCCTACGGTGACGCCCTGCGGCCCCGGTGGCGACCATGGGCCGGCCGGATGCACGGCTTCGCCTTCGGACGCGGCCAGACAGAAAGGAACCAACTATGCCAGACACTGCGCTGGACCGGCACGCGCCGGTGATGATGCCGGTCATGCTCACCGTCAACGGGCAGGAGCACGCGCTCTCGCTCGACGCGCGCACCACGTTGCTGGACGCGCTGCGCGAGCACCTTGGGCTGACCGGCAGCAAGAAGGGCTGCGACCATGGGCAGTGCGGCGCCTGCACCGTGCTGATCGAGGGCCGCCGGGTGAACGCCTGCCTGGCGCTGGCGGTGATGCACGAAGGGGACCGGATCACCACGGTCGAGGGATTGCGGGGCACGGATGGCGCGCTGCACCCGTTGCAGGCGGCCTTCATCGAGCATGATGCGTTCCAATGCGGCTACTGCACGCCGGGCCAGTTGCTGTCGGCGGTCGGCATGTTGGCGGAGCTGAGCGACGGCGTGCCGAGCCACGCGGCGGCGGACGTGGCTGCGGCGCCGGCGCTGACGGATGCCGAAATCCGCGAGCGCATGAGCGGCAACCTGTGCCGCTGCGGCGCCTACCCGCACATCGTCGCCGCGGTGCGCGCCGTTGCCGCCCAGGCCGGGGAGGGCTGAGCGATGCAGCCCTTCACCTACCAGCGCCCCGCGACGCCGGAGGCCGCGGTCGCGGCGTATGGCGGCCATGGCGACGCGCGCTACATCGCCGGCGGCACCAACCTGCTCGACCTGATGAAGCTGCAGATCGAGACGCCGGCGCGCCTGGTCGATATCTCCCGCCTGCCGCTCACCAGCATTGAGGAGACCGCGGAGGGCGGCCTGCGCATCGGGGCGATGACGGACAACACCGCGCTGTCCGCGCACCCGGCGGTGCGGAGCCGCTACCCCGTGCTGGCCGAGGCGGTCTTGGCCGGGGCGTCCGGGCAGTTGCGCAACAAGGCGAGCACCGGCGGCAACCTCATGCAGCGCACCCGCTGCGGCTACTTCTACGACGTGGCCCGGCCCTGCAACAAGCGCCAGCCCGGCAGCGGCTGCGGCGCGGTCGGCGGGCACAACCGCATCCATGCCATCCTCGGTGCCTCCGAGCACTGCATCGCCACCCACCCGAGCGACATGGCGGTGGCCATGCAGGCGCTGGACGCCGTGCTGCACGTGCAGGGCACGGACGGGCCGCGGCCCCTGCCGGTCGATGCGCTATACCGCCTGCCCGGCGACACGCCGAACCTGGAATACACGCTGGCGCCGGGCGAGCTGATCACCGCGGTCGAGCTGCCGCCGGCGCCGCGCGGCCGGATGCACTACCGCAAGGTGCGGGACCGCGCGTCCTATGCTTTCGCGCTGGTCTCGGTCGCCGCCGTGCTGGACGTGGCGGACGGCCGCATCGCCGGCGCCCGCATCGCGCTGGGCGGCGTCGCGCACAAGCCCTGGCGGGCACGCGCGGCGGAGGCGGCGCTGGTGGGCCAGCCCGCGACCGAAGCCACCTTCCTCGCCGCCGCCGATGCCGAGCTGGCCCCCGCCCGCGGCTGGGGCGGCAACGACTTCAAGCTGCCGCTCGCGCGGCGCATCATCGCCCGCACCTTGACTGAGCTGACCTTGGCCGAGCTGGCCCAACCTACGACCGGAGCCTGATCCCATGGCTGTTGCCGAATTCATCACCGAGAACCGCGGCGGCCATATCGGCCTGTCTTCCCCGCGCGCCGACGGCCCGTTCAAGGTCGCGGGAAGCGCGCGCTACGCCGCGGAGCATAACCCGCCGGGCGTGCTGTACGGCTTCCCCGTGCCGTCCACGGTGGCCAGCGGGCGCATCACCGCGATCCACACGGAAGCGGCCGAGCGCGTGCCCGGCGTCGTCGCCGTCGTGACACACAAGAACGCGCCGGAGCAGGCCCCCTTCACCGAGAGCGACGACATGATCGCGAAGGTCACGGGGTCGAAGCCGGTCCTGGCCATCGACGAGATCATGTTCCACGGCCAGTTCGTCGCCCTGGTCTGCGCCGAAACCTTCGAGGCCGCGCGGGACGCCGCCAGCCTGGTCACGCTTGAGGTGGACGGCAAGCCCACCATGCTCGACTTCGAGGCGGCGCAGGCGGCGGCCTACAAGCCCAACGTGATCAACGGCGGCGCGCCCACGGACACCGCGGAGGGCGACTTCGCCAAGGCCTTCGCGGGCGCGCCGGTGCAGGTCGATGCGACCTACGACACGCCCTACGAGCACCACAACGCCATGGAGCCGCACGCCGCGGTGGCCGAATGGGCGGACGGGCGCCTCACGGTGCATGACTGCAACCAGGGGCCGTCCATCTGCGCCGCGGCGCTCGCCTCCACGTTCAAGCTGGAGCCGCAGCAGGTGCGGGTGGTCAGCCGCTTCATCGGCGGCGGCTTCGGGGGCAAGTTCGGCGCCCACCCGCACAACGTGCTGGCTGCCATCGGCGCCAAGGTGACGGGCCGGCCCTGCAAGGTCGCGCTGACCCGGAGCCAAGTGTTCACCGGCCATGGCCAGCGCGCCCGCACCCGGCAGCGCCTGCGCCTCGGCGCGGACCGCGACGGGCGGCTGCTGGCGATCGGCCACGACAACCTGGCGCAGACCTCCGGCCACGACGAGTTCGTCGAGCAGTCGGGCGTGATGAGCCGGATGATGTACGCCGCCCCGGACCGCATGACCACGCACCGCGTGACCCGGCTGAATGTGCCAACGCCGTCCTGGATGCGCGCGCCGGGCGAGGCGCCGGGCAGCTTCGCGCTGGAGAGCGCCATGGACGAGCTGGCGGTCGCCTTGAACATGGACCCGATCGCGCTGCGCCTTCTCAACGAGCCGCCGGCCGACCCTGAGAGCGGCCTGCCGTGGTCAAGCCGTTCGCTCGCCGCCTGCCTGCAGCAGGGCGCGGCCCGGTTCGGCTGGGACCGGCGCGGGGCGCCGGGCACGAAGCGCGACGGGCGCTGGATGGTGGGCATGGGCGTCGCCGCCGCGACCTACCCGGTGGCGCTGCTGCCGACCTCCGCGCGCTTCACCCTGCATAGGGACGGCACGGCGCTGGTGCAGCTCGCGGCGACCGACCTCGGCACCGGCACCTACACCATCCTGCGCCAGGTCGCGGCCGAGGCGTTGGGGTTGGAGCTTGAGCAGGTGACAGTGGAGATCGGCGACAGCGACCTGCCCCAGGCGTTCGGTTCCGGCGGATCGACCGGCGCGCTGAGCTTCGGCTCCGCCGTGACCGGCGCGGCGCTGGCCATACGCCAGCAGGTGGCCGACCTCGCCCGCGGCGACGGCGGCTCGCCGCTGCGCGGCCTCAACTCGGACGCCATCGTGTTCGAGGGCGGCAAGGTCAGCCACCGCGACGACGCCGGGCGCTGCGAGCCGCTGGCGGCGCTGCTGGCCCGGGCCGCCCCGGAGGACGGGCTGCAGGCCACCCATGACGAGAAGCCCGGCGATGCGGCGAAGCATTGGTCCATGCACTCCTTCGGCGCGCAGTTCGCCGAGGTGGGCGTGGACATGGACACCGGCGAGGTGCGGACCCGCCGCCTTCTGGGCGCCTTCGGCATCGGCCGCGTGCTGAACGCCCGCACGGCCATGTCGCAGGTGCTGGGCGGCATCACCATGGGCCTGGGCCAGGCACTGACGGAGGAGACGGTGCTCGACCCGCGCTGGGGCCAATGGGTCAACCGCGACCTCGGAGAGTATCACGTGCCGGTGCAGGCGGACGTGCCGGACATCGATGCGCTGTTCGTGGAGGAGCGCGACGACCACGTGAACGTGCTGGGCATCAAGGGCGTGGGCGAGATCGGCATCGTGGGCGCCGCTGCGGCCATCGCCAACGCCGTGTTCAACGCGACCGGCGTGCGCGTGCGCGACCTGCCGATCACGCTCGACAAGGTGCTGGGCGGGCTGCCGATAGCTGCTGAATAGAGGGTTATACCATGGCCTTGGTCGTCCGCGTCTCCATCCTGCGCTGCTCGCCCGAGCAGTTTGCAGCTTGTTCCAAGATGATGGCCGATTTTGAAGCGGCATTGCGGCCCGGCATCGAGGCAATGCCGGGCTTGGTCGCCTACTATGCTGGAGCGGACGAGGCCACGTCTTCCCTGCACAACACCAGCGTGTGGGACACATTGGAACACGCCAAGCAGATGGACACGTTCCAGCCGATGCTGGACAGCGCCAAGCACTTTGCCGCCCAAGGCGTTACCTCTGAGCGGCCGATCATGAACTACGCGACCCTTTGGAAAATCGGCAGCGCCGCATAGGCTCCGTCATCCGCGCGGCAGCACGCGGGCCGGCACGCCCGGCGCGGGGTGCGGGACATGGGCCGGCGAGGTGAAGGGGGAGGACGCGATGCGCGGGCTGAACGGGGCGCGGGTCTTGGTCACGGGGGCGGCGCAG
>CAXUJE010000006.1:0-24069 GCA_964251035.1 uncultured Acetobacteraceae bacterium
CCAGCCCGCCGAGCAGTTCGCTCGGCAATGCGCCTCCGTCCCGCTGCGCCGCGGCACCAGCCCGGCGGAGGTGGCGGGCGCCGTGCTCGCCATCCTGGCGCTGCCGGCGATGACCGGGCAGATGATCGCGCTGGACGGCGGGCAGCACCTGCAATGGCAGCCGGGCAGTGGGGACATCGCCGAATGAGCATGATCGCGGCCCCCGGCGTCCGCCACGTCTTCCTGCGCGACATGGTGCTGCAGGCCAGCATCGGCTGGTATCCGCAGGAGCACGGCATCACGCAGCGCGTCCGCATCAACATCGACCTCGGGGTCGAGGAGGACGCCGACGCGTCGGACCACCTGAGCCGGGTCGTCAGCTACGAAACGGTGGCCGTCGCGGTCAGGGCCATCGTCGCCGCCGGGCACATCAAGTTGGTGGAAACGCTGGCCGAGCGGATCGCGGCGGCCTGCTTGGCGGACCCACGGGTTCTGTTTGCTCACGTCCAGGTTGAAAAGCCTGACGTGTTCCCCGATGCCGCCGCAGCAGGCGTCGCCATCGTCCGCCGTCGCAGCGACGCCGATCCGTGAAGCCGGGTTGGTGGTTGTCCACGGAGCGCCACGCATTCCCAATGATTGCAGGGACATGCGCGGTGACGGTGAGCGCGGAGGGCATTCCCATTAAGAAATCCAACAAAAACAGCATTCTAGCATATTTGCCCAATGTTTGGGCAATCTCGTGCAGCGCCAATGAATCCACGGGAAAACCCCCTTTATCCGCAACCCTTCCACAAACTTGTCCACAGCTTCCGGGGATGGAAAATGATCCTGGCCGCACCGGCTGCGGTGGCCGGAGGCACTTGAGGCCGGGGCCGTCGCGCCCCTATTGAACCCCATGCAACACGCCGACCCTTCGCTCGCCTCCCCTGCCTCGCTTGCCCCTGATCTCGCCTTGGCCACGGCCGCCGGCCCGAAAGGCGTCGCGGTCATCGAGCGCGCGCTGCTGACCATGCCGCTCAGCCCCGGCGTGTACCGCATGCTGGACGCCCGCGGCGACGCGCTCTACGTCGGCAAGGCCAAGGCTCTGCGCAAGCGCATCTATTCCTACACCCAGCTTGCCCGGCTGAACGAGCGGCTGCGGCGCATGGTGTCGGAGACGGTCTCGATGGAGATCGTGACGACGCATACCGAGGCCGAGGCCCTGCTGCTGGAGGCCAACCTCATCAAGCGGCTGAAGCCCCGGTTCAACATCGTGCTGCGGGACGACAAGAGCTATCCGTGGCTGATGCTGACCGAGGACCACCCATTCCCGCAGATCGTCAAGCACCGCGGGTCGCGCACGCGCAAAGGCAGCTACTACGGGCCGTTCGCGTCGGTATGGTCGGTCAATCAGACGGTCAACGCCATGCAGCGCGTGTTCCTGCTGCGCTCCTGCCAGGACAGCGTGTTCGCCAACCGCAGCCGGCCCTGCCTGCTGCACCAGATCCGCCGCTGCTCCGCGCCCTGCGTGGGCCGGGTCGGCGCGGAGGAGTACGGGCACCTGGTGAGCCAGGCCCGCGCCTTCCTGGGCGGCAAGGCCAACACGGTGCAGCAGGAGCTGGCGCGCGAGATGGAGGCGGCGGCGGAGGGTCTTGAGTACGAGCGCGCGGCGGCGATCCGCGACCGCATCCGCGGCTTGACCAATGTGCAAAGCACCGCGGTCATCAACCCGGCGAGCCTCACCGACGCCGACGTCATCGCGGGCCACCAGATCGGCGGGCAGACCTGCGTCCAGGTGTTCTTCATCCGCGGCGGGCGCAACAACGGCAACCGGGCGTTCTTCCCGACCCACGCCCGCGACATGGAGCTGGACGCCGTGCTGGCCGCCTTCGTCGCGCAGTTCTACGACGACAAGCCCGCGCCCGGCGCCGTGCTGCTGAACCGTGCGCTGCCGGAGGGAGAGCTGGTGGCGGAGGCGCTGTCGATGAAGGCAGGCCGCAAGGTCGCGCTGACGGTGCCGGCCCGTGGCGAGAAGCGCGCCGTCGTGCTCCATGCCGAGACCAACGCGCGGGAGGCGCTGGAACGGAAGCTGGCGGAGAGCGCAGGGCAAGCCAAGCTGCTGGAGGGCGTCGCCGAGCTGTTCGGCCTGCCGGCGCCCCCCGCCCGGATCGAGTGCTACGACAACAGCCACATCATGGGCACCGCCGCCTACGGCGTGATGGTGGTGGCGGGGCCGGACGGGTTCCAGAAGAACGCCTACCGCAAGTACAGCATCCGCGGCCCGATCGCGCCCGGCGACGATTTCGCGATGATGCGCGAGATGCTGGAACGCCGGTTCGGCCGCGCGCTCAAGGAGCAGGCGGCCAGCGAGAACGGGGAGGGCGAGGCGCCGGCCCTGCCGGACCTGGTGCTGATCGATGGCGGGGCCGGGCAGCTTTCGGCGGTGCGCGGCACCATGCAGGACCTCGGCATGCACACCATCCCGCTGGTGGCCATTGCCAAGGGACCAGACCGCGACGCCGGGCGCGAGTGGTTCCACATGGAAGGCCGCCCGCCGTTCCAACTGCCGCCGCGCGACCCGGTGCTGTACTACCTGCAGCGCGTGCGGGACGAGACGCACCGGTTCGCCATCACCACCCACCGCGCCGGCCGCAGCAAGGCGCTCGTCACCAGCGAGCTGGACGAGGTGCCGGGCGTGGGCAGCGCCCGCAAACGCGCGCTGCTGAACCGGTTCGGCTCGGCGCGCGGGGTCAAGGCGGCCGGGCTTGCGGACTTGGAGGCGACGCCCGGCATCAACACGGAGACGGCGCGGCGCATCTATGCGCATTTCCACCCGGGCGCAGCGCGGGAAGCCGGCTGATGAGCGCATTGTCAATAACGGGACAGGGAGGCAGCAAGGTGAACCAGCTCGATCTGAAGGGCCGCACGGCCGTGGTCACGGGCGGCGCGCGGGGAATCGGCCGCGCCATCACGGAGCGCATGCTGGCGTCCGGCGCCGCGGTCGCCATCTGGGACCTGGACGCGGCGGCGATGGCGCGGACCGCAGGCGAGCTGGCGGCGCGGGGCGTGGTCAGCACGCATCCGGTCGAGCTGACGGACCAGACTGCGGTGCGCGCCGCGGCGGAGGCCACGCTGGCGCGGCACGGCGCGGTCGATATCCTGGTCAACAACGCCGGCATCACCGGCGGCAACGCGCCCACCTGGGAGCTGGCATCGGAGGAGTGGCGCCGGGTGGTCGAGGTGAACCTGGTCGGGCCGTACCTCGCGTGCTCGGCCCTGGTTCCCGGCATGGTGGCGCGCGGCTACGGGCGGGTGGTCAACATCGCCTCCGTCGCCGGCAAGGAGGGCAATCCCAACGCGTCGCACTACAGCGCCAGCAAGGCCGGGATGATCGCGCTGACCAAGTCGCTGGGCAAGGAGCTGGCCGGCAAGGGCGTGCTGGTCAACTGCGTGACGCCTGCCGCCGCCAAGACCGACATCTTCGCGCAGATGTCGCCGGCGCAGATCGACTACATGCTGTCCAAGATCCCGATGGGCCGCTTCGTCGATGTGGGTGAGATCGCCGCCATGGCCTGCTGGCTCGCGACCGAGGACTGCTCGTTCAGCACCGGCGCCACCTTTGACATCAGCGGCGGACGCGCAACCTACTGACGGAGGGCGATGCACGCGCCAATTGGCCGGCTGACCCGGAAGGGAAACCGTTCTAAGGTGCGTGGGCATGCTGACCGACCTCCCCAACCTGCTCACCCTGTCCCGCATCGCCGCGATCCCGGTGCTGGTGGCGGTCGTTGCGGTCCGCACGCCGGCGGCGGACTTCGTGGCATGCGTCGTGTTCTCGGCCGCCGCGATCACCGACTACTTCGACGGCCGGATCGCCCGTGGACGGCGGCAGATGTCGGATATCGGCCGCATGCTGGACCCGATCGCCGACAAGCTGCTGGTCGGCGCGGCGCTGATGCTGCTGGCGGGACAGGGGCGGCTGTCGGCCTGGGGCCTTTACCCCGCCATCGTCATCCTGCTGCGCGAGATCCTGGTCAGCGGGCTGCGCGAGTACCTGGCGGGACTGCGGGTGGGCCTGCCGGTCACGGGCCTGGCCAAGTGGAAGACCGGCTTCCAGATGGGCGCGCTCGGCACCCTGCTGGCAGGGGACTCGTCGGCTCGGCTGCTGCATTTGCAGTTCCTGCCGGTCGCCGGGATCGGCGAGGCGATGCTGTGGGTCGCGGCCGGGCTGACGATCTGGACCGGCTGGGACTACCTCGTGGCAGGCCTGCGGCACGCGAAGCGCCCGCGGGCGGATGCACAGGGCGCTCAAGGCCCTTGAATGCCACAGGTCCCGTGCATTCCGCCCGGGTCCCTAGGAAACCGGAGCCAACCAGCCTTGAGCATTTTCCATTGCACATGCACAATCCCGGTGGCCCAGTGGCCGCCACAGGAGCCTCCACCCACATGCGGCGCATCGTTACGCTCGGCCTCCTTGCCCTTCTGCCAGGCTGCACGGGGTTCGGCACGTTCCTTGACCACACCTTCACCGTGCCGGGGGTGAACCCGAACCGTCCGATGGCGGACAGCGAGAACGTGCGCCGCTCGCTGGGGCGGGACGCCGACGTGACGCCGCTGGGGCCGGAGCCGGGCAACGTCTGGCCCGGCCCGCAAGCCCCCGAGCCGACGCTCACGGATGTCGAGCAGCAACGGCCGGGGAACAGCGAATATCCGGACACGACGGTGCCGGGCGCTCAGCCGGGCCTGCCGGCCGGACGCCAGCCGCGGCCCACGAGACCGGGCAGCTCGACGCCGCCGGGTTCGACCGAGCCGGGCCTGCCGTCAGCACCCCAGGCCGGGGTCCTGCCTCCCGCGCCGCGCTCCTTTGCTCCCGGGCCGGGGCCGACCGGGCAGGTCGTGCAAACGCCGCAAGGCCCGGCGGTGGACGCAGGCGGCACCAGCGGCTATCGCCAGCTCACGACGCCGCAAGGGCCGGGCGCCATCATGGTGCCGAACGGCAACGGCACCAGCACGATCATCAACCCGAACGGCACCATCCAGACCGTGCCGACGCCCCGCTGATGGCCCGCATCCTCTACTTCGCTTGGCTGCGCGAACGGATGGGCCGCGCGGAGGAGGTGCTGACGCTGCCGCCGGATGTCACGACCGTGGCCGAGTTGGTGGCGCTGCTGCGGCAGCGCGATGACGCCGGCACGGCGGCCTTTGCCCATCCGGCCATGGTGCGCGCTGCGGTCAACCAGGAGTTCGCGGCGCCTGGCGCCCCGGTCGGGGACGCGGACGAGATCGCATTCTTCCCTCCAGTGACCGGCGGCTGATGCCGGCCGTGCGCGTGCAGGCGGAGGCCTTCGACTCCGGGGCGGAGATGGCGGCGCTGCTGGCCGGGCGGACCGACGTGGGCGGCGTTGGCTGCTTCGTCGGCCTGGTACGGGACAGCGCGGGCGGCCAGCCGGTCCGCAGCATGACGCTGGAGCACTATCCCGGCATGACCGAGCGCGCATTGGCCGCGATTGCGGCGGAAGCCGAGGCGCGCTGGGCGCTCCAGGGCTGCACCGTCGTCCATCGCTATGGGCGGCTGCTGCCGGGTGAGCCGATCGTGCTGGTGCTGACCGCAAGCCGGCACCGCCAGGCGGCGCTCGACGCGACGGCGTTCCTGATCGATTGGCTGAAGACCCGGGCGCCGTTCTGGAAACAGGAGGAACTGGCCGACGGCGGCGCGCACTGGGTGGAAGCCCGTGACACCGACGACGCCGCGGCGGCCCGCTGGGACGCCGGGGCTGGCTAGGCGGGGCGCGGACCCTTTGCTCGCGCCCCGTCCGGAGGGACCGGCGTTAGGTGATGGCCCCGTTCAGGCCGGCCGGGAAGAACAGGCCGGAGCTGGCGTCGGGCGCGCCGTACACGATGTTGAGCACCTGCCGCGTCGTGCGGGAGAAGGCGAGGCTGTTGCTGTCGGTCGGCACGATGTTGGCGACGCCGTTCAGCAGGATGCCCTGGTCGTCGGCCGCGCCGGACAGGGCGGCGCGCAGGTCCGAGATCTTCTGCACCTCCGCCGTGAACCCACGCTGCAGCAGCAGGACCCGGATTTCGGAGGCGTGGTAGGCCTCGACCGCCAGGATGCCGGCCGCGGCCGACAGCACGGTCTTGTTGTGCACCAGCGGCGCCGCCCCGTGATAGGCGGTGACGCCGACATCCTCGAAGACGAACGCGCCAAGCAGGAAGTCGTTCTCGCTGGCAAATGGGTCGAAGCCGTCGCCGAGGCCGGCGGCCTGGGCCAACGTGTTGAAGCTGTTGGTCAGGTCGATGGCCGGCTCCGCAACCGCCTTGTTGGCCAGGACGCTGCGGATGAAGCGGACGTGGTTCTGCTCGTCCTGCGCGATCTCTTGGGCATATTGCTGGATGATCGGCGTGTCGAAGCTGACGGCCCGGCCGCCCGTGACGCCGCCCTGGACCCCGAGGCCATAGGTGTCGGAGTCAGCGAGGCCCGCGCCGGTGGCAGCGCGGATGTAGAACTCGGCCTCCAGGTATTCCAGGTTGAGCGCGAAGTTCAGCACGGCGGCGTCGTTCACGCCCACCGCATGGGCCGGCGTGCTCGTGACGGCCAGGCCCGCGACGGCCATCGTGCCGAGGGCCAGGGCGCCGAAGCTGGTGCCGCGCAGCAGGCCACGCCTCTCCAGCCCCACAGGTTGGGCCGTGTCGTTCGATTGATTGTCGGACATCAAGGTTTCCTAGTAATTGG
This sequence comes from uncultured Acetobacteraceae bacterium, assembly GCA_964251035.1. GTDB lineage: Bacteria > Pseudomonadota > Alphaproteobacteria > Acetobacterales > Acetobacteraceae > CAHJXG01. The sequence continues at coordinate 6,692 of CAXUJE010000006.1, forward strand.
CCGCACGATTTTCATGCCGGCGTAGGATTACGGGCCGATGCCGAAATCGGATGCGCAATATTTGGCAAAATCTCAGATGCAGCGAATGGGACCGATGGCGCCGTGCAGCCAACCCGACGCCGCTTTGAACGGCCGGCGCGCCAGGTGGGTGCCCGCCCTCGCCGTGGGCTGCGGCGCCCTGTTGCTGATCTGGCCCGCCTTGCGCAACGGTTATCCCTTGATGTTCAGCGATACCGGCCCGCTGCTGGAGATGGGGCTGGAGCCGAGCATCGGCTGGGACAAGCCGTGGATCTACGGGCCGTTCCTGGCGCTCTGCTGGCGCACGACGCTGTGGCTGCCGCTTGCGGCGCAGGCTCTGCTGGTGTCCTGGGTGCTCTGGCTGACGCAGGCGGCCCTGGGCGGGCGGCAGGTCCGGCTGCACCTGGCACTCTGCGCCGTGCTCGCCGTCGGCAGCGCGGCGCCTTGGTTCACCTCGTTGCTGATGCCCGATGTCTTCACGCCCGTCGCCGTGCTGTGCCTGTTTGTCCTGGCGTTCGGAGGGGACCGGCTGTCCCGGATCGAGCTCGCCGGCGCCACCGTTCTCGGGTCGGTCGCGGTCGCGGCGCATTTGGCGCACCTGATCCTCGCGGCTGGCTGCATCGCGGCGCTGGCGCTGGTGCAATGGCGCCCCGGCTGGCGGTCGCTTTGGCGCTTGTGGCGCCCGGCCGTGCCGCTGGCGGCGGCGCTGGCGATGCTGCTGCTGACCAACGCGGTCGGCAACCGCGTCTTGGGCATCTCGCCTTACGGCTCGGTGTTCGCGCTCGCCCGGCTGGTGGGGGACGGGCCGGGCCGGGCCTACCTCGACCGCGCCTGCCCCGATCCCAAGCTGCGCCTTTGCGCCTGGCAGGGCCGCCTGTCCGCCGACAGCGACGAGTTCCTTTGGCACCCGCAGGGGCCGCTCTGGGCGGACGGCTTCGGACCTACCCGCTTCGCGCCGGAGGCGGCGCGGCTGGTGCCGGCCATCATCGCCGCCTACCCGCTCGACACGCTGCGGGGGGCGGCGGCGAACACGCTGCGCCAGCTTCTCCGGGTGCAGGTCGGCGACACGCTGGTCCCGGACCACCTGGACATCGCCGTGCTGCCGCGCCTGCGTCCGTATCTCCCCGCCGCCGAGATCGCCCGCTATCAAGCCGCCTTGCAGCCGCGCGGCCTGTTCCGGGACGCGGCGGCGCCGTTCCTCATCGTGCACGCCGTGCTGCTTGCCGCCGGCGCCGTCGGCAGCGTGGCGGTCATGCTGCGCTGCTGGCGGACCCGGCGACCGTTGGCCGGGCTGGCGGCGGTGGTGTTGACGGCTCTCCTGGCCAACGCCTTCGCCACCGGCGCGCTCTCAGGCCCGCACGACCGCTACCAGGCCCGCCTGGCCTGGCTGGTGCTGCTGGCGCCCCTGGCCTACGCCGCGCGGCTGGACACTTCGGCCGGCGTCATGCGCACCAGGGCATCGTATCCGCGCAGCAACGTCTCCGTGATCGGACCGGGCGTGTAAAGGTGCCCGGCGATCTCCCGCACCGGCGTGACCTCGGCCGCGGTGCCGGATAGGAACACCTCGCTGGCCCGCGGCAGCTCCTCCAGCTCGATCACCCGCTCGATCACCTGCATCTGGTGCCGCCGCGCGAGAGCCATCACCGTGCGGCGGGTGATGCCGTCCAGGAAGCAGTCGGGTGTCGGCGTGTGCACCGCCCCGTCGATCACGAAGAAGATGTTGGCGCCCGTCGCCTCCGACACCCGGCCGCGCCAGTCGAGCACCAGCGCGTCGTCGAAGCCCGCCGCCTCCGCCGCATGCTTGGACAGCGTGCCGATCATGTACAGCCCGGCGGCCTTGCTGGCGGTCGGCGCCGTCTCCGGATGCGGGCGCTTCCACGGCGCCATGCCGAGCCGCACGCCCTTCATGCGGTCGGCGCCGAACAGGTTCGGCCAGGCCCAGCAGGCGATGGCCAGGTGGATCTTGGTCTGTTGGGCGGACACGGACAACTGCTCGGCGCCGCGCCAGGCGATCGGGCGGACATAGGCGTCGGTCAAGTTGTTCGCCGCCACCACCTCCCGGCACGCGGCGTCAATCTGCTCGGCCGACCAGGGGATCTCGAACCCCAGGATGCGCCCAGAGGCGATCAGCCGCTCGGTATGCTCGCGCAGCTTGAAGATGTGGCCGGAATACGCCCGTTCACCCTCGAACACGCCGCTGGCATAATGCAGGCCATGCGACAACACATGCAGCTTCGCGTCCCGCCACGGCACGAGCGCCCCATCCATCCAGATCAGCCCATCGCGGTCATCGAACGGAACAAGCGCCATGTTCGGCCTCCACAGTAATATTATTGCTTCAATGGCCTTGATGGTATAATGCAGGGCCAGTTAAGTCAATAAACCTGTCGTATGCCTTAAGGAATGCCTGCCATGTCCCAAACGCGATCTGCCGTGAGCAGCAGCCCTGATCCCCGCGGCCCCGCCGGATCGAACCTGCTGTTCCTGCGCGAGGAGCAGATGCGCCTGGCGCAGGACATGCTGTTTTTCGCCTATCGCGACTTCACCGGCGCGGCCGACGTGATCCTCGACGAGCTCGGCCTGGGCCGCGCCCATCACCGGGCGCTGCACTTCATCGGGCGCAGCCCCGGCATGACGGTCGGCGACCTGCTGGCGATCCTGCGCATCACCAAGCAGAGCCTGGCCCGCGTGCTGACCGCGCTGGTGGAGCAGGGCTACGTCGCGCAATTGCCGGGCCGCAGCGACCGCCGGCAACGGCTGTTGAGCCTCACGGACGCCGGGCAGGCGCTGGAGCGCCGCCTGTTCGAGCGTCAGCGCGAGCGCTTGGCCGTCGCCTACCGCGAGGCTGGCAGCCCGGCGGTCGAGGGCTTCCGCCGGGTCATGCGCGGCGTGATGGGGCCGCCCGCCCGCGCCTACATGGACCAGGCCGAAGCCACGGTCCGGCCCGGCGCCCGGCCCAGCCCCCAGGCCGCCCGGTGACGGAAGCGCATGTCCTGGTCGTCGATGACGACGCGCGGCTGCGCGCCCTGCTGTCGCGCTACCTGGCCGAGCAGGGATTCCGCGTGACCACCGCCGGCCACGCGGCCGACGCGCGGGAGCAGATGCGCTCCATGCAGCCGGATGCGCTGGTGCTGGACGTGATGATGCCCGGGGAGAACGGCTTGTCGCTCACCCACAGCTTGCGGGAAGGGCGCGCCGGCCTGCCGATCCTGCTGCTGACGGCCCGCGGGACGCCGGAGGACCGCATCGCCGGGTTCGAGGCCGGCGCGGACGACTACCTGGGCAAGCCGTTCGAACCTTACGAGCTGGTGCTGCGGCTGCGCGCCATGCTGCGCCGGGTGGCGCCGCCCTCCCCGGCCGAGCCGGCCGGCCCCGTGCCGTTGGGAACCCTGGTGTTCGATACGGAGCGGGCCGAGCTGCGCAGCCCCGACGGCGTGGTGCATCTGACCGGCGGCGAGGCGGCGCTGCTCCAGGCGCTCGCCCGCCGGCCCGGCGAGGTGCTGTCCCGCGACTGGATCGTCGAGACGCTCGGCATGGACGAGACCGGCGAACGCGCCATCGACGTGCAGGTGACCCGCCTGCGCCGCAAGATCGAGGCCGACCCGCGGGAGCCGCGCTTCCTGCACACCGTGCGCGGCCGCGGCTACGTGCTGAGGCCCGGCGTCTGAGGTCCCGCCATGATCAGCACCCTGCTCCGGCCCGTCAAAAGCCTCCTGCCCCGCGGCCTGCTGGGCCGCAGCCTGCTGATCGTGCTGGTGCCGCTCGTGGCGCTGCAGGCGGTGGCGTTCACCTTCTTCTACGGCAGCCACCTCGACATCATCTCCCGCCGCCTGTCCGGCAGCATCGCAGGAGAGATCGCGCAAACCATCGAGCTGCTGGACCGCTTCCGCGGCCCGGAGAACGAGGCCTGGATCCTGGGCGCCGCCCGGCGGCAGTTCGAGCTGCCGGTGCGGCTGGTGCCCAACGCCATCCTGCCGCCCGACACCCACGTGAACCTGCTGGGTCCGATGGATGACGACCTCGCCGCCGCCATCGAGCAGAAGGTCCGGCGCCCGTTCACCATGGACTGGACGACCGATAGCCGCGACGTGCTGGTCCGCGTGCAGCTACCCGGCGCGGTGCTGGAAGTCGAGGCCCCGCGCAAGCGCCTGTATGCCACGACCATCTACCTGTTCGTGCTGTGGGTGGTCGGCTCGGCGTTGCTGCTGTTCGCAGTGGCAGCGATGTTCCTGCGCATCCAGGTCCGCGCCATCCGCCGCCTGGCCGACGCGGCGGAGGCGTTCGGCATGGGGCGGGACCGCGGCCCCATCAAGCCGGAGGGCGCCACCGAGGTCCGGCAGGTCGCCGCGGCGTTCAACCGCATGCAGGAGCGCATCCTGCGTTTCCTGTCGCAGCGGACCGAGATGCTGGCCGGGGTGTCGCACGACCTGCGCACCCCGCTCACCCGGCTCCGCCTGGCGCTCGCGGTGCTGCCGCCGCACCCGGACTTGCGCCAGGACGTGGCCGACATGACCGCGGACGTGGAGGAGATGGAGCGGATGGTCGGCGGCTACCTCGCCTTCGCCCGTGGCGAGGGCAGCGAGCAGGCGCAGCCGGTGGATCTGACCGCGCTGCTGGAGGACGTGGCCAGCGCCGCCCGGCGGGCCGGTGCCCAGGTGGAGCTGGACGGCCCCATGACGCTGATGCTCAACCTGCGGCCTGACGCCGCCCGCCGGGCCGTGACCAACCTGGTCGACAACGCCCGCCGCCACGCGCGGCAGGTCCGGCTCTCGATCGAGCCGCAGGAGCGCGGCGTGCAGGTCATCGTGGACGACGACGGCCCCGGCATCGCGCCCGAACGCCGGGAAAGCGTGTTCCGGCCGTTCGAGAGCGGCGCGCTGGGCGGCACCGGGCTGGGCCTGACCATCGCCCGGGACATCGTGCGGGCGCATGGCGGCGACATCGTGCTCGGAGACAGCCCGCTGGGCGGCCTCCGCGCGCGGATGCGGCTGCCGATCTGACACCTTAGAGCGTGACCGGTGCAGAGAGATACACAGGTCACGCTCTAGCCTTTGTTTTTACGAGCATGTTTACCGATCAGGTGACGACACCTGATGCGGTCATGCTCTAAGCTGACGGCTTGCCGCTCTTCTCCGCCAGCATCTTGACCTCGTCCATCGCCTCGGTGAACCGGTGGTGCAGCATGCCCAGCGCCTCGCCGTTGGAACGCTGGATCAGGTCAGCCAGCTCCTTCACGTTGGCGACCGCGCGCTCATAGGACTGCTTCATCTTCTCGGTCTGTTTGGCGGCCTTGGCCTGCGGGCTGTCGGCCGCCGCCAGGTCGCGCATCGTCTCCGAGACCTCCTGCATCGTCTCCTGCATGATCTCCATGTGGCGGCGGGCGACGGTCTGGGCACCTTCCAAGGCGACCTTGTTGGCAGCGGTCAGCACTTCGAGGTTCTTGCGATGCAGCGACAGGAAACTGTCCATGTCGGGCATGCCCGGCATCGACGGCACCTTCATGTCGCTGAACATGCGGGAGTACTCGGCCATCTTCGCCATGCCGGTCTCAATGGCGCTCCGACCCATCTGGGTTGCGTTCTCGGCGGCTTTGGCCGTGGCGTTCTGCATGCGGGTGGCCGGGTCGTCGCTCATCGTGGTTCCTCCTATTTAAGAGAACGCTAACATGGCGCGTGGTGGGCGCATACCATCCTTAGAGGGGCGGCATACCGGGCTTGGGCTGCGGCGGATCGGCCTCCGGCGGCGTCTCAGGGGCACTCCCGTCCTCCACGAGGCCCGCATCGGTGAACACCGCCGCCGCCTCTTCCGCCGGGGAAGCGGAGCGGCCCGGCAGCATGCCCTCCGCCTGGATCGCGCGGTCCAGGCCGCGGTCCACCGCCGCCATGGTCGCCGACAGGTCGGGACTCTCATCGCCTTCCCAGGCGCGCAGGGCATACAGCCACAACGCCAGCAGCCCATGCACCCGCAGGCCGCCGACGATGCCGTTCGAGGGAATCGACGCGCCGTCCAGCAGCCACTTCATGCTGCGCAGCGTGGCGCCGTACAGGAGCAGGGACGTCGCCGGGTCGGTCCGCAGGGCGCGCAGCAGCTGCAGGATGCCCGCGCGGTGCTGCTGCAGCGCATCGAACCGCGACATCACCATGTCGAACAGGCGCTCCCGCGGGCTTGGCTCATTCGACCCGGCGGCCAAGGCGGCTTGGTCGGCCATGATGCCGAACCGCAACAGCACCGCGCCGCGGCCCGGGAAGCGGGCGCGCACGCGGTCAAGCGGCAGGTCGGCGTCGCGCGCTGCCTCCGCGATGTTCACGTCGGCCCAGCCGCGCAAGGCGGCCTGGCTGAATACGGCGGCAATCAGGGCCTGATCGAGTTGCTTGTCTTCCATGCCCGTCAAATTGGCCCGCGGAACGAAGACTGTCGAGGGGCAGGGCGGTGAACTCAGGCCGCGAGTTCCCGGGACCGCTGGGTGGCAGCATCAATCGCGCGTGACAGGAGGGCGGGCCAGGCTGCGTCCGCCATCAGGACCGCGAGCGCCCGTTCGGTGGTGCCCGCCGGGCTGGTGACGGCGACGCGCAGGGTGGAGGCGTCCTCGGCGCTGGCGGCGAGCAGCGCGCCGGAGCCGGCAACGGTGACGCGGGCCAGTCGCCGGGCGAGCGTCGGAGGGATGCCCTGTTCCACGGCCGCCCGCTCCAGCAGTTCCGCCAGCAGGAACACGTAGGCGGGACCGCCGCCGGACACCGCAGTGACCGGGTCGATCAGGCGTTCGTCACCAACCCACGCGACCTCCCCCACGGAAGCCAGCAGGCCATCGCACAGGGCCTGCTGGGCGGAGGAGACGCCCGGGCCGGGGCAGGCAACGGTGATGCCCTGCCGGATCGCCGCCGGGGTGTTCGGCATGGCGCGCACGACCGGCGCCCTGGCGCCGAGCAGCGCCTGCAGCCCGGCGATGGTGCGGCCCGCCATGATGGACAGCGTCACCGCCCCTTCCCTGGCGAACCGCGCGACGCCGGGCAATGCCGCGTCGGCCTGCTGCGGCTTCACCGCAAGCACCACCGCGGCCGGGGTGAAGCCAGGCGGCAAGTCGTCTGCGGCAGCGACGACCTGGACCCCGCCGCCCGCCAAGGCGGCTGCGGCCGGGGCGGGATCGATCACGAAGGATGGCGCCAGGCCGCGTTCGCGCCAGCCGGCCAGCATGGCGCCGCCCATCCTGCCGCCGCCGAGCAGCAGAAGGGGCGGCAGCGCCTCCGTCATGCCTCCCCCATGCACTCCAGCATGGCAGCCTGCATGGCCTCGGCCGGGGTCTTGCCGCCCCACAGCACGAACTGGAACGCGGGATAGAAGCGTTCGCACTCGGTGATGGCGATATCGACCATGTCCTCCAGGCTCTCGGCGCTGGCGACCGAGGCGCCGCGCAGCAGGACGCTGTGGCGGAACAGCGGCATGCCGTCATCGACGTCCATGCCGAAATGGCCGATCCAAAGCTTCTCGTTGGCCAGCGCCAGCAGCTCGTAAAGCGCCGCGCGCTGCTTCTCCGGCACCTTCAGGTCAAAGGCGCAATTGAAGTGCATCGCGCTGATCTCCCGCGACCAGCTGAAATACAGGCCGTAGTCGCACCACTTGCCCGGCGCCTCGGCGGCCATCTCCGAGTCGTTGCGGCGGTCGAACGCCCAGTCGTTGGCGGCAATGACCTGCTCGATGACATCAAGCGGGTTGGCCGCGGTCTCGGCGGCATAGGTATTCAGGGCTGACATGCGGGGTCTCCCCAGTTGAAGGCAGGCCGGGCCAACGCGCGAACCGGTTGCCCCACCGATGGTATAGGGGGCAGCGACTCACGCCAAGGGTTAGATGACCGAGCCTGGGGTACGGACGGCAATCGGTCCTCGCGCGTGCGGTTCAGGCCACGCCGTCCGGGGACGGCGGCGGCATGACCGAACCCGGCGCTTTGGAACCCGGCGGCATCGTGCCGGGCGCCACCTCGGACGCTCCGTCCTCCGACAGGTCGGCAACTGTCCGGCTCGCGGCTGCGCCGCCAGGTCCCGCCCCTTCGAGCGTGGACAATCGGGCTTCCATCGCCGCCAAGCGGGCTTCGGCGGCTTCCTGCCCGGCGCGGGCGTTGGCCGCCATCTCCTGCACCGCGTCCAGGTCCTCCCGCCGGACCAGGTCCAGCTTGCGGATCGCCTCGTCCACGCGGGCGCGCACCATGCTCTCCGCCTCTTCCCGGATGCCTGCCAAGGCGGAGAACGCGCCGCCGGCCACGCCGGCCAGGTCATCGAAGAACTTCGGTCGTTCGGTCATGGCGCTCCACCTCCATTGCTCGCAACCGATACATGCACACGCCGGGGGGCTATGTCAGCCCGTTCCGGAGGCCTATAAGGCCCGGCGATGATCCTTGTGACCGGCGGCGCCGGCTTTATTGGCTCCAACCTGCACGCGGCCTTGGCGCGGCGCGGCGCGGAGGCCGTGGTGGTTGATCGGCTCGGCGGCGACGGCAAGTGGCGCAACCTGGCCAGCCATCCGCCTATGCAGATCATCCGGCCCGACGCGCTTGACGCTTTCCTGGCGACTCGGCCGCCAGTCGAGATGGTGTTCCACCTCGGCGCCATCAGCGAAACGACGGCGACTGACGGCGACCTGGCTTGGGAGACGAACGTCGCGCTGTCCTGGCGGCTTTGGCAATGGTGCGCTGCGAATAGCGCCCGATTCGTCTATGCCTCGTCCGCAAGCACCTATGGCGACGGCTCGGCCGGCTTTGACGATGACCCGGCGCTGCTGCGCAGCCTCCGGCCGCTCAACCTTTACGGCTGGACCAAGCACGCCTTCGACCTGCGCGTGCTGGCGGCGGAGGCCGCGCCGCCGCAATGGGCCGGGCTGAAGTTCTTCAACGTGTATGGCCCGAACGAGTATCACAAAGGCAAGATGATCTCAGTGGTGAAGAACAAGCATGACGAGGTCGCCGCCGGGCAGCCGGCCCGCCTGTTCCGCTCCGACCAAGCGGGGCTGGCGGACGGGGCGCAGCGGCGGGACTTCATCTGGGGGGGCGACGTGGTCGATGTGATGCTGTGGCTGCTGGACCGGCCGGCGGTGAGCGGGCTGTTCAATCTCGGCACCGGGACGGCGCGCAGCTACCTCGACCTGGCCCATGCCGTTTGCGACGCGGCGGGGCGGCCGCGGTCCGTGGCGTTCATCGACATGCCCCCCGCGCTCCACGGCCAGTACCAATCCTTCACCGAGGCCCGCATGGACCGGCTGCGCGCCGCCGGCTACGCGGGCCAGTTCACCCCGCTGGAGGAGGGCGTGCGCCGCTACGTGCAGGAGTACCTCGAAGCGCCGGAGCGCCACGCATGATCCCCGTCCTGATGTTCCCCGGCTTCGACCCGGTGCTCATCCAGGTCGGGCCGCTCGCCATACGCTGGTATGCGCTGGCCTATATCGGCAGCCTGGTGCTGGGCTGGCGCATCATGCGCCGCCTGGTGCGGCTGTCGCCCCCGGTCGCCACGGAGGAGCAGACCGACGATTTCCTGACCTGGGCCACGCTCGGCGTCGTGCTCGGCGGGCGGCTTGGCTATATACTGTTCTATAAACCCTCATACTATCTAGCAAATCCGCTCAGCGCGCTTGCCGTTTGGCAGGGCGGCATGAGTTTCCATGGCGGTACCCTGGGCGTTGTCGTGGCCCTGGTGCTGTACTGCCGGCAGCAGCGCATCCCGTTGCTGGGGTTCGCCGACCGGCTTGCCGTCGTGGTGCCCATCGGCCTGGGACTCGGCCGCATCGCCAACTTCATCAACGGCGAGCTGTGGGGTCGTATAGCGCCGGAGTGGCTGCCCTGGGCGATGCGATTTCCAGTAGCCGGACCGGAGCCACGCCACCCAAGTCAACTCTACCAAGCGTCGATGGAGGGTGTAATCCTACTGATCGTGCTCGGATTGGCGTGTCGCGTCCCAGCGATCCGAACCCGGTTCGGTACCCTCACTGGCATATTCCTTGTTGGTTACGGAGTTGCCCGAATCATCGGCGAATTTTTCCGCGAACCGGATGCCTTTCTCGGCTTCCTGTTCGCTGGCGCCACCATGGGGCAGTTGCTGTCCTTGCCGATGATCCTGGCCGGCACCTGGCTGATCGCCCGCGCCCAGCCCCGGGCGGCTGGGCTGATGCAGCGCAGCTGAGGTGGAGCGGCTGGACGCCTTCATGGCACGCGCCAACGCCGCCTACTACGCGGAGCGCGATCCCTATGCCGACTTCACCACCTCGCCCGAGATCACCCAGGTATTCGGCGAGGTGCTGGGGCTTTGGGCGGCCGTCACCTGGGAGGCGATGGGCCGGCCCGACCCCGTGCTCTTGGTGGAGTGCGGACCCGGCCGCGGCACGCTGATGGCCGACGCGCTGCGCGCCATCGGCGGCGTGGCAGCGCCCTTCCGGGCGGCACTGCGGGTGCATCTGGTCGAAACCTCGCCCAAGCTGCGCGCCCAGCAGGCGGCGCGGGTGCCGGACGCCGCGTGGCACGGCGCGCTCGCGGACGTGCCGCCGGGGCCGCTGGTCCTGCTGGCCAACGAGTTCCTGGACGCCCTGCCGATCCGCCAGTTCGTCCGCCGCGGCGCCGGCTGGGCCGAGCGGTTCGTGGGCGGCGGCGCACTTGTGGAGCAACCCGCCGCGGCGCCGGGCTTGGACGCCGCCCGTGCCGAGGAGGGTACGGTCATGGAATTATGCGAGCCGGCCCGCGACATAGCCGGGCATGTCGCGCGCCGCGTGGCCCGCGACGGCGGGGCTGCCTTGTTCCTGGATTACGGCCCGGCCGAGAGCGCCCCGGGCGACAGCCTGCAAGCCCTGCGGGACGGCTACCCGGACAACCCGCTCAGCGAACCCGGCACTGCCGACCTCACCGCGCACGTCGATTTCGCGGCCCTCGCCCGGGTGGCGCGGGCGGCGGGCGCGGCGGTGCACGGGCCGGTGCCGCAAGGCGTGTTCCTGACCCGCCTTGGCCTGTTCCAGCGCACCGGCCGCCTGGCGCGCACGCAGCCGCCGGGGGGCGCCGCGGCGCTGGTGCAGGCGGCGCAGCGCCTGGCCGAACCTGACCGCATGGGCCGGCTGTTCAAGGCGATGGCGGTCTGCCACGCTGGCCTGCCCTGCCCCGCCGGGTTCGAGCCGTGACGCCCGAGGCGCTGACCAGCCCCGCCCTGTCCTGTCCGCACGGCTTCTTCACCCGGCGCGGCGGCGTGAGCGTGGGGCCGTATGCCAGCCTGAATTGCAGCCTGTCCGGCCAGGACGCGCCCGAGGCGGTGCGGGAGAACCGGGTGCGGGCGGCGCGGCATCTGGGGGCCGAGCCGGCGAGTCTGCTCGGGCTGACCCAGGTACACGGCATCGACGTGGCGGCCGTGGACGCGCCGTGGCCGTATGGCGCCGGGCCGCGGGCGGACGCGATGGTGACGGATCGGCCCGGCGTGGCGCTCGGCATCATCACCGCCGATTGCACCCCTGTTTTGCTGGAGGACCGCCGGGCCGGCGTGGTCGGCGCGGTGCACGCGGGCTGGCGCGGCGCGGTTGCCGGCGTGCTGGAAGCGACGGTCGCGGCCATGGTCCGGCTCGGCGCACGCCCGGCCTCGGTCGCCGCCGCCATCGGCCCCTGCATCCGGCAGCCGTCCTACGAGGTCGGCCCGGACCTGCGCGATGCCGTGCTGGCGCATGGCGGCGGCCATGAAGGCTTCTTCGCGGCGGGAGAGCGCCCGGACCGCTGGCTGTTCGACCTGGCCGGGTACTGCCGGATGCGCCTGGGCCGGGTCCAGGTGGACGTGATCGACGCGGATACCTTGGCGGACCCCGAGCGGTTCTTCAGCCACCGCCGCCGCACCCTCGCCGGCGGCGGGCCGATCGGGCACCAGATCTCCGCGATCATGCTATAGGCGCGGGCATGGGTCCCTACTTCCTCCTGTTCATCCTGATGTTCGTCGCCGTCGGGCTGGCGAGCTGTGTCCTCTAGGCTTTGCCTTGCCGCCCTGCTGGCACTGGCCGGGTGCGGAGACTTGCCGCAGCCGTTCCTAGGCCATCCGGGCGCCACGGCGGAGCGCCTGGCGCAGCCGCCGCCGTCCCGGCTCGCGGTCCTTCCGCCTGCGCAATCGCTGCTGCCGGATGCCGGCGCCGACGTGTGGGCGGGTGCCGTCGCCGACGCGCTGCGGACGGAGGAGGTGCCCGCCACCGCCACCGACGGCACGCACCAGCGCAGCGACTGGTCCCTCGTGCTGTCGGCCGAGGTGCGCGGCGCCGAGGTGGTGCCGAGCTACGCCGTGCAGAACCCATCCGGCGAGCCGCAGGGCGTTTCCGAAGGCGCGCCGGTCTCGACGGCCGACTGGGCCGGCGGCGACCCGGCGGTTCTCAAGGCGGCAGCGGTCCAGGCGGCGCCCGGCATCGCCTCCCTGCTCGGCCGCATCGAGGCCGCGCGACGGCAGAGCGACCCGAACAGCCTGCTGAACCGCCCAGCCCGCATCTATTTCACCGGTGTGACCGGCGCACCGGGCGACGGCAACAGCAGCCTGCCGTTGCAGATGCGTGCCAAGCTCGGCGCCATGGGCCTGGTGGTCCAGGACGCGGCCAGCGGCGCCGATTTCAGCCTGGCCGGCCAGGTGCAGACCGCGCCCGGCGCCAAGGGCACGATGCGGATCGAGCTGCAATGGATCGTGTCGGACAGCAAGGGCGCGGAGCGCGGGCGGATCGTGCAGCTCAACGAGGTTCCGCCAGGCACGCTGGACCGCTATTGGGGCGACGTCGCGGTCGCGGTGGCGGACGAGGCTGCAGGTGGCGTGCGCGACGTCGTGCTGAACGCAAGCGGGGCGCGGGCCGCCAAGTAGGCTCAAGTAGGTCATACAGCCCGTCGTGACAGCGTGCTTACAGGTTGCTAAACCCATGTGGTTTGCAATCTCCCCATTTCCGGGACCCTTGCCCCATGAAGATCCTCGCTTGCAACAGCAACCGGCCGCTGGCCGAAGCCGTGGCCGCCGCGCTGCACTTGAAGCTGGCGAGCGCTTCGGTGCGCCGGTTCGCCGATCTGGAGATCTTCGTCGAGATTCACGAGAACGTGCGGGGGGAGGACGTGTTCGTGATCCAGAGCACGTCCTACCCGGCGAACGACCATATGATGGAACTGCTGATCACGTGCGATGCGCTGCGCCGCGCTTCCGCCCGGCGCATCACCGCCGTCATCCCGTATTTCGGCTATGCCCGGCAGGACCGTAAAGCCGGGCCGCGCACGCCCATCAGCGCCAAGCTGGTGGCGAACCTGATCACGCAAGCCGGCGCGAACCGGGTGCTGACGCTTGATCTGCACGCCGGGCAGATCCAGGGCTTCTTCGACATCCCCGTGGATAACCTTTACGCCGCGCCGATGTTCGCCCGCGACATCCGCAGCCATTTCGCCGGGCGTGACATCATGATCGTCTCGCCGGACGTGGGCGGCGTGGTGCGCGCACGGGCCATCGCCACCCGGCTCAACTGCGACCTGGCGATCATCGACAAGCGCCGGGACCGCGCGGGCGTGTCGGAGGTGATGAACGTCATCGGCGACGTGCGCGGCAAGGACTGCATCCTGGTGGACGACATCGTCGATAGCGGCGGCACGCTGTGCAACGCGGCCGTGGCGCTGATGGGGAACGGCGCGCGGTCCGCAAGCGCCTACATCACCCACGGCGTGCTGTCCGGCGCGGCCGCGGAACGCATCGCCGCCTCCCCCATCGAGTGCATGACCATCACCGACAGCATCCTGCCGACTGAAACCGTGCTGCAGACCCGCAATGTCCGGCTGTTCTCGATTGCTCCCATCCTCGCCGAGGCCATGCAGCGAATCTCGGACGAGAGTTCGGTCAGCTCGCTGTTCGATTAAAGGAGACACGCCATGAAGCTGTTCTACGGGCCGGGCGCCTGTTCCATGGGCATCCACATCCTGCTGGAGGAGATCGGCAAGCCGTATGAGGCGAGCAAGTTGGACATCCGTGGCGGCGAGAACTACCGCCCGCCGTTCAGCGAGCTGAACCCCAAAGGCAAGGTGCCCACCCTTCAGCGCGACGACGGGTCAGTGGTGACCGAATTCCCGGTGATCGCCCACTACCTCGCCAAGGCCAACCCGGAGGCCGGGCTGCTGCCGCAGTCGGAGGAGGCCGAGCTGCGCGCGGCGGAGGCGATGGACTACTGCGTCGCGACCATCCACATGCAGGGCTTCGCCCGGCAGTTCCGTCCCGGCAACTTCAGCCCGGACGAGGCCGGGCACGACAAGGTGAAAGCCCAGGGCCGCGAGATGGCCGCCAAGGGCTTCGGCATCATGGACAAGGCGCTGGCCGGCAAGGAGTGGGTTGCCGGCGACTACAGCATCGCCGACAGCGCGCTGTTCTATGTCGCTTTTTGGGGCAGGCGCGCGGGCATGGACCTGCCGCCGAACGTCGCCGCCCACCTCGACCGCATGCTGGCCCGCCCGGCCGTGCAACGCATGATCGAGCAAGAAGGCCTCAAAGCCTGATGCTGGCCTCGCGCGCGTTCTGGTTCCTGCGCCATGGCGAGACCGACTGGAACGCGCGCAACCTGTCCCAGGGCAACGTGGACGTGCCATTGAACGAGGTCGGCCTCGCCCAGGCCCGCACCGCCGCGGAGGTGCTGCGGACCTGCGGGATCCGCTCGATCGTCACCAGCCCGCTGTCCCGCGCCTATGACACCGCCGTGATTGTCGGCGAGCATATCGGCGTGCCGCTGGAGGTGGAGGAGGAGCTTCGGGAGGTGGCGTTCGGCGTGCAGGAAGGCCAGCCGATGGCCGAGTGGTTCGACGACTGGGTCGCCGGCGGCTTCACGCCGGAGGGGGCCGAGCCGTTCAACGTGCTGCGTGCCCGCGCCGTGGCGGCGATCAACGGGGCGCTGACCCGGCCGGCGCCTGTGCTGGTGGTGGCGCATGGCGCATTGTTCCGCGCGTTGCGGGCCGAAATGGGCCTGGCCCCCAACGTCCGCACGCCCAACGCCGTGCCGTTCTTCTGCGAGCCTGGCACGCCCTGGACGCTGACTCCCGCGTCCTGACCGAGATTGGTGGTCGCCAGGCCCTTGTTGCGGGCGGCAGAATGTTGTTTGTTTCGGTCCCATGAGAATATCCGTTCTGGGTATCGGCTATGTTGGGGCCGTGTCGTGCGGCTGCCTTGCCGCGTCCGGCCACGAGGTGGTGGGCGTCGACATCGCGGCCGAGAAGGTCGCCATGCTGGCGCGCGGCCAGTCGCCGATCGTGGAGGACGAGATCGACCGCCTGATCGCAGACGGCGTCGGCAGCGGCCGGCTGCGCGCCACCACCTGCATCGCCGACGCCGTGGCCAACACCGAGGTGTCGTTCATCTCGGTCGGCACGCCCAGCGGAGCCGACGGCAGCGTCAGCCTGCGGGCGGTGGACGAGGTGGCGGCCGCGGTCGGCCACGAACTGCGCGGCAAGTCCGCCCGCCACACGGTGGTGATGCGCTCCACGGTGCCGCCCGGCACGGCGGAGGACCGGGTGATCCCGCTGCTCGAGCAGGCCAGCGGCAAACGGCACGGCGACGGCTTCCGCTACCTGTCCAACCCTGAGTTCCTGCGGGAAGGCTCGTCGGTGCGCGACTTCCACGCGCCGCCCTTTACGCTGATCGGCGCGGCGCCGGGCGACGACGGGGACGTGCTGCGCGGGATCTATGCAGGGGTGGGTGGCGCGGTGCACGTCGCGCCGTATCGCGTGGCGGAGGCGGTCAAGTATCTTGCCAACGCCTACCATGCGGTCAAGCTGGCCTTTGCCAACGAAAGCGGGGCGGTCCTGGCGTCGCTCGGGGTGGATGCCCGGGCGGCCTTCCGGCTGTTCTGCGAGGACCGGGTGCTGAACGTCTCGCCGGCCTATCTGACGCCGGGCTTCGCGTTCGGCGGCTCGTGCCTGCCCAAGGACATCCGCAGCCTGCTGGCGCTGGCCGACCGGGCGAACGTTGCCGTGCCGTTCCTCAACCAGGTGCTGCCCAGCAACCAAGCCATCATCGAACGGACCTTTGCGGCGATTGCGGTCCATGGCCGGCAGACCGTCGCGCTGTTCGGGCTGGCGTTCAAGCAGGGCACCGACGACCTGCGCGAAAGCCCGTTCGTGATCCTGGCCGAGCGGCTGCTGGGCCGCGGCTACGGCCTGCGCATCTTCGACCGCTCGGTCGAGGTCGCGCGCCTGACGGGCAGCAACCGCGCCTACATCGAGCGCGAGATCCCGCACCTGGAGCGGCTGCTCGCACCCGAGCCTGCGGCGGCCCTGGAGGGCGCCGGGCTCGTGGTGCTGGGCCATGTCGGCCATGCCGACCGGCCGGCGCTGCTGGCCGCCCTGCGCGGGCACAGGGTCCTCGACTTGGCAGGCATCGCCGAGGTCCGCAACCACCCCGGGATCAGCTACCAAGGGCTTTGCTGGTGAAGCCACTGATCGCGCCAGGTGCCCGCCGGCCTCTGGTTCCAAGCGGCGAAGCATGCTCGAGTTGGGCCACCCAAGCTGTGGCCGCGCCGTCTGGCCCCAGACGGGCTTGGGACAGTGCCCCCGCATCCCGGAACCGTATACCACGTGAGCTCACGTGGAAATCTCCCACGGGTTCAGGCGATCTTCCTGGGTTGTCCTGTTTCTAGATTGATCTTAGCTTCGCATTGCCTTACATTTTTGAGCAGAGACGGCATTTTCGGCGCGTAGGTTGTACCGTGTGCGTTATTATTAGCTGCCCGGCGGCGAAGGCAACGTTAACGGTACCGATCCGGTGCAGGGAAGCCCGCCTTTGTGGAGATGGTCGACGCTTTCCGGGCGGTGGTGCCCGGCACTCGCTGAGAAAATTAGCTAGCAGGTACTGCTGCAACGTCATCTTCGGAAGTATCACATGAACCCAACCATGGCATTGCCGTCGTTGACCGAGGTTTGGACAGTCGTCCTACGCTACAAGGCAGCGTTGTTACTGAGTTTCCTGGTACCGATTATTGCAAGCATATGTGTTGGCTATGCGGTCACGCCGAGATACGAGGCGGTTGGACGTTTGTTGGTTCAAGCTGGCCGGGAATACCTTCCGCAGCCGGAGACATCTGGATCGGGGCAGTCCTCGCCATCAATTTCAATGAAAGAAACGGTTGATACCGAAGTACAGATCGCCAACAGCGTAGACTTGATGCGTGATGTCGTGCAGGCATTGACGATCCAGCGACTATACCCAGAACTGGCGGCCTCGGCGCCGCGCAATATCCCGCTTGAGAGTGTTGCCATAAAAGCATTCTCCAAAGACCTGTCGGTTTCGTCCATCAAGCTCACCAACGTGATCGAGGTCGCGCTGCGCAATCCGCCCCGGGAGGTCGCGGAGGAAGGGCGTCGGGGTTTGATGGCTCGG
>CAXUJE010000006.1:24079-34195 GCA_964251035.1 uncultured Acetobacteraceae bacterium
CGGGGGGCCGCGCCCACAAAGCCCCCCACCTGTCGCCGGGCCCCGGGGCCAAACCCCCCGCGCGAGGTCGCGGAGGAAGCGCTTCGAGTCCTCATGGATCGCTTCAGGGCAATGCACACCTTGGCATTCAGCCAAAGCCGGCGGCCGGTATTGGAACGGCAAGCGAGCGAGAGCGAAGCGCTGCTCGAGGAGCTGCAGCGTCAACGGGCCGATTATGCAACTGCGCACGGCCTGTTCTCCGTAGCCGAGCAGCGCAGCCAGTTGGTGCAGCAGCGCGGCAAGGATCTGCAGGAGCTTCGGAACGTGGCACAGCGCAAGTTGTCGATCGAGGCGCAGATGAACTTTATCACCGCAGCGCTTGAGCGCACGCCGGCTACGATCACCTTGCAGACAATGAGCCAGAACTCGCCCAACGCCAACGACGCGCAGAAGCGGGCGCGCGACCTGACGGCGCGCCGGCAGGAGCTTGCTGCGCGGGGGTTCGGGCCGGATTTCCCCGCTGTGGCGGGCCTCACGGCCGAGCTTGCCTCCATACAGCGGGATCTGGCGCGCACGCAGGCACGAGACGTCGCAGTCACCATCGGCGTCAATCCGATGGCGAATAGTCTCAGGACGCAACTGGCGTCGCTCGAGACCGATCTTGCACCTCTTGCCGGCACGATCGCCGGGTTGCAAGCGGATTTGGCTTCTTACGACGTCCAGCTGCGGCAGCTCGTGCAGGATGAAGTGCGGCTCCGCGACTATGACCGCCGCATCAGCGACATAGAAGCCACGACAGTGATCACACGCCAGCGCCTCGCCGATGCGCGCTATGCCGATAATCTCGACCGGGCAGGGGTCGGAAGCGTGAAGGTTGTGCAGAACCCGGCAACCTCCGATACGCCGGTCTGGCCGAACAAGCGCCTTTTCGCGGCGGCGGGCGTTCTGGTCGGTCTGGTCGCAAGCGCATTCTCCTTGCTGATCGCGCTCACGTTCGGCAATCACTGCCTCACGATTGAGACCGTGGAGCGGGTGCTGGGCGTGCCGGTTTTGGCGGTGCTGCCGCGGTCCGGAGCGCGGCAGCCGCCGGGCCTTGTCTTGGATCACAGTCACAGCGCGCCGCTACCGAGCCCGGGTTGACCGTGACGCCGGCTTGGTACCTGCACCGCCTTCGCAGCATGGGCGTTCGAGAGGTTGCCTGGCGCGTCCGCAACGCCGCCATCCAGCGCCTTTGGCGCCGGCGCAGGGGAGAGCGGTGGCCGGTGCCGGTCGCGCACCCGCGATGGGCAGGGGGCCGGGTTCCGGAAAAGGCGGCGCGTGACGCGGTTGGGGCAGAGAAGGTGCTGGCCTCAGCCCGCGGGCTTCTCGATAACGGGCAGTGGCCGATCTTCGCGACGGTTGCCGATCTGTCGGGCCGGCATCCAGACTGGTTCCGCGATCCCGCAACCCATGTCCGGGGGCCAGCGGACGCCTACTGCTTTGCGATCCCGTTCCGTGACCAGGCCAGAGTTGGGAACATCAAGCATCTGTGGGAGGTGTCACGCCTCCACCATCTGACCGTGCTGGCGGCGGCGTACCACCTTTCCGGCGACCGGCGGTTCGCCGACCGGGCGCTGGACCACCTGCGCTCGTGGATACAGGCGAACCCACCGCTCCAGGGCGTCCATTGGGTCAGTGGGATCGAGATCGGCCTTCGGCTTCTGGCCTGGGTTTGGACCCGGCGGCTGCTGGACGGCGTCCCGGGTGTCGAGGCGAGTTTTGAGAACGACCCGCTGTTCCGGCGGCAGTTGCACGCCCACCAAGCTTGGATCGCGACGTTCCACAGCCGTGGGACATCCGCGAACAACCACCTTATTGCCGAGATGGCAGGCCTGCTCGCCGCCAGCCGGGCATTCCCGGTGTTCGCGGAGAGCGGCCGCTGGTCCCGGAACGCAGCCGCGTGCCTCGAGCGCGAAGTTTGGCGGCAGAACTTCCCCGACGGCGTCAACCGGGAGATGGCGGGGGATTACCATGTCTTCGTAGCCGAGCTCTTCTTGGTTGCCGGCATCGAGGCCGATGCGTCCGGACCGTCACTCGGCGAAAGGTACTGGACGGGGGTCAGCCGGATGCTGAACGCGCTTGCGGCCACCGTGGATGTGCGTGGCAACGGGGCGCGGCAGGGCGATGGGGATGATGCCCGCGCGCTCCTGTTGGACGTGCCGGGGACTGGGACCGGGACGGTCCTGGAGGTCGGGGCGACCATTTTGGGTCGCCCGTCCTGGTGGCCGGCGCCGAGTGCTCGCAACGTCGGCGCAGCGCTGCTGAGCAGCATGGCGGCCGATCACCGGGCTGCGGCATCGGCGCCCGAAACGCGCCCTAGTTTCTTTCCAGAAGCGGGCATCTCGATATTGCGCGACCTGGCCGCAGGTCCGCATGAGGTCTGGTGCCGGTTCGACCACGGCCCACACGGGTTTCTGGCAACGGCCGCGCATGCCCACGCCGATGCATTGTCGTTCGAACTGCGTTTCGGCGGACAGGAGATCCTGGTCGATCCCGGGACGTATTGCTATCATGGCGAGACGGAGTGGCGGAACTACTTCCGTTCGACCCTTGCCCACAACACGCTCGAACTCGGGGGCGCGAGCCAAGCCAAGCATGCTGGTGCGTTTCTCTGGCGAACCAGGCCCGACGCCGAACTTCTTGCAGAGTCCGGGCTCGCCGACGGGCCTACCGCATCCGTCGAGGCGTGCCACGATGGATACTTGGGCGCCGCACCCTGGGCGAAGCACCGTCGGAGGCTGGTGCTGGACCGTACGGCGCGGAGCCTCGCCATATGCGACTGGATCGAAGGACCCGTGGCGGCCGACGCGCGCCTCGCGTTCCATCTACACCCGTCCGTCGAATGCCGGTTGGAGGGGGCGCGTGCAATCCTCTCCTGGGCTGCGGCTGGGCCGGGCTCGGCCGTCCTCGCGCTGGCGCCGGACCTGCTATGGTCCGTCCATTGCGGCGAAACCGATCCGATCCTCGGGTGGTACTCTCCGCATTTCGGCGGTAAGACGCCCACCCTAGCCCTCATCGGCCAGGGTCGGGCCGCTCCTGGGAAAATGCTGCGCTGCGAGCTCGCCTTCATCGTTTCCCGACCCGAGTCCGCGTCGCCGAATGGACGAAGCGCGGCAGCAGAAGGAGTTCGCCTGGATGTCGGGATCGGCTGATCGGACGGAAGCGCCTGCCCGGCGCGTGCTCATCATCGTGCAGAACCTACCCGTGCCGTTCGATCGGCGCGTATGGCTCGAAGCGACGACGTTGGCCGAAGCGGGTTACGCAGTCAGCGTGATCTGCCCGAAAATGAAGGGCTTGGTGGCTGCGTTCGAGACGATCGAAGGCGTGGACATCTACCGCTATGCCCTGCCGATTGAAGCGCAGGGCGCGTTGGGGTTCGTCGCTGAATTTGCTTGGTGCTTCACGATGGTCACGCTCCTGACCGTTCGCGTCGCACTGTTCGGGCGAGGCTTCGACGTCTTGCAGGCGTGCAATCCTCCGGAGATCTATTGGCCGCTCGGGCTATTCTGGCGTCTTCTTGGCAAAGTGTTCGTGTTCGATCACCACGACCTTTCACCGGAGATGTTCGCGGTCAAGTTCGGCCGCAGTGAGCAGCATTTCTTGTACAAGGCGCTGCTGTCGCTGGAGCGCATGACGTTCCGCGCCGCCCAGGTCGTCATCACGACGAACGAGAGCCACAAGGCGCTCGCCATCTCACGCGGCGGCAAGCGGGACGACGAGGTCTATGTCGTGCGGTCCGGGCCCGACCTCGCACGCTTCAGGGTGCGGGAGCACTCGGCGGAATGGAGCCGGGGCAAGCCGTTCCTGATTGCTTATCTCGGCGAGATCTGTAAACAGGATGGCGTCGACCACCTTGTCCGGGCCATGCAGATCCTGCGCGACGAATTGGGCCGTCGCGACATCCATTGCTTGGTGATCGGCGGCGGCCCGCATCAATCCGCCATAGCGAAGTATGCCGAGGACATCGGGGTGGGCGACTGCTGCCGTTTTCTGGGGCGCGTCAGCGACGACACGCTGTGCGAGGCGTTATCTGCCGCCGACCTCGGCATCGACCCCGATCCGAAGAATGCGTGGTCGGACAAAAGCACCATGAACAAGGTCGTGGAGTATATGTTCTTCGGGTTGCCGGTGGTTGCCTACGACCTGCGTGAGACCCGCGTTTCGGCTGGAGAGGCCGGGCTGTATGTGGAACCGAACTCCGAGCGGGCGCTCGCGGGTGGAATAGCTCGACTGCTTGATGACCCGGAGTTACGCGCTTCGATGGGCCGGGCTGGCGCCGCGCGAGTCCGCACGCAGCTGGCGTGGCAGTTTTCGGTTTCTTCCCTGCTGGCGGCCTATGATCGTGCCTTTGCAATTCGCCGGCACCGCTGGGTTCGCACTATGCCGAGCGTTCGGCGCACGCACGGCGACAAAGCGGGCATTTAGTCCGTGCGCCTGCGGGATGGAGCCGCATACATCGCGAGCAAGGTCGTTTCCGGCGCGTTGGGCCTCGCTACGGCGACGCTGCTCACATGGCTTCTCGCCCCCGAAAGCTACGGCATCTATGGCTTGGGTCTCACTGTCATCACGGTCGGCAACAATGTCCTGTTCGACTGGATGTCGGTGAGTTTTCAGCGCTGGTATCAGGGACATGCGAACGACCCGGCGTTCATGGCCACCTTGCTGCTGATGTTCGGCGGAGTCTGCGCGGCTTCCGCGGTATTGATGGAAACGGTCACCCTGCTCGGCCTGCTTGGGCAGTATCAGCGGTATGCATGGCTGTTTTTGGGGGGCGCCTGGGCCTATGGCTGGTTTGAGTTCACGTCGCGAATCCAAGTTGGCCGATTCAGGCCCGCGCGCTATTTCTGGATGTGCTTCACCCGCAATGCCCTGATCCTCGCCAGCAGTGCTGCCGTGGGCCATTTCACGGGATCGGCGGAGATGGTCCTTGGCGTCACCTTCGCCTCGATGTTCGTCGCGGGATCCCTTTACTTGGGAGATGGCTCGATCAGTCTGCGCGGGAGGTTTGATAAGGCGCTTGCCCGATCATTCGTTGTCTATGCCACGCCCATTGGCGTAACGATGATCCTGTATGGTCTGGGCGCCTCGATCAACCGCGTCATGCTGGGCGCACTCCTGACGGTCGAGGCCGTCGCACATTACACGGTAGCCTCGACACTTGTGCATAATTCGTTGGGATTGATCTCGACGGGAATTGGCATGGCTGGATTCACGACAGCGATACGAGCAGTGGACAGCGGTGATCATGCCACGGCACAGAGCTTACTTCGCAGGAACTATATTTTCCTAGCAGGGTTGTTGTTCCCTGCTGGCGTTGGTTTGACGCTGGTTTCCCATGAGTTGTGCGGTATACTGATCAGCCCACAGTTTCGCGATCCGGCCGAGCAGGTTATCCCCTGGCTTGCGCTATACTCAGTACTGATCGGGCTACGTGCCCAGTACATCGACACCTCGTTCCAGCTCGGCAAGCGGACGGGCTTGGCAGTGCAGGTCACCGCCTTGAGTGCCGCGGTCAACCTCGGTCTGAACCTGCTGTTGATTCCACGATGGGGCTTGGTCGGCTCGGCCGTGGCGCTGAACATCGCAGGCGCCATATCCTTCGCGCATGCAACTTTTCTGGCCAAGCGCTGCTATGCGTTGCCGATCCCGGTGCACGAGACCGTTCAACTTGCCGCTGCAACGGGTTTCATGGCGCTCGTGATCATGGTCGTGCGGCCGCTTCCCGGAATTGGCGGGCTTCTCGCGGAAGTTGTGCTGGGTATCGCAGCATACGCCGTCGCATTGGCAACGCTTGACATCCAAGGGTCGCGGCACTTGATCCGGCAATACTTCAGCCGCATCGCCCTATATACCAGGTAGCTCGATCAGGGTGCCGGCACGACGCCTGGACATGAGCGTTTGCAAACCTCGGCGGCCCAAGACAGGTTCTCAGCAAGCGGCATGCGGCAAGGGCCTGTGGACGCATGTCCGGGATGCCTTCCGCAATCCCCCATGGCGCGCCGTCGGTGAACCTGTAGCCCTCGGCCTCGAGCGTCTTCCGCGTGTCAGGGGAGAGGGCGTAGGGTTCGAGGTAGATCGTGTCCGGCAGCCATTGCATGTGGATGCGCGGCGCGTCGATCGCCTCCTGCACGGTCATCCCGTAGTCGGTCATGTTGGAGACCGCCTCCAGCGTGGTCGTGATGATCCGCGACCCGCCGGGGCTGCTGATGACCATCACCACGTGCCCGTCCCTCGTGACGACCGTGGGCGACATCAAGCTCAGGGGCGTCTTGCCGGGCGCCACGGCATTGGCTGTCCCCTGCACGAGCCCGAACTGGTTGGGCACGCCGGGCTTGGGCGTGAAATCGCCCATCTCGTTGTTCATCACGATCTCTGTCCCCGCAGCCACCAAGCGCGCGCCGAACCAGGAGTGCGGCGGCGCTGCGCGCTGTGGCGGCACTGCGGGCCAGGACGCCAGATCGCGACCTGCGCGACGAGCGCGCCGGCGCCCGCGTCCGGTTCCTTTTCGTGGGACGCGTGCGGCTGTTCTCGACGCACTACCTGTTCCATGCCGCGCTCCAGAGGGCGTGCGAGACGGCCGGCCTTGGCGGCCTGACGGGGGCGGCCCTGGTGACCCCGCACCGGTTCCGCCACACGGTGGGCACGCAGCTTGCCGAGCGCGACGCCAAGCTGCACACGATCATGGGTGTCTCGGCCACGAGAGTCCGGCCATGGCGATGATCTACGCCCGCATCAGCGACGCCGAGGTGCTGCGCGACTGCAAGACCGTGCTCGGACCCGGTGCGGTGATCGCGGGTCCCGGGGCCGAAGCGGTGCGCGCAGGCAAGCTCGGTGAGGGCGTTGTGGACTGGCTCAAGACGGACTTCCTCAAGACAGAGCTGGAGCTGGGCCACTGCCTGCGCCTGCCCGCCGAGAGGCCGTGCGAATGCGAGTTGTTCCTGACCTGCGCGCGCTTCGTGACCACGCCGGCCTATGCCCCGCGCCTGCGCGGGCGGCGCGAGCTGGAATTGGCGCTGGCCGACGGCGCCGAGGGACGCGGCTGGCCGCGCGAGGTCGAACGTCACCGTTGCTTCGCCATCCGGATCGAAGGGCTGCTCGCCGACTTGGGGCGACAGCCGTGACCGGAGTGCTGGCGGCCTGATCCCGTTTGCCTGTACTGTTCGGTATGCAAGCATGGCTCCGCGCACAGTCGTCGCACGGAGCCGTGGCGGAGGCAACAACGCGAAAGGGAGGATGTCATGGCCCAGGCATACATCGTGGATGCCATGCGGACGGCAGGCGGCAGGCGCGGCGGCGCATTGTCCGGCTGGCATCCTGTGGACCTCGCGGCCGCGACGCTGGACGCCGTCGTCGGGCGCAGCGGCATTGACCCCGCTGCCGTCGAGGACGTGGTGATGGGCTGCGTGATCCAGACCGGGGAGCAGGGGCTCCATGTCGGGCGCAACGCCGTGCTCGCGTCATCCCTGCCGCGCAGCGTGCCGGCCGTCACTATCGACCGCCAGTGCGGCTCCTCGCAGCAGGCGATCCAGTTCGCGGCTCAGGCCGTGATGTCCGGCACGCAGGACGTGGTGATCGCGGCGGGCGTGGAGTCCATGAGCCGCGTGCCGATGGGTTCGACCGGCCGCTTCGCCAGGAAGGCCGAGGCCGGCAGCGCGAAAAGCCCGGGGCTCGACCGTGACTACCCGGATGTGGCGTTCACCCAGTTCGACGGCGCGGAGATGATGGCCGAGAAGCACGGCTTCGATCGCGCCGCGCTGGACGCCTACGCGCTGGAAAGCCACCGCCGCGCTGCCGCCGCCACGCGCGAGGGCGCATTCGAGCGGGAGATCGTCAAGCTCGACGTCGACACGCCGGACGGGCGCCGGACGCACGACCGGGACGAGGGCATCCGCCATGACGCCAGCATGGAGTCGATCGGCGCGGTGAAGCTGCTGCGCCAAGGCGGCCGCATCTCGGCCGCCAACGCGAGCCAGATCTGCGACGGCGCGAGCGCGGTGCTGGTGGTTTCCGAGCAGGCGCTGCGGGACCACGGGCTGACGCCGCTGGCCCGCATCCACCACCTGACCGTCACTGGCGGCGACCCGGTGATCATGCTGGAAGAGCCGCTGTTCGCGACCGACAAGGCGCTGCGGCGCGCGGGCCTCTCCATCGACGACATCGACCTGTTCGAGGTCAACGAGGCGTTCGCGCCGGTGCCGCTCGCATGGCTCAAGCACACCGGCGCGGACCCGGCCAAGCTCAACGTCAACGGCGGCGCCATCGCGCTCGGCCATCCGCTGGGCGCGAGCGGGGCGAAGCTGATGGCGACGCTGGTCCACGCCCTGCGCGCCCGCGGCGGCCGGTACGGCTTGCAGACCATGTGCGAGGGCGGGGGCCTGGCCAACGTCACCATCGTCGAAGCGCTGCATTGAGGAGGACGCGATGAAGCTCGATGCGACGATCAGCGCGGTCGTGACCGGAGGCGCGTCCGGCCTGGGGGCCGCGGCGGCGCGGGCGCTCGCGGCCCGTGGCGTGCGGGTGGCGGTGTTCGATCTGAACGCGCAGCTCGGAGAGGCCGTGGCCGCGGAGGTCGGCGGCTGCTTCTGCGCGGTGGACGTGACGTCGGACGACTCCGTCGACGCGGGCTTCGCCAAGGCGCGCGCGGCGATTGGGCAGGAGCGCGTGCTGGTCAACTGCGCAGGCGTCGGCAACGCGGTGAGGACGGCGGGGCGCGACAAGCAGACCGGCGCGGTCAAGCAGTTCCCGATCGCGTCCTTCGACCGCGTGATCCAGATCAACCTTGTCGGCAGCTTCCGCTGCATCGTGAAGTCCGCTGCCGGGATGCTGGACGCGCCCCTCCTGGCGGACGGTGAGCGCGGCGCGATCGTCAACACCGCGTCCGTCGCCGCCGAGGACGGGCAGATCGGGCAGGCCGCCTACTCCGCCTCCAAGGCCGGGGTGGTGGGGATGACGCTGCCGATCGCGCGGGATCTCTCGGGCGAGGGCATCCGCATCAACACGATCCTGCCCGGCATCTTCGAGACGCCGCTGCTGGCAGCCCTGCCGGAGAACGTGCTGTCGGCGCTCGGCGCCTCGGTGCCGTTCCCCAAGCGGCTCGGCCAGCCGGCGGAGTTCGCGGCGCTCGCTCTCGCGATGGTCGAGAACGGCTACTTCAACGGCGAGGACGTGCGGCTGGACGGCGCGATCCGCATGGCGCCGCGCTGAGACGTCATGGCGGGCGCGCTCGCGGGCGTCAGGATCGTCGAGACGGCGGGGCTGGGGCCGGCGCCGTTCGCGGCGATGATGCTGGCCGACCACGGCGCGGACGTGATCCGCGTGGAACGGCCCGGCGTCAGCGGCGGTCCTGGCACCCCGCCCGAGACGAACATCCTGCTGCGCTCCCGCCGCGCGCTGACCATGGACATCAATCACGCGCAGGGACCGGGCGTGATGCGCGCTCGTTCACCCGGCGGACGGTCTGCTGGAGGGAATTCCGGCCCGGCATGACGGAGTGGCTGAGGCTCGGGCCGGACGTTCTGCGCGCCGGACGGCCGTCGCTCGTCCACGGGCGGATGACGTGGTGGGACAGACGGGGCCGCTGGCTCGGGCCGCGGGGCACGACACCAACTACATCGCGCTCGCCGGCGCGCTGCACGGCTTCGGCCGCGCGGGCGGAAAGCCGACGCCGCCGGTCAGCTTGGTCAGCGACTTCGGTGGCGGTGGGATGCTGATGGCGTTCGGCATGCTGGCTGCCGTCCTGAGCGCGCGCCATCGACCGGGTGCAAGTGGTGGACTGCGCGACCACGGACGGAAGGGCGCTGCTGCAAAGCATGGTTGCAGCCTCCTCGCTGCCGGCGATGGAGGGCACGCCTGCCTGCTTCGCGCCCGTCCTGTCACTGGCCGAAACCTTGGCGCACCCCCACAACGCGGCGCGCGAGGCGTTCACCCGCCGGGCCGGCTTCATCGAGCCGGCTCCGCGCTTCTCGGAAGCACTGGCCGCAGTCCCGCGCAACCCGGCGCGGGGCCGCGAAGGCGATCCTGGCGGATGCGGGGTTCTTGGACCCGGAAGCCGAGCGTCTCGCCGCTTTGGGCGTATGTGGCTGATGCGGCTCGGGAACG
>CAXUJE010000006.1:34295-39849 GCA_964251035.1 uncultured Acetobacteraceae bacterium
GGAAGCCGAGCGTCTCGCCGCTTTGGGCGTATGTGGCTGATGCGGCTCGGGAACGCCTCAGTTCCCGTCCGCGCCGGTGTCCAGCCCGTCCGGCCCCACCGACAGCAGCTTGCTGTTCGTCTGACAATTCCAGTTGGCAGCGCTCCCCACATCGCCGGTTCCGGCGAAGGTTGCTTGAGTGGGGAACGGGCATAGGGGCATGGTCCGGTCCGCCGGCATGGCCGGGTTGTCGGCGTAGTGCGTGGCGATGATGCTTTCCGGCGCGCGGCCGTGCTCGACCCATCGCTCAAGCGCGGTGAGCGCGTCGAAGGTGTTCGGACCTGGACCGCCTTGGCAATGGACCATTCCCGGCACCATGAACAGGCGCACGTTCTCCTAGGTCGCGTCGTAGCCGCCGCTCCTGACGGCGAGCTTCCTATAAAAGGTGGTCGTGCTGAACGGCGCCATCGCTCCATCGCTGAAGCCGTGATGCATCAGCAGCTTGCGGCCGGCCCGGATAAAATGCGCGCAAGCGGGAGGCGCTTCTGCGCGCTGCCGTCTAGATTTTCAACGTGCGGCGCTTCGTCTCGACGACGCTGGACGACGTGGCGGCGAGACAGGGCTCCGGGCTCGACCGGTTGCGCGCTCTTGTCCGCCTACGCAGGTATCACGATGACGGATTTCGGCGTCTGCGTGATCTGAACCGACGAGGCGGCGCCGTCACAGCACAGTGCGGAGCGCTTCCGCCTTCTGAAACGGCGCATCCATGACGGCTTAAGGACCCTGGTCGAAGAGGGCGCAGCGGACGGGTCCGTTCACGCGCCGAACGTTCGGGAAACCTCGTCCGCCCTGCTGGGCGCAATCAACTGGATCGCGCAGTGGTACCGGCCGGACGGCAAACTCGCCGCAGAAAAGATTTCTGAGCGGGTGATTGATATGCTTACTGTAGGTTTCAAGCCGCGCTGGGCCAGACGAACATCATAGGAGGCAGCGGTGTTCCACCCTTCCATCCACGCGCGGACCACGCCGGACAAGCCGGCCTACCTGATGGCCGGCTCCGGCGAGGCGATCACCTATCGCGCGCTGGACGCGCAATCCAACCGCGGGGCGCAGCTTTTCCGCTCGCTCGGCCTGAAACACGGCGACCATATCGCGCTGATGATGGAGAACTGCCTGCCGTTCATGGAGGTATGCTGGGCGGCGCAGCGCTGCGGCCTCTACTACACTGCGATCAGCACCTGGCTGACGCGCGACGAGATCGCCTACATCGTCGCAGACTGCGGCGCGCGCGTGCTGGTCGTATCGCCGGCGGTGGTGCTGGGGATGGGCACGGACGCGGTCGCCGCGGTCGCAGGGGCCGCGCGCCTGTTCGTCACTGGCCCAGACGGGTCGTGGGCCGAGGCGCTGGCCGACTGCCCGGCCGAACCCGTGGCCGACGAGGTCGCTGGGGCCGACATGCTGTATTCGTCGGGCACGACGGGACGGCCGAAAGGCGTCAAACAGCCGTTGGAGACCAGGCCGATCGCCGTCCTGCTGCCGTTTATGAAGGCGCTGGTTCAGGACCGGCTCGGGATGGGGCCGGACAGCGTCTATCTCTCCCCTGCCCCGCTGTATCACGCGGCCCCGCTACGCTTTTCGATGGCGGCCATAGCACTCGGCGGCACGGTGGTGGTGATGGAGAAATTCGAGCCGGAGGCGTTCTTGCGCTTGCTCGAGCAGCATCGGGCGACGCACACGCAGCTCGTGCCGACCATGTTCGTGCGCCTGCTGAAGCTGCCGGCCGAAGTTCGCACCCGGCACGACCTGTCCGCCCTGCGTCACGCCGTCCATGCCGCTGCGCCGTGCCCGGCCGACGTGAAGGACGCGATGATCGCGTGGTGGGGGCCGATCCTGACGGAATACTACGCCGGCACCGAGGGGAACGGGCTGACGCTGGTCGACTCCGCGGAATGGCTCGCGCATCGCGGCACGGTCGGGCGCGCGATCGTGGGCACGCTCAAGATCGTCGACGACGCGACCGGCGCCGAGTTGCCCGCGCGCGCGACCGGGACGGTCTGGTTCGCCGACGGGCCGAAATTCGGATACAACAACAGCCCGGAGAAGACGCGCGCGGCCTACGACGAGCGCGGCTGGTCCACGCTCGGCGACGTCGGCTACGTCGACGAGGACGGCTACCTGTATCTGACCGACCGCAAGGCGTACGTGATCATCTCCGGCGGCGTGAACATCTACCCGCAGGAGACCGAGGACGTGCTGGTCACGCACCCCGCCGTGATGGACGTGGCCGTGTTCGGCGTGCCGGACGAGGAGATGGGCGAGCAGGTCAAGGCCGTGGTGCAGCCGGTGAGCATGGACGACGCGGGGCCGGACCTGGAGGCCAGGCTGATCGCGTTCTGCCGCACCCGCCTCTCGCCATTGAAATGCCCGCGGAGCGTGGATTTCGACGCCGCGCTGCCGCGCAGCCCGACCGGCAAGCTGGTCAAGCGCCTGTTGCGCGACCGCTACCGTCAGACAACCGGAGCGCGATGATGGACGGGCATGTCGCCGCCGACGCCGAGCTGGACCTGTTTCGCCAGACCGTCGCGCGCTTCCTCGACCACCACGCGCCGCCGGCCAAGCTCGACCAGTGGCGCCGCGACGGCGTGGTGGAGCGCACGCTGTGGACGCAGGCCGGGGCGGACGGGCTGCTCGGCCTGTCCACGTCCGCGGACCACGGCGGCGCGGGCGGCGACTTCCGGCACGAGGTCGTGCTGATCGAGGAGCTGGCGCTGCGCGGCCTCGGCGCATGGGGCGCGACGCTGCACAACGCGATCGTCATGCCGTATGTCGAATGCTTCGGGACGGCGGAGCAGAAAGCGGCGTGGCTGCCGAAGCTGGCCAGCGGCGAGTATGTCGGCGCGATCGCGATGACCGAGCCGGGCACGGGATCGGACCTGCAAGCGGTGCAGACGACGGCGCGCCGGCATGGCAACGAATACGTGGTGAGCGGCGCCAAGACGTTCATCACCAATGGGCAGACCGCGAACCTCATCCTCGTCGTCGCCAAGACCGACCCGGCGCAGGGCGCGCGCGGCACCTCGCTGATCGCGGTGGAGACGGACGGCGCGGCGGGCTTCGCGCGGGGCCGCAACCTCGACAAGATCGGGATGGAGGCCGCCGACACGTCGGAGCTGTTCTTCGACGAGGTGCGCGTGCCGACGTTCAACCTGCTCGGGACCGAGGAGGGGCGAGGCTTCGCGCAGCTCATGGAGCAGCTTCCGCAGGAGCGTCTCATCATCGCCGTCGGCGCAGTCGCGACCATGGAGCGAGCGCTGGCGGTGACGGTGGAGTATGTGAAGTCCCGCAAGACGTTCGGCCGTGCGCTGATCGAAAACCAGACGATCCAGTTCAAGCTCGCCGAGTGCAAGACGGAGACGGCCGTCGCGCGAGTGTTTGTCGACCACTGCGTCGCGCTGCATCTCGCCGGCCGGCTGGACGCGACGACGGCGTCGATGGCGAAATACTGGACGACCGACCTGCAATGCCGCGTGATTGACGAGTGCCTGCAGCTCCATGGCGGCTACGGCTACATGGACGAGTACCCGATCGCGCGCATGTTCAAGGACGCGCGGGTGTCGCGCATCTACGGCGGCACGAACGAAATCATGAAGCTGCTGATCGCGCGCTCGCTATGACGGACAACGCCCCAGCACCAAACTCTGGCATGTGCTCGTCGGGGGTCCGGTAGCGATGGAACCAAAAGTTCGATGGCCCGGGTCCCGGCCGCATCCGGGTCCTCGTTCACGCATGTGGGCTCAACCCTGCCGACTGGGCCCTGTGCCGGGGCTTGTTCGCCGGCGATCTCCCTCGCGGGATCGGGCTGGAGGTTTCAGGCCTTATCGATGCGGTGGGCGCGGACGTGACCGACGTCGGCGTCGGCGATCATGTGCTGGGAATGGCCGACTATGCCGGCTGCGCCAGCGCTGGCGCATCAGGCTACGCGATCATGAAGCACTGGACGCGTGTTCCGGCGGAGTTTTGTCGAGATCACCGGAGGATCTCCCGACCTGGTTCTGGACACCGCGCCCGTCAGCGGCGTGTTGCCCGACCTCATCAGGATCGCCGGCGGCGATCCTCGCCGTGTTCTGACGATCACCGACTTCGGGGCGGCCTCGCAGCTTGGCGCCCGCAGCAGCTTGGGAGAAGATGCCACGTCGCGCTACGACGTGCTCGGCAAGTTTCGCCCGGCTTGCGGCGGCCGGCCGGTTCACGGTGCCGGTGGCTCGCACGTTCAGCCTTGAGGGTTGGCGTACGGCGCTCGACGTCAGCCAGAGCGGGCAGGCTCGCGGCAAGCTCATCATCTTGCCCGGCGGCGCCGCTTCGGCGAGCTAAGCGTGATTGACCCGGTTCAGCCCGGCCTCGTCGCCAATCCCGACCAAGCACACGAGTTCGAAACCTGAAAGGATATTCGACGAAGAGAAATAGATTTTGCAATAAACAATCAAAATGACTGGGAAGACCAATATGATAAAGAACCGATTTGCTATGCTGAAGGTCAGCGCGCTTTGCCCACTTCTGGGCCTCGGCATATTGGCTGGAATAGCCACGGCACAACCAGCCATGGCGGCGGTGGCATGCTCAACTGCTGCGCTGGCGGCTTTGGATGTGCAGGACGTGACCATCACCAGCACGACTGACGTCCCCTTTGCTTATAGGTCGCAGGCCTGTTGACGCGTGAACGGCACTGTGAGGACGGATGGAAGGAGCCGGGCTCAATCAGGCCGGGTTTCTGGAATGGCAAGTTCCTGTTCCTGGGTGGCGGCGGGCTGGACGGAAACCTAGTGCTCCAGGACGGCACGCCGCAGCAGATCATCAAAGGACTCGCCACAGCATCGACCAATTCGGGTCATGCCGACGCGATCAAGGCGATCATAGCGCCGGTGACGGACTCGGATGGAAACCTGATCTATGATCTATCCGGGTTCGCCGGTGAGCGACCTGCTCGCACCATGCGGCCCCGCCAAACTGCCTGTCGACGAGAACGCGACGCCCGTGCCGAACCCGAT
This sequence comes from uncultured Acetobacteraceae bacterium, assembly GCA_964251035.1. Lineage (GTDB taxonomy): Bacteria > Pseudomonadota > Alphaproteobacteria > Acetobacterales > Acetobacteraceae > CAHJXG01. The sequence goes on from CAXUJE010000006.1 coordinate 39,320, forward strand.
GGACGCGCAGCCCTGGGGCGCGCCGCCGCTGACCATCGGCGTCCAGTCATCCCTCAACTGGTACGAAGCTTACAACCTCGTCAGCTATCTCGGGCTGTATCAACCCGACATCAACCTGAACAGCGACGATTTCGAAAAGAATGGCGTAGTCCCGGCCGAGACACGGAGACGGCTGTACGCAAGCCTGAAGCTCAACAGCGCCGACGATCCGGCCCGGGTCGCGCGCTTCCTGGCCAAGGGCAAGAGGCTGATCATATATCACGGCTACAGCGATCCGGTCATATCGCCGTACCGCACTGTGCTGTCCTATGAAACGTTGGCCGGTCTGGCCGGCGGCTACAAGCCATTGCATCAACGGCAGCGGGCCGGATGTATTCGGCAACAGCGGCGCTGCCGAGCCGGCCGGCTATCCGGTGGACGCACAGCACGAACCGGCGCGACCGACCGCACGATGCCGCTTTGCCCGTTCCCGACCGAACTGATCCTCCACGACATTCGTGGGCGGGCTACGCTGCGCTTGCTGCTCTTTG